>DASSCV010000076.1:0-3516 GCA_035697505.1 Rubrobacter sp.
ACCAGCAAGCTCTCGAGGTTGTTGTGGCGGTTTGTGGCGACGCTGATCGGGCTGAGAGCCAGGGCGAGCGCTGCTAGCAAACCCGCCGCTGTCCCGAAGCTGCGGCCCACCAGGTGGTAGAGCAGGGCCACACAGAGAACCCCAGCGAGCGCCTGGGGGAGCAGAAGGCTCCATCCGTGGAAGCCGAACAGATAAGCGTTGGTCGCCTGTATCCAGAATCCCAAAGGGGGCTTGTCCACAGACACAAAACCCGCGTCGTAGGAGGCGAAGAAAAAGTTGTGGTAGCTGGTGAGCATGTTCTTGACGGTGGCAGCGTAGTAGACATTGGCGTACTCCTCGCTCGTCAGCCAGGAGAGATTCAAGAAGACGGACAGGGCTAGGATTATCGTCAGGCCCAAACGGTGGAGGCCTTTCTCCTCGCGCTTGTTAGTGGCGGAGTCGCCCCAAAACATCCTCATCAGCCCGGTTCGGAGCGTTTTTGGTACGTGCGGGAGTGCCTGAGGACCAAAACCAGGACGAAACCTAAAGCCAGGATGCCGCTGACCAAGAGGTTGCCACGGAAGGAGGTCCCTATGATGAAGGCCGGGTCGATGCGCAGGGTTTCCACAAAGAAGCGCCCCACCGAGTAGATACTCACGTAGAGCACGAAGACGTCGCCGTTCTTGAGGCGATCTGCGAAGCGGCGGGCCACCCAGAGCAGGACCAGGCACACAAGCACGTCCCACACCGACTCGTAGAAAAAGGTCGGGTGGAAGGAGGTGGCGTCGGCGAAGCGCGTGGGCCCAATCGGTGCGATTCGGTTCTCCGGCGCTATCCGTATGGCCCAGGGCAAATCCGAGGGCCTTCCGAAAAGCTCCTGGTTAAAGTAGTTGCCCCAGCGTCCTATGGCCTGTCCCAGGGCGAGACCCGGAGCGGCAGCGTCGGCGAAGGTGAGCGCGTTTATGCCACGGTACCGGCTAAAGAGGAGCAAGCCCAGAAAGCCGCCTGCAACCGCGCCGTAGATCCCCCAGCCCCCAAACCAGAAGTAGAAGACCTTGGCAAAGCGGTCGCTGTATTGATCGTAGTCGGTGGCGACGTGGTAGAGGCGGGCTCCGACGAGGCCGAATGGAATGACAAAGTAGAGCGACTCGAGCGCCAGGACACCGTCGTAGCCCCGGCGCGCGAGCTCCCGCCCCGTAACCCAGGTGCCGATCACTATGCCCAGCACGACGAACAGCCCATAGTAACGCAGTACGAACGGCCCAGCCTCGAAGATAACCGGCGAGGGCGGGCTCGGAAGCGAGAGGAGTGCCTGGTACGACGGGCTCACCTCTGCCCGCGTTCCGTCGGAACCTCGGCGAGGGTCGAGGTACCGGTCGTTACTCGCGATCCGTCTGGGAAAAGCCTCTTCTGGCTGCGGGGGTCGATCACATTGTAATAGACGTTGCGGTAGTTGTAATCGAGCCCCGCGGTGCCGCCCAGTGTGTCCGACGCTACCACCAAAGCCTCTGTGGTATCGTCGATGGTCTGCTTCGTGGAGGTGGCGTCACCGATCTTTTTCCCGTTTGGCCCTTTCATCAACAGAGTTCCCCGGCCGTCCTCGAAGGAAATGTCGTTCAGGTCAGTGCGCTTATAGTAGATATTTCCTCCGGCACAGGTGGGGGACGTGCCGAACATGTAGAGCAGGCGCTGCTCTTCGTCTATTAGCAATTGCGTACGCGTGTGGGAGTCTGCCACTGTGCCGAAGACGTGGCTGGTCCAGGTGCCTTCTTGGTTACGTATCCATAGCATGCTGTACGGCGCTTTCGGGTTCGGGTTTATACGGTCGCGTCTGGTCTTCAGCGTGGCGAAGACCCGCCCCTCTGAATCGGCCTTGAGATTGATGTGATCGTTAGCCATGGACGATCCGAGAACGATGTTGTCTGGTTGCCAGGCGCCATCGGGATCCCCGTCGGTGTGGGTGGCGAAGTAATAGCCGGACTTGCCTGACTCGTCGTACTGGTTGCTCCACGCCAGGCCGATCTTGGAGCCGAAGGCGACGATCCCCGAGACGTCATCGATGCTTACGGTCGTGCCCTCAAGAGATGGGACGAAAGGCTCGATCCACTTCGAAGCGTCGCTTCCCACTGTGTGGGTTACGTAGACGCGACGCAACTCGCCGTCTTGCGTATTCTGGGTGTAGGTGGCCCAGAGCTTGCCAGTGGTGTCCCTCGCGACCGTGATGGCCTCCATACCACCCTCAGTTATGGTTACAGGGAAGCCCTCATCCAGCGAGTAGCGGTTGGTCGAGGGATCGTAGCTGTAGCGTAGAAAGCGGGCGCTGTCTGTGTGCAGGCTGGCTTCGGTCCCGGCGCTGACCACGTAGAGATGGCCATCGTCCCATAGGGCATCGGCCCTTGAGGTGTTGCGCCCATCGACGAGCCTGCCGGTATCGCTCCAGGCGTCTTTCACCTGGTCGTAGCGGTAGATGCGGAACTGCTCGGATGAACGGTCGAAAAGTATCCCCCACCAAGCGCCGTCGTTGAACCACAGCTTGCTTTGCGTTTTCGCGGCGGTCGTTCCCTGCGGGCACTTGGGATGCGGCCTAAAGGAGAGTTGTTGGCTGAAACCTACGCCCGTTAGCATGACGATCACGCCAACGATTACCACCGAACGCACCCAAAATCTGCGACTTAGAATCACCTCTGAAAGACCCTTTGCGCTCCTTTTGGTTCAGATAACGATCGCAGAATAAGCCCGGCTCGGGTAAGGCACATGGGCCAGATGGCACATCCTTCTCGTCACCGCATTCCTCCGTTGGATGATCCTCCGTAAAACACTACATCGGCTACCGAGGTCATCATACATTACGTTGTGCCCGTAGAGTTCTCCAGATTAGTGAGCCGCTAGCGAAGAAGGGCCATCATCCTCCAAGATAGTCGGTTGTCGAAGCCTGCTACCTACAGGGGGAGAGGATGACCAAAGACCATCGTAGGCTGACCGAGGAGGTCGCGCAATGGATACTGCTGGACGACCTGCTTATCCTGAACCCACGGTGCGTCTTGGTTCTAATTTACAAACACTGGCGACACCCGAGTTGATGTTTCGAGCCCTACTCACAAAGGACGGCACCCAGCGCTTGGAGTTGGCCAGAACTTAGCGATCAGGCACCCGCACCTATGCACTCTGAGGCATATTCATGCGGCAGTGCTAGGTATAGTGGGTGACCTTTTGGAGACGATAGGGTTTACAGCGGGCAAATGGTGACAAGAGCACTGATCCATGCAGTCTCCTCGATATGAACTTCTGAGAATTACCCTTCCCGCAATTCGGTGAATAGGAGTAAGAAGAAGGGCCGGAGCCTTCGCGTTCCGGGCTCCGGCCCTTCTGACTCTATAAGGCTGCCGTTACTCCTCTGGTTCGGGCAGAGGGGAGAGCCTCTACTTAGTCGCCGTCATTGTTGTCGGCGTCATCACTGGCGTTATCGTGACGGTTCCCCAAGGAAGGCGAGTGGCAAGAGCCGCTGCCCGAGTCGGTAAAGGTCTGGCCTGCTATGGG
>DASSCV010000077.1:0-11574 GCA_035697505.1 Rubrobacter sp.
CAAGTCCAGCAGGACGGTCATTACCGTTCTGGAAGATGTGGGGAGAGGTGGGCAGCCTCTTCTACGAGCGGGTTGCGCGAGAGGCGTAGAACCCGATCACAGAAGGAGGCCGCATTACTACCGAGTATGACACTAGACCAGAGGGCCGGCGCTAGCCAGGCCCCGGCCCTACGATCCCACCGCATAGGCTCCTTCGAGCCCGAACTCGGCGGAAGCCTGCGGGACGTCACCCTGGCCTACGAGACCTGGGGCGAGCTCGACGACGACGCCGATAACGCCGTATTGCTCGTTCACGCCCTGACCGGAGACTCGCACGCCGCGGGAGGCCCCTCCGAAGGGTACAGACGCGGCGGCTGGTGGGACCCCATGGTCGGGCCAGGGCTGGCCCTGGACACCGAAAAGTACTTCGTCGTCTGCTCGAACGTCATCGGAGGCTGCTCGGGTAGCACCGGACCAGCCTCCACTGAACCGAGGACGCGGCGACCCTACGGGATGCGCTTTCCGGTGGTCACCATCAGGGACATGGTCAGGGCGCAGAGGCGGTTGCTCGACGATCTTGGCGTGCGCAGGCTGTTCCTCGTCGCCGGAGGTTCCATCGGTGGGCAGCAGGCGCTGGAGTGGGCCGTGGAGTTCCCCGACTTCGTGAAGAAGGCCATACCCGTGGCGGCCACCGGGGCTCTAGGGCCGCAGGGTGTCGGGATGAGCGAGATCGGACGCCGCGCTATCATGGCCGACCCTGACTGGCAAGACGGTGACTACTACGGCACGGGAAGGAGGCCAGATAGGGGGCTCGCCATCGCCAGGATGGCGGGAATGATGACCTACCAGAGCGCCGCCGGGCAATGGGAGAGATTCGCCCGGAGGCCCGCGGGACGGCCCGCGCTTCACCCCGAGTTCGGTGGAAGGTTCGAGATCGAGAGCTACCTGCACTACCAGGGCAGGGAGCTCACCGGCCGCTTCGACGCCAACTCCTACCTCTACCTCTCCAGGGCGATGGACCTCTACGACGTAGCAAACGGCTACGAATCCGAGGAAGAGGCATACTCGCGTATCCAGGCCGAGGTGCTCTTCGTTGGGATCACAAGCGACTGGCTCTTCCCCGCCGCCGAAGTAAGAGCCGCCGCCGAGGGTGCAAGAATGGCCGGTGCGCAGGCACAGTACGCCGAGATAGATACACTGAGCGGCCACGACGCCTTCTTGAAGGACTGGAAAGAACTCACAGAAGCGATACAACCGTTCATAGCAAGAAAAGCCGATACCTGATACCTGTAGCCTGAGTACTCTAGAAAGGGAGCGACGATGACCGACACAGCAGACCAGAAGATCCAGGAGCGCGACTATGGGTTCGACACCCTGGCTTTGCACGCCGGGCAGGAGGTCGACTCGGCCACGACGGCGCGGGCAGTTCCCATCTACCAGTCGACCTCCTACGTCTTCAACGACACGGACCACGCGGCGAACCTGTTCTCGCTCGCCGAAGAGGGCAACATCTACACCAGGATCATGAACCCCACGACCGACGTATTCGAGAAGCGGGTCGCAGCGCTGGAGAAGGGCGTGGGTGCCCTCGCAACGGCATCTGGCCAGGCCGCCCAGGGGCTTGCGATCCTGAACATCATGGGAGCGGGCGATGAGCTCGTCTCCGCGGCGGAGCTCTACGGCGGCACCTATAACCAGTTCCACTACACGCTGCCCAAGGTCGGTATCGACGTAAAGTTCGCAGACTCGACGGACCTTGATAGTCTACGCGCGGCGATCACCGACAGGACCAAAGCCTTGTACGCCGAGACCATAGGGAACCCCGCGCTCAACACCCTAGATATCGAGGGGGCTGCGGCTGTGGCGCACGACGCCGGCGTCCCGCTCATAATCGACAACACCCTGCCTTCGCCCTACCTGGTCAACCCTCTGGAGCACGGGGCTGACATCGTGGTCCACTCTGCGACCAAATTCATCGGCGGGCACGGTACGTCGATCGGCGGTGTCATAGTGGACGGCGGCACCTTCCCCTGGGACAACGGGAAGTTCCCCGGGTTCACCGACCCCGACCCCTCCTACCACGGGCTGGAGATCTACCCCACGCTCGGCGAGCTTTCGTTTATCTTGAAGGCCCGCGTCCAGATGCTCAGAGACTGGGGTCCCGCCCTCAGCCCGTTCAACAGCTTCCTCTTCTTGCAGGGCCTGGAGACGCTGCCCTTGAGGATGGAGCGCCACTCGACGAACGCGCAGGCTGTCGCCGAGTTCCTGCAAGGTCACCCCAAGGTGAGCTGGGTGAACTACCCTGGCCTCACGGACCATCCCTCGCACGAGTTGGCGGCGAAGTACCACAAAGAAGGTCTATTCGGTGCGATCCTCGGTTTCGGCATCGAAGGCGGCCTCGAAGCCGGCAAACGCTTTATAGACGGGCTCGAGCTGCACAGCCTGCTTGCGAATGTCGGCGACGCGAAGAGCCTGGTCATACACCCGGCCTCCACGACCCACTCGCAGCTCTCGATCGACGAGCAGAAATCCACCGGCGTCACGGATGACTACGTCAGGCTCTCCGTCGGCCTGGAATCCATCGACGACATACTGTACGACCTCGATAGAGCGCTGAACGGAGCGTGAGCCCTCTGAAGAGACCTCTGGTCATAAAGTTCGGGGGTACTTCGGTGGGAGGCGGCGCGCAGTTCGTCCGCGCCGCCCGCATCGCCACCGAGGCTGCCGGGGATAACCCTGTAGTCGTTGTCGTCTCTGCGATGAGTGGTACGACAGACACATTACTCGGCTACGCGAGGATGAGCTCGGGTTGGGTAAGGCGGGCCCTGGAGGACGAGACGCACGGGGCCTCCATAGCGGAGCTCCGCCGTATACTTGCCGAACGGCACCTGCTCGCCGCCCGCGAGGCTGTGGCCGCCGAGCATCTGCCAGGGGTAGAAGGGCGCTTAGTCGACCAGCTTGGCGAGCTCGAGGAGGTCATCGGGGCGCCTTCCGACAACGTGAAGGCGCGCCGGGATGAGATCGCGGTCTACGGAGAGCGCCTGTCAGCGGAGATTCTGGCAGGGGCGATCAGCAGCCAGGGGGTGCCCGCCGGGGTCGCCGCCGACGACCCCATTGCCACAGATACACGTTTCGGGGAGGCCGAGGTGGACCCGGCAGCTACGCGCGAACGCTCGGCACGCTACGTCTCGCCACTGCTCGAAGGGGGGCTTGTCGCTGTCGTGCCTGGCTATGTAGGACGCTCCCCAGGGGGTCTGCCTACGACGCTTGGCAGGGGGGGCTCTGACCTCTCTGCAACAGTGCTGGGACGTGCGCTCGGCTCTGATGAGGTCTGGATCATGTCCGACGTTGCCGGCGTTTTGGACGCGGACCCGCGGCTCGTCCCCGAGGCCTCCTTGATGCCGCGCCTCTCTTACAGGGAGGCCGGCATCTTCGCCGGCCTCGGCGCGAAGGTCCTGCATCCAAGGACCATGGAGCCTGCCTCCGAGGCCGGCATCGAAGTCTTCGTCCGCAACACGTTCGCTCCAGACGGCGCGGGCACACACGTCACAGGCTTCGATCCCGGGGCCGGCGTCCGCTGCGTGGCGCTAAGGCAGAACGTGGCCATGGAGATCCCTTGTACGGACGGCCGCGAGGGAAGGGCCGCGATGGTCGTCTGCATCGGCACGCCGGATGAAGAGGATCTTGCCCGCGGCCGGCGTTGCCTGCGCGAGGCGGGCATCCCCGTGCAGCACTTCGGCATCGCGGCCGCCGGGCTCGTGTTCGTTGTGTCAGCCGACGTGGGCCTCCAGGCGCTGCGTGCGCTGCACGCGTGCCTGATCCCACCCGCAGGAGACTTCGCCGGCGAAGAGGTAGCGTGAGGCGACTGGAGATCGTCCAGCTTGGCCTGGGGCACGTCGGGCGGGCCGTCGCCCAGATCGTCCTGGAAGAGCGCAAACGCTGGCTGGAACGCCACGGTATCGAGGTGAGGTATCGCGCCGTCTCGGATACGTCCGGTGCGCTGGTCGGAGAGGAGTTGCTCCCGCAGGCGCTACGTCTCAAGGAGGAGGGTGGCACGCTAGCCGAGCTGGGGGTCGAGGCGCTCGAAGGTGTGCTCGGCTCGGAACCCGAGCCCGGCTTCACGCGGGTAGTCGTGGACGTGGCCGTACACGGCGGCACCTTCGACCTCGATGTGCTTGGCATAAAGGGCGGGGCTTATCTCGTGCTCTCCAACAAAGGACCGCTCTCGGGCAGCACGGCCCAGTACCGCCAGCTCATGCGTATGATCCCGGACCGTCTCTGGCACGAGGCCACGGTAGGTGCTGGCATGCCCATAATTGCGACCATAGGAGGCCTGCTCGAGACAGGGGACGAGATACTGGAGATACAGGCGAGCCCGAGCGGCACCCTGGGTTTCGTCATGAGCGCGGTCGAGGGCGGCCGGTCCTTCTCCGAAGCGGTAAGGGAGGCGGTCGATCTCCACTACGCCGAGCCCGACCCAAGGGACGACCTCTCGGGGCTCGACGTGGCTCGCAAAGCCATCATCCTGGCGCGCATGATGGGGAGGGAGATCGAACCACACGAGATCCCCTACGAGTCACTGGTCCCGGAAGGCCTGGAAGCCGTCCCGCTGACGGAATTCATGGAGCGTCTCCCGGAGCACGACGAGATGTTCGCCGCGCGCCTTCTTGCTGTCGAAAAACACCATATGCTTCGCTACCTGGTCTGTATCCCGAAGAATGGGCCCGTCACGGTCGGGCTGCAGGATACGCCTGTGGAGAGTCCTTTTGGACCCATAAGCGGCCCCGAAAACGTCTTCGACTTCCGCACGCGCCGTTACTCGGATGTTACCCTCACCGTGCGCGGGCCAGGCGCGGGACCGCAACGCACGGCTAGCGGCGTAGTATGGGACCTGCTGGACATCGCGCACAAGGCTCTATAGGTTGTTTCTGGTGGAGGATTTTATGGGTGATAGGTATACGGTAGCTGTCGTAGGGGCGGGGCTCGTGGGGGACAGGCTGGTCGCCGAGCTTAGGCGCAGGGACTTCCCGCTGAAAGAGTTGCGCATCCTGGCCAGGAGCGCCAGGACCGCGGTGCTCGCTGGGGAGACGTTCGAGGTCGGGATGGCCGAGCCGCAGGCCTTCGAGGGCGTTGACATCGCCTTCTTCGCCGGTACGGAAGGCGAGAAAGGGGCCGCTGTCCAGCTGGCTGATGAGGCGATCTCGCGCGGCGCCGTCGTCATCGATAATGGCAGCGACTTCAGACTCGACCCGAAGGTGCCCCTCGTCGTCCCCGAGGTAAACGTGGGTGCGCTCGCGGTCCACGAAGGTCTCATCGCCAACGCCAACTGCTCCACCATCCAGATGGTCGTCACGCTGGCGCCGCTCGCTCGCGAGTTCGGACTGAATAAGGTCGTGGTCTCGACCTACCAGTCCGTCTCTGGCGCGGGACGCAGCGGAGTCGAGGCGTTGGAGAACGGTAGGGAGGACGCGTTCGCAAGGCCCATAGTCGGGAACGCCATACCCCAGATCGGGGGCCTCGGCGACGACGGATACACGACCGAGGAGACCAAGATGAGGGAGGAGACACGTAAGATCCTCTCTTTACCCAACCTTCCCGTCTTCGCGACCGCCGTCAGGATTCCGGTCCACACGGGCCACGCCGAGAGCATCTACGTCGAGACGGAGCGCGTAGCGACGCTTTCAAGGGTACTCCAAGCGCTAGGGGCCGCGCCCGGCGTCGAGGCCTCGGACGACCTCCCGACGCCGCTCGAGGTCGCCGGTGAGGATGGGACCTACGTCGGGCGGGTACGTGTGGAGGGGTGTGTGGTCCAGTACTGGTGCGTCGCAGACAACCTACTCAAGGGCGCGGCGACGAACGCCGTCCAGATCGCCGAGTCACTCGTCGGCGTCCACGCGCGGGCGTAGAGACCCGTTATAGAGGCGCAGTTCGGCCCTTGATGCCCTGTACGGAGAACCTGCAAGTGGGTAAACTTCGGTGTGGGACGATACCCGCGGTGAGGAGAGAAGCATGCCACAAGGCGAAAAGAGATCCTTCTGGGACAGGTTGTTTGGCCGCAATCAGCCTTCCGCACGGGAGGAGAGGGTCGTAGAGTACATCATCCACCGCCTGGGCGAGGGGGCGCACCTTGGCGACGTGGTAGAGGAAGAGTATGTGCGGCGTAACGCTTCGCCCCTGGAGATAGAGGAGATCAGTGCCGATCCCAGGCTCGTCGAGGCCGCGCGTCAGCACCTGAGGCAGGACTTCGGCTCGGGGGAACTCGACCCGGGCAAGCGTCAACGATAGCCGCTCGGACGGGACCGAAAGTCTATCCAGCCTGTATAATCTGGAATCACGAGCACCTAAAATGGAGGCTGGATGCCGATCTACGAATACAAGTGTGAGAACGGGCACGTCTTCGACGTGATGCAGAAGCTGTCCGAAGACCCCCTCGCGACCTGCGTCGAGTGCGGCGCCCCGGTCAGGAAAGTCCTCCATCCCGTCAGTATCTCGTTCAAGGGCTCGGGCTTCTACTCCACAGACTACAGCAAGAAGGGTCCGAAGGAGGCCGCACAGAAAGACACCTCCAAGAGCGACAACGGGACACCCTCGGAAGCGAAGAAGAGCAAAGAGAAGCCCGCCGAGTCCTCCACCAGCCCAGGGAAAAAGGACTGAACCCATGGCGCGCGGCGCCGGCCTGCCACAGAGCCGAGACCGCCAGGAAGGTATCGTCAGAAGAGCACTCCGTGCCTTGGTGCTCGGGCTCACCCTCCTCTTCGTCGTCTCGGCCCTCGCCGTCTCATGCGCCCTCGTCGTCTACACCGCCTGGCGCCACGATTTCAGCCACGGCCTCTTCGCCCTTCTGTTCGCCGTCCTCAGCGCCCAGATAGCTCTGAACTGGTTTCTGTGGAAAGACGACGAGGAGTAAAGCTTCAGGTTACAGGCATAAACCGTCAGGTAATCCCTTGACACCTGACCCGATCCCGCCATCCAACCCGCCAAAACAGCCCCGCAATACCTGACAGACTTGCCTGCCAGCGGCCCTGGCATCCCAAGCACTCTAACCTGATACCTGAAGCCTGTAACCCGAACCCTAAATGAAAAGTCCTGCAAAACATGCCTCAACTTGTGGTCGAGGTACTCTGGACAACCTGTGGCTTCGTGCCTTATAGTAGCCCGCGTCGGGTATCGACGGGGAGAACAGGTGACCGGCGGCGCACTTTCCGGGGCGTCGCCGAAACCCGGAAGTAGAGGGAGGAAGGTTGGCGGTTACGTCGGGCGGCGCTTTCGCGCACTTGCACTGTCACTCTGAGTATTCGATGCTCGACGGGGCGAGCCGGATCAAGGATCTCATCTCCTTTGCCAGGGACCAGGGGATGCCTGGGCTCGCGCTTACGGACCACGGCGTGATGTACGGCGCGGTCAAGTTCTACAAAGAGGCAAGGGACGCTGGCATAAAGCCTCTGTTGGGTTGCGAGGTCTACGTCACGGCCGATCGGAATGACCGCAGCCGCGCCCCTTACTACCACCTCACGCTCATCGCCAGGACTGCCGAGGGGTACAGGAACCTCATGAAGCTTTCGACGTGTGGGTTTCTAGAGGGCTTCTACTACAAGCCGCGGGTCGACATGGAGATGTTGAGGACGTACGGGCGTGGGATCATCTGCCTCTCCGGCTGCCTCTCGGCAGAGGTGCCAACCAGGATCCTGGAGGGTCGTCCAGAAGAGGCGCGAAGGCTCCTGCTCGAATACGCTGGGATCTTCGACGACGTTTATCTGGAGATGCAGGACCACGGCATCGAACAGCAGCGGCGCGTCAACGATGGTCTCTTCAGGCTCCACAAGGAGACCGGCATTCCGCTCATTGCGGCCAATGATTCGCACTACACCACGCGGAACGACGCAAGGATGCACGACGTGCTGCTGTGCATCGGGACGGGCAAGTTCTACAACGACCCCAACAGGATGAAGTTCTCGGGCGAGGAGTTCTACATCAAAACCGTAGATGAGATGGCCAGGATCTTCCCCGACCATCCCGAGGCGCTGGAGAATACGGTCAAGGTCGTCGAAAGTGTCGAGGACGTCGGAATAGAGCTCGGCAAGACACGCCTGCCGAACTTCCCCAAGCCAGAAGGCTACACGGCCGACCAGTACCTTCGTGAACAGTGCGAGCGGGGTCTTGCAAAGCGTTACGGCGGGAGGGCGAAGAGCCGGGAAGTGCTCAGCAGGCTGGAGTTCGAGCTGGAGACCATAGAGAAGATGGGCTTCGCCGACTACTTCCTGATCGTCTGGGACTTCGTCAAGTACGCGAAGGACAGGAAGATCGCGGTGGGGCCCGGACGGGGATCGGCGGCCGGATCCATCGTCGCCTACGCGCTGGAGATCACAGACCTCGATCCTCTGCAATATTCTCTGCTCTTCGAGCGCTTTTTGAATCCGGACCGCATCAACATGCCTGATGTGGACATAGACTTCTCGGTGTCGGGCCGCTCTGAGGTGATGCGCTACGTCACGGACAAGTACGGTGGCCATGAGCACGTCGCCCAGATCATCACGTTCGGGACAATCGGTGCGAAGGCGGCCATCAGGGACTCGGGACGGATCTACCAGTACCCTTACTCGGACACGGACAAACTGGCCAAGTTCATCCCCGAGAAGCCCGTCGGGACCACGCTCCGCGACGTGTTGCGTCCGGAGAACGGCTCCTATGTCGCCGGGGATAAACACCAGGGTCCTGCCCGTGAGATCATCAAGTTCGTCCAGCAGGATGAGGCCGCGAAGCAGGTCCTGGATACCGCCTTCGAGATAGAGGGTTTCGCCCGCCACGCGGGGACCCACGCCGCTGGCGTCGTCATCTCGGAGGAGCCGCTCACCGACATAGTGCCCCTACAGCGCGTCGCCAGGGACGAGGGGTCCGTCATGGTCCAGCATCCCATGTCCGACGTGGAGGCGTTAGGACTCCTGAAAGTAGACTTTCTTGGCTTGAGGAACCTCGATGTGATCGAAGAGACCCTCGAGACCATCCGCAGGGGCGGCGGCGAAGAACCCGACATCCGTTCTATCGCTCTTGACGACGAAAAGACTCTGAAGCTCTTCGCCAGGGGAGATACTTTCGGGGTCTTCCAGTTCGAGTCGAGCGGGATGCAGCGGATGCTACAGGAGGTCAGGCCCGACCGCTTCGATGACCTTGTCGCTTTGAACGCGCTCTACCGACCGGGTCCGATGGACTACATCCCCAACTTCAAGCGCGGCAAGCACGACCCAGAGAGCGTCAGGTACCTGGACGAGCGCCTAAAGCCGATCCTGGAGCCTACCTACGGCGTCGCCGCCTACCAGGAGCAGCTGATGGAGATCTCCAAGTCTCTGGGGGGATTTACTCCGGGCGAGGCCGACACGCTGCGCAAGGCCATAGGCAAGAAGAACGCGGCGATGCTCGCCACGCTCAGGGACAAGTTCATGGCCGGATGTGCGGCGAACGGCGTCTCTACGGACGGCGCCGAGGAGCTATGGAACTGGATGGAGAAGGCCGGAGGATACTCTTTCAACAAGAGTCACAGCGCATGCTACTCGTTTCTGGCCTTCCAGACCGCATACCTCAAGGCCCACTACCCTCAGGCGTACATGGCCGCCCTAATGAGCAGCGTGATGAACACCAAAGACAGGGTGCCCCAGTACGTCGCTGAGGCCAGGGCGATGAAGATACAGGTCCTCCCGCCCGACGTAAACGAAAGCGGCCGCCGCTTTACGGTGGTCGGGGAGACCATCCGTTTCGGGCTCTCCGCCGTCAAGAACGTCGGGGACTCTTGCGTCGATTCGATCATCGCCGCCAGGGAGGGGGACGGTCCCTTCCAGGACATGTTCGACTTCTGCGAGCGCGTCGACCCCAAGACCTACAACAAGCGGACGCTGGAATCCCTCATCAAGTGCGGCGCCTTCGACAACGTCGGTCCCTCGCGGGCCGCTATGGTCGCGGTCCACGCCAAGGCCGTCGAACGGTCCACAAGGGGCTTGAAAGGTGCGCACGAGGACCAGTTCTCGATGTTCGATGCGTCTGAGCTCGCGCCGCCGAGGCCCGAGTTTCCAGACGTGGAGGAAGACCAGCGCGAGAGCCTGGAATGGGAGAAAGAGGCCCTTGGCCTCTACGTCTCCGACCATCCCTTGCGTCCCGTTCTGCACAAGCTCAAAAAACATACGAACACGACGGTCTCGGATCTCGAAGGTTGCAAGGACGGAGCGATCGTGTGGGTCGGAGGGCTCGCGACCTCGGTGCGGACCAACACAACGCGCAAGGGCGACATGATGGCCATGCTCCAGCTCGACGACACGCGGGGCCTGGCCGAGGTTATGGTCTTCCCGCGGGTCTACGCCAAATGGTCAGCGTGCGTGCGCGAGGACGCGGTCCTCAAGGTCAAGGGGAAGGTCGAGATGAAAGAGGGTATCCCGCGCATCGTGGCGCTGGAGATGGAGGAGCTACACCTCGAACCTGGAGCGGACCCCGTGTACCTCGACGCCGGCACGTTCGTCGGCCACTCACAGAAGGTGGCCAGGGCGGCGTTCGAGCTTCTGCTGCGGCATCCCGGGGAAAGTCCTATCTTTCTCGTCGCCGGCGACGAGATGCTGGAAGAGAAGATCGGGGACGTCACCGATTCCTCCGACCTGCACGCCGAACTGAAACAACTCCTGGGACCCGGATGCCTCTCCTATACATCTCCCACCGAGCTGCAGATGGAGCAGGTCTCTTAGGACGGTCGCCTTGCGGCTCTCCGGCTCCAGGATTTCTGTGGGCACTGGCCTGGAGGCCACCAGTACCAGGGCATGCACGGGGCAGGGGGTTGCGCTGGGAGGCTGGCCGGGCGATGATGCAGGCTTTCCGGATCTAGAAGCGGAGGCTTGCGAAAGTGGCAGATAAGATAGTCTTTACGCGCGGCGTCCCACCGCCGGAGGCGTTCCCGACCGAAGACCTGAGGGTGTGCTTCGACGCGGCGGTAAGAGAGAATCCCGACGTCGTGTTGCAGTACGGCCAACAACCCGGCTACGCGCCGCTGCGCGAAGAACTTGCCGGCGAATACGGGGTCTCGCCACAGGAGATTCTGATCGGCAACGGTTCGTTGCAGTTGCAGGATCTCGTCTCCACTTATCTCCTCAAGCCCGGTGCGGCGGTCTATACGGAGCAGCCTAGCTACGACCGGGCGATCAAGACCTTCAGACGCCGCGGGGCGCGCACCGTGGGTATCCCGCTGGAAGAGGACGGCATAAGCGTCGAGCGACTCGAAGCGGCACTGGGACGCGAGGTCCCTGCCTTCCTGTACCTCGTGCCTGACTTCCAGAACCCCGCGGGCGCGACACTCTCCCTGGATAAACGTCAGAGGGTCGTCGAACTGGCAGACCGCTACGGCTTCTGGGTGATCGAAGACATCCCTTATCGCAAGCTGCGCTACGAGGGCGATGACGTTCCGCTGCTGCGCGAGGTAGACCCCTCGCGCGTCATCACGATGAGCTCGTTCAGCAAGCTCCTCAGCCCTGGCATAAGGGTTGGGTTCATGATCTCACCCGAGGACCTTACGAGGGGGGTTACGGCGCTTGGCGAAGAAACGTACCTCTCGCCAGTCCTCCCCAC
>DASSCV010000078.1:0-21060 GCA_035697505.1 Rubrobacter sp.
GATCGTCTTTGGGCACGCCGCTCTGCTCGGCGAACTCATCCAACTCCCCCTGGGTGACGTCCCCGCCCTCGAAGGTCACCACTTTCCTGGCCTGGGAGTCGACATTGGCGACCGGCTCGGCCGGATTGCAGCCCGCCACGAAGAGCATGGCGACCCCTAGTAACAATAAGACGTACAACATCCTGTACCTGAAAGACTTGCTCAAGATGACGAAGAACCTCGCTGTTTGAATGCCAGAGACCGGCAGGGATTATAGCACGCAGGATGACAGGTTCAGCCCGCCCGCGCGAGCGCCCGCAGCGACTCTTCCGCCAGGACGAGGGGATTCAACGCGGGGGCGCGGACCGATGTCCTGCCGGTCCTCGCCGTGACGGTTCCCCCCGTAGCCTTCCTTATGAGGGCGGGGGCGGAGGAGCCCGCCGTAACGCCGGTGACGGTGAGGTTGTCTGAACGGTAGGTCACGGAGGTGGCTCCAACCTCGCGTGCGAGGAGCTTGACCCGCGAGAGGCCGAGCAGGTTCCTGGCCGGCTCGGGAAGAGCCCCGAAGCGGTCGACGAGCTCCTCAGCCAGGTCCTCCACCTCGGCGACGGAGCCGAGGCCCGAAGCCCTGCGGTAGAGGTCCACGCGTTCGATCTCATCCATGACGTACCCCGGCGGTAGATAAGCGTCGAGCCTGAGCTCCACGATAACAGGCCGCTCCTCGCGCCGCTCTTGTGGCTCACCCCTTGCGGCCGCGACGGCTTCTTCCAGAAGGGTGAGGTACATCTCGAAGCCGACGGCCGCTATGTGCCCCGATTGTTCGGCGCCGAGCAGGTTGCCCGCGCCCCGGATCTCCAGATCCCGCATGGCGATGGCGAACCCGCTCCCTAGCTCGGTAAAGTCCATCAATGCTTCGAGCCGCTTCTGCGACTCGACAGTCGCCCCCAGAGGGGCGAATAAGTAGGCGTAGGCCTGCTCCGTGGAGCGTCCGATCCTGCCCCGAAGTTGGTACAGTTGGGCGAGCCCCATGGCGTCCGAGCGGTCGACGATTAAAGTGTTCGCCGTGGCGACGTCGAGCCCGCTCTCGACGATGGTGGTCGTGACCAGGACATCGGCCTGCCCGTCGAGGAAGTGCTGCATCACTCCCTCGAGGGCCCGCTCGGGCATCTGCCCGTGCGCGGTTACGAAGCGCACGCCGGGCAGAAGTTCGCGCAGCCTCTCTGCGACCTCGTCTATGCTCTCCACCCGGTTGTGGACGAAGAAGGTCTGTCCACCACGCGCGACCTCCCGCTCGATGGCATGCTTTACGAGCTCCTCGTCGTAGGGTCCGACGTGCGTGAGGATGCTGCGGCGTCCAGCAGGGGGCGTCTCGATCACGCTTATGTCTCGCAGGGAGGCCAGGCCCATCTGCATGGTGCGTGGGATCGGGGTCGCCGTAAGCGTGAGTACGTCCACGGAAGTCTTGTACTCTTTGATACGTTCTTTGTGCCTTACGCCGAAGCGCTGCTCCTCGTCCACGACGACGAGCCCGAGGTCTCTGGGCCTGACCTCGGACCCGAGCAGCGCGTGCGTCCCGACGAGCACGTCCACCTCCCCGGCCTGGAAGCCGGCCAGGATCCTGCGCCGATCGGCCGGCAACGTGAAGCGCGAGAGGCTCTCGACCCTGACGGCGTAGGAACCGAGCCTCTCTCTAAAGGTCCGCTCGTGTTGCTGCACGAGGATGGTCGTCGGGGCGAGCATCATGGTCTGCTTGCCGGCGAGAGCCGCCTTGAATGCGGCCCGCACGGACACCTCCGTCTTGCCGAAGCCTACGTCCCCGCAGATCAGACGGTCCATCGGGTGCGGCCTCTGCATATCCGTCTTGACGGCG
Source organism: Rubrobacter sp. (assembly GCA_035697505.1). Classification (GTDB taxonomy): domain Bacteria; phylum Actinomycetota; class Rubrobacteria; order Rubrobacterales; family Rubrobacteraceae; genus Rubrobacter_D. The sequence continues at coordinate 1,850 of DASSCV010000078.1, forward strand.
GAGATGGCCGACTCCTGATCTGGGGTCTCCTGGTAAGGGAAGCCTTCCTCGAGCTCCCTCTCCCACTCTCCATCTTCGGGGAAAACGAAGCCAGGGGCCGAGGCCCTCGCCGCGTGCAGCCGCAAGAGCTCGCCGGCGAGCGCCTTGACCCGCTTTCTGACCCTGTCCGTAACCTGCGCCCACGTCGCGCCACCGAGCTTGTCGAGGCGCGCGCCATCGCCCCCCACGTACTTGTGCAACAGCTCCATCTGCTCGTATGGCACGAAGAGCGTGTCGCCTCCACGGTAGCTCACCTGCATGTAGTCGCGGGTGGAACCGAGGACTTCCTGGGCCACCAGCCCCTCGAAGCGTCCGATTCCCTGCATGGCGTGCACGACCAGGTCCCCGACCTTCAGGTCAGCGAATGAGGCGAGCGCCCTACCACCCGTACGGCGGCGCGCCTCGCGCCTGCGGCCGAGCAGGGAGTCCCTCCTGAAGACCGCAACCCTGCCGTCCGGGTAGGTAAACCCCTCCTCGACCTCGCCGGGCAGAGCGTAGAGACCGGGCGGCAGCTGTGCGTCGACCCGCGCAGTCTCGCGCATGGTGCGGTGGATCTCCCCAAAAGCGTACACCGTTCGCCTCGCCTCCCCGCGGGAGGAGCACGCGACGAAGACAGCGAGCCCATCCTCGACCAGCGCGTCGAGCCTGCGGGCCGCCTCCCTCAACGTGTCGGCGAACGCCGCGACCGGTGGAGCCGAAACCGTCTCTCCTTCTTCACCGAGGGAGAACTCGACGTCGGGATCAGGCATCCCCCTGTCGTAGAGCTCATGGACAAGCCCTTCTACGTCTTCGGAAACGTCTTCCCGTGGCTCCTCGAGCCAGATCTGGACATCCTCGGGCAGCAGCGTGCGCGGTGAGACGGGGTTCAGCTCGAGCAGGAGCCGGTCGAGGCCGGGTACCCGCACGCCGCGGCGGGCCTCCTCAGGCAGTTCCCCGTCCGTGGCCGCGAGGCCAGCTAGGTCGCCTTCGCGCGCGGCGTAGACCGTTACGGCTTCTAGCTCGCGTACGACGCGCTGCGTAGCCAGCGAGACGGCGCGGACGCTCTCTATCTCATCCCCCCACCACTCCACCCGCACGGGCGAGCGGCGGGTGCTCGGAAACACGTCGACGATCCCACCTCGCACCGCGAACTCGCCTGGGCGGGAGACCCTGTCGACCCGCTCGTAGCCGAGTATGACCAGCCGTTCCAGCGTCGCGTCGAGCTCTATCTCCGTCCCCGCAGCAAGTTCCATCGGCTCGTAGAGCGGCGTCCGTTCCATAAAGGCGAGTGGTCCGGCCACCACGACACGGGCCGTACGCAGCGAACGCAAAGCCCTCTGCCGCCGCCCGACCCTGCTCGCGGCGGGGTCGAAGACGTCGCCGTAAGGAGCGCCGCGGGAGGGCAGGTGGACGACAGGACCGTCGGTGAAGACCTCGGCCTCGCGGGCGTATCGCTCGGCCGCCTCCTCGCTCGCCGCGAGCAGGAGCGCGGGACGCTCGCCGTTCGCGGCCAGGTAGGCGCGGACCCTGCGCGGGGCCCTGAGGGATCTCGTCTTCGTCCTCTCGCTCACCAGTAGATTCTACCGCTTGACGGCGGATCTCAAGCAACGAGATTTCCCTCTGGGATAATCCGTCGAGCCGTGACAATTACCCCGGAGGTCCCGTAGATGTCTATACTTGAGACGCTGAACGAACGCGGTATGGGAACCCTGCCTGGTCTCATTGGGCTGACGATATTGGATGCAGAGGAGGGTAGGATCTCGAGCCGCCTGGATCTGCGTGAGGAGCTCATGGCCCCGAACGGCTACCTGCACGCGGCGACGGTGGTCGCCCTCGCGGACACCTCGTGCGGCTACGGTACGTTCGTGAACCTGCCCGAAGGCGCAGAGGGCTTCACGACCATAGAACTGAAGAGCAACTTCGTGGGGACGAAACGTGGGGGTGCGATCGGGTGCGAAGCGAAGCTCGTCCACGGTGGCCGCACGACGCAGGTGTGGGACGCGACAGTCTCCGACGAGGAGGGTGGCAAGCCCATAGCACTCTTCCGATGCACGCAGATGATCCTCTACCCGCGCTAGAAGGTCTCGGGCCTTCTGCTAGCCGCTGTAGTCTTCCTCGGGCTTGCTCTTCCGGTTAGCGATGCCCGTGATGAGCACGACGCTCGTAAGGATGATCCCGAGCCCGGCCAGCGTGCCAAACCCGAAGGGCTCGTCGAGGAGCAGGACACCGAACAACAGCCCGAAGACAGGCACGAGTAGCGTGACGGTGAGCGTGCTTGTGGGCCCGACGTTCTCGATGAGCCGAAAGTAGATCAGGTAAGCCACCGCGGTCGAAAGGAACGCCAGCCCGAGCATAGAGAGAGTTACGACAGTCGAAGGCGCTCTTTCGGGAACGCTAACGACGGCCAGGGGCAAGAGGAGCGCTACCGCCCCGCCCAGCTGGCCTATAGCCATACCTAGTGGTGGGATGCCCGAAAACGCCCGCTTGGCGTACGTGGCTCCCAGCGCGTAAGAGAGCGAAGCAAGTAGCATCGCCGCCACAGCGAACAGGACGATCCCGTTCAAGGGTAGCGGGTCCCAGCCCACGAGTATACTGACCCCGACGATGCCAAGAAAGATCCCGATGGCCTTCCTGGCCGTCAGGGGGTCGCCCATCCACACCGCGGCCACTATCGCGGTGAACATTACGGTGGTCGAGTTCAGGATGGCGGCGAGGGAGGCCGTAAGGTGTATTTCGGCGGCGGAGATCAGGGAGAAAGGCACTGCCGCGTTCAAGAACCCCAGGACAAGAAACGACCTCCACCGGCCCCGAATCTTCGGCATGTTGCCGACGGCCAGAGCGTAGAGAAACAGGGCCGCGGCAGCGAAACCGACTCGCAACTCCACGAGCAAGAAAGGGCCCAACGCGGGCACGGCGACACGGATAAACAGGAACGATCCACCCCATAGGGCGCCGAGCAGGATGAGACCCGCGAAATCTCTCGGTCTCACGTTGCGCTCTTTTCAGATGGGACGAACGTTGTGTTGCCCTCTCCCCATTCCGACAAACTAGCTGCCCGCCGCGGCGATTACGTTGCGCTCGTGCTCGAGCAAGCGCTCCTTGAGGTGTAGTCCACCGTTGAACCCGCCGAGCGTGCCGTCCGCAGCGATAACACGGTGGCACGGTACGACCACGGGCAGGACGTTGGAGGCGTTCGCCCTGCCGACGGCTCTGGCCGCGCCTGGCCGTAAGAGGGAGTCCGCGATCTCCCCGTAGGACCTGGTCTCTCCAAAGGGGATGCGCGTCAATTCCATCCAAACGGCCTTCTGCCACACCGAGCCGGCGAACGCGAGCGGCACATCGAAGGTCTTGCGCCGTCCACTGACATACTCGGACAACTCTTTTCGGACGCCGGCGGTCCTGGTTTCGTCCGCTTCTATGGCGTACCCTTCGTCCTCCAAATCCACTTCCATGACCGGCCCGTAGTTGCTCTCTACGAAGTGCAGCCGCATCAGGGCGCCATCTTCGTTCACCGCGAATGCGAGCGGGCCTGCGGGAGACTCTATCTCGTCGACGTACGCTTTCACGCTATCATCTCTCCTTTCTCTGTCTGATCCTTCTCATCCCCAAGGCTGGCCCACAGGTGCTGTGTGGCGTAGGCGCGCCAGGGTCTCCACCGTTCTGCGAGAGAGGCGACGCTCCCCCGGTCGTCCGCGTGACCAAGTCGGCAGATGGCCTTTCTGACCCCGAGGTCCGAGGGAAGAAACGCGTCCGGGTCGCGGAGCGCCCGCATCGCAACGTACGAAGCGGTCCACGGACCTATACCCCGTAACTCCAGCAACCGCCGTTCCACCTCCTCACGCTCAGAGCCCGGGTCGAGCTCGATCCCACCTCCTGCTAGGGCGCGCGCAAGATCGCGCAAGGTTTCACGACGCGCACTGGGAACGCCGAGTCCATCGAGTGCCGCCCCGGCTACGGCGCGCGGACCGGGGAAGAGATGGGTAGGTTCGCGGTCTTCACCTGCGAGCGTCTCGGGGAGCGGTTCTCCGCAGCGGGCGACGAGACGGCCGGCGAGCGTGCGGGCGCCGGCCACGGAGACCTGCTGGCCAAGCACCGCCCGGAAGGCGAGTTCGGCGCCGTCCACAGATCCCGGTACGCGCCGCCCCGGCGAACGACGAACGAGCGCGCGGAGCAGCGGGTCAGAGCCGAGCACATCGGAGACGGCGACGGGGTCGGCGTCGAGGTCGAGGAGCGAGCGGCATCGCTGTACCGCGCTACCGAGGTCCCTCACGTTCTCGAGCCTGAGCACGCACCGGACGTGGTCACCGCCGTCGGATAGGGCCACGACACCGGCGCCGTGCGGCAGACGCAGCGTCCGCCGGTAGGTCTCCCCGTCGAACGTCTCTACGCCGGCTACAGCGCGAGCGCCGAGAAAGCGCAGCATACCGTTCGCGTCGAACGGTGTCCTGAACGGCAGCCGGAGTGGGATCTCCCCGCGCACCGTCTCATCGCGCACCGCTCGACCGCGCCGCAGCTCTGTCGGGGTTACGGCGAAGACCTCGCGGATCGTGTCGTTGAACTGGCGTATGCTCGTGAATCCGGCGGCGAACGCTACCTCGGTGATGGGTAGATCCGTGGTCTCTATGAGCAGCCTGGCGGTGTGGGCGCGCCGCGCGCGGGCGAGCGCGAGCGGACCGGCACCAACCTCGGCGGAGAGCAGGCGGTGCAGGTGGCGTTCCGTGTAGCGGAGACGCCGCGCGAGCCCTGAAACACCGTCCCTGTCGACGACGCCGTCAGCAATGAGCCGCATCGCCCGCGCGACGATGTCGGCCCTGGTGTCCCATTCCGGCGACCCAGGCACGGCGTCGGGCCTGCACCGCTTGCAGGCGCGGAAACCGGCGTACTGCGCGGCAGCGGCGGTCGGATAGAAGCGGACGTTGGACCGCTTGGGAGTCGCGGCAGGACAACTCGGCCGGCAATAGATCCCCGTAGAGGTAACAGCAACGTAGAACCATCCGTCGAAGCGGACGTCGCGGCCGCGTACGGCGCGATACCGATGTTCGAAGTCCTTCAGCACGCCCCTATTGTCGCACCCGGTAAGCGAGATTACTGGCGGAAATCGGACATCGGCATCGTGGGAGCGAATCTTTTCGGGAAACGTGGCGTGCGGGTTTGCTGCGCGTTTCGAATGCACGCCGGGATGCGTGTCCGGGGTCCCGTGGTACATCGCATGGTGCATAATTAGGTTGTCTTGGTGAGGAGATAGGAGGATAAGGCCCGATGGGTGGTGTGCTCACCGATCTCGTACGGTGGGTCATCGAAGTAGTCCATTCGCTCGAGTACGTTGGCGTATTCGTCCTGATATTGGCGGGCAGCTTGTACCTGCCGGTCTCTACGGAGCTGACGCTGCCGCTGTTCGGGTTCCTGATCGGCAACGGCCGTCTCTCGTTCGTCCCCGTGCTGCTTGCGGCGACAGCGGCCAGGGTATGTGCTGCGCTCGTCCTGTACTCTGTCGGATACAGGCTCAAGGAGGCGCGCTTGCGGCGTGTGATCGAGCCCTTCGAGCGTTCGAAGCTGCTGTTCGTATCCGACTTCGAAACGGCGAGTGCGGTATTCGAGCGTCACGGGGGAAAAGCGATCCTGGTCGGACACTTGATCCCGGGCGTCGGCGCCTGGTCTCCGTGCCGGCCGGCCTGAAGCGCATGCCCGTGCGCGGGCGGTTCCTCGGCTACACGATCCTCGGATGCAGCATCTGGAACGCGAGTTTGATCGGCCTGGGGTGGGCGCTCGGCGGCCGGTGGAGGATAGTAGAAGTCTTTACGTCTTTTGTCGGGGCCGCAGTCCTCATAGTCGTCATCTCCGCAACGATCTGGTTCTTCTGGCGCAGGCGGAAGGTACACGAGTAGATGCAGCGCATGAGCGTGCGAGGTCATAGCAGGTTCGCCTGCAGGGCCTGCAGCGCGAGAACGGTCCCTACACCCGTCACCATCGCGGCCAGCAGGCTACCAGTCTTAAGGGAGACGATCACGACAACGATCGCGGCCAACACTTCGACGGGCCCGCCCATAAGGACGGTAGGGGCGACGAGCGAGACGAGGATCGCACCCGGTATCTGATCGAGCCACGCCCCTGCTCGCTCGGAGAGGTCGAACCGGCTCGCGAGCCAGAGTCCACCCGCGCGGGTGGCATAAGTCGCAAGCGCCATCAAGACGATCGCAAGCAGGGTGCCTGGATCAATGGCCACGCCGGACCACCCCTGCGAAGCTCCCCGCGAGACCACCGAGCAGGATGTACCACTGGCCCGGCAGCCAGTGGTGCGCCGCGACCGCGACCGCAGCAGCCACCGTCCAGGGGAGGATGTCGGACTTCCCGTTCCACATCCCCGCGATGAGTGCAAGAAACACAGCGGTGAACGCGAAGTCGAGCCCCCAGCGTGAGGGATCTTCCACCACACCGCCAAGAGCGCCACCGACGAATGTGGACCCTGTCCAGGCGAGGACATCCAATAACCCACCACCGACGAGAAACGCGGCGTCGCGGCGACCTTTGGCGAACTCGCCCATGGTGAGCGCCCAGTTCTCATCAGCCATGACGAACACGGACCCATAAGCCTTGAGACGCGGCAACTTCGAGAACACAGGCGCGAGGGCCGCGCCCATCAGCACGTGCCTGAGACCAACGACGAGCGTAGCGAGGACGATGGTAGCTACCGGCAGCGGGGCCGCCCAAAGCCCAAGCACAACAAACTGTGCCGCCCCCGAGAATACGAGCGCGCTCATCAGGGCGGCTTCAGCGGCGCCGAGACCAGCCTGTCCCGCCAGCGTCCCAAACACGAGGCCGATGCCGCAACCGCTGATCGCGATAGGCGCGCATCTTCTTGCCCCCGCGAGCGCCCCCCCAAGGGTGAACGTGATCCGGCCCTCTTTCCCTGAGGTGTTCTCCTCCGGCACTACGCCCTAACTACGAAACGTCCGGTAGAATGGCATGGCGAGCACGCCGAACATCCCTGATAGCCTGCGCCCGCCGACCGCCCCGGAGTTGCGTGTCAGATCATGACGCCAGCCGCGGCCCCACCGCTGGTATCCGGCCTGGCCAGGATAACCCGCCCGCGACTCCGATGTGATGACCTCTCCAGCACCTATTTCACGCGCCAGCTCTCTTGAGCCCCGGTACAACGCCAGTGCCAGCCGTTCCTCGCCCGCCCACGGGTCCACAACGAGTAGCCCAAGAATTAGCCGCTTGGACTCCATCCGGTAACGCACCGCACCAAGCACCTTTCCGTCCTTCTGCGCCACGATGAACCTCTCCTCGAAGGCGCCCCAACGCGGCAAACCATTCAGTTCCAGAAGATCCGCGACCGCGGGCTCCTCCTCGGCGAGTCCCCAGCCCACCTTCAAACCCTCCAACTCCCTAGTCGCACTGCGCCCGCCCTCCTTGATGCTTCGACGAGCCTTACGCAATGCACCCGCGATCCTACGCTCCTCAGCTTCGCGTAATAGCTCTTCCTGCCGTACTCTTGCTATCTCCAGATCGAACGGATTGATCACAACTCACCTCCTTGCTCGCCAGTTGCGGTATAATTGTCACGTTGACATGGGACAATTATAATCGGCTTAGTGTCATAGGACAATAGGTTAATTAATGGATTTGCGGATAAATTCGAAGAGTCACGTACCCGTACACGTACAGTTGGAGGGGCAGATCAAGCACCTCATCCTGACGGGCAACTTCGAGGTTGGGAGCCGGTTGCCGAGCATCAGGGCGATGGCTGGATTTCTACGGGTGAACAGGAACACGGTGGCGCGGGTGTTCTCTGATCTGGAGCGGGAGGGTTACGTGGAGAGCCGCCGCGGCAGTGGTGTCTACGTGGTCGAGCCTCCTGTGGAGGCGGAGGACTTGAGGCGTCAGGAGGTTTTGGAGAGGGTTATGGATCTCGCGGCGGCGCAGGGCGTACCTGTCGATGATCTGGCGTACGCGTTACTCGCGCGGGCCGGCGCGAAGCCGAAGGAGAAGACGCCCATCCTCTTCGTCGAATGCACGCGGGCGGAGCTGGATCAGTTCTCCTCCGAGCTAGAGGAACAGCTCCCTGTCGAGGTAGAGAGGGTCTTACTCGAGGACCTCGCAGACAGGGTCTCGGACGCCGAAGACCTGCCGTGGCGACTCGCCGTAACGACGTTCTTTCACATCCACGAGGTGCAGGACATAGTGGAGCCGCACGGGATAGAGGCGGTCGCGCTACTGGCCGAGGCGACGTTGGAGAGCCTGCAAAGGTTGATGGAACTTCCGTCGGGGACTCCGGTCGGGGTGATGGGCTGGGGCCGCACGTGCATGGAGAATTTCTCGCGTTCCATCGAAGGCGCGGGCCTGGACCATCTGAACTTCGTCCAGGTCTACATAGACGAGGAGCCTGAAGAAATGCTTGCCACCCTCGGCGGAGTCGAGAGTGTGGTGTGCGCCAGCGTGACGGCCAGGCGGCTTCGCGAACTCGGTATCCCGGAGGATCTGGAGATCATCGAAGAAGACCGAATCCTGGATCAGGGCGGCATCGAGATGCTCGGCCGGATGCTCCGCCAGCAGCCGTGATGGTCATGTCAGAAGTCTTCAAACGTCCCGCCTCTTTGCCGGAGCGGCACTCAGGAATTCGCGGACCACGCGGGCCAGATCCAGGGGCCTGTTATGGACGAGAGTGTGGGGCCCGTCCGGTATCACGACCAGCCGGCCCATCGGCAGGAGGTCCGCCACTTCCTCCGCCCAGCGTTGCGTAACGATCGGATCCCAAGATCCCCGCACCACCAAAGCGGGTACCCGAACGCCGGGGAGCTTCTCTTCGATGGGATCCTCGAGGGCATAACGAAAGGTTTTCAGGAGGCAGCGAAGACCGCAACGCCAGTATTCTCGCAGCGCGATTGGCGTCAGCGAGCCGCGCTCGCCACGGGAATTCCTGATCCAAAGCCAGGTCTGCTGGCGCATCGTGCGTGCCCCTGGGTCCATGGTCGGCCCCTGCAACACTACGCGCTCGACGAGCTCCGGATGCCGAACCGCCAGGCGCATCACCAGCTGGCAACCAACAGAGTTGCCCAGGAAAACGGCATGCTCCAGCCCGCATGCTCGCGTCCAGGCGGCCAGACAATCGGTGAGCTCGGCCAGATTCAGAACGTGCGGTGGTTTTTCGCTATCTCCGAAGCCGGGCAGGTCAGGCGCGAGGACGTGGTAGCTCGGGGCCAAAGCCTTGGCGAGGGGGACCATGGACCTGCTCGCGACCCCAAGCCCGTGCACCAGGATTATCGGCGGAGTGCCCTCGGGCTGGGTTTGTGTGGAGAGGCGAGCATGCACCCTCAGGCCCCCGACCTCGGTCCACGCGCTCTTTAGTTCTGCCGTTCGCCGTCCCACGCTTCTCCGTTCTCGCTGACGCGTCCCTCGTTTACGACCGTCCCTGGCCATACTATCAGCCTTCCGGCACCAGACACTCTCAACGAAGCGCTGGTGAAGCAGGGTGGCTTTGCCTGCCCCGCTTCACCAAGAAGGAAATCCTTTGTGCCTCCCTCGGCGGTCGGTCGCCAAGGACGAGCCCGAGCTAAGTGTCCTCTCCTACAATGGGATCTAGATGCCGTACTCCAAAGGGACGTGGATCATGCGCTAGCGACCGGTTTCGGCCCGGCCGGCGTTGGCACGGGCCGCATCCCTCATAAAAGCGGCCAGGCCAGGGGTCTGCGTATCATAGTTGGAGCGGAATCGTTCGTCGCTGACGTACATCTCTGTCAGGCTGCGGTGGATCTCGTAGCCGCACTCGTAGAACCAGCGGCTGATGTGCCGGCGATGGGCCTCGGCTGCCGCCATGGCCTCCTCGCTATCGGGTGCCAGGCCGGCCTCCAACGCAGCGGTCAGGCGGGCGCGTATCTCTTCTTCCTCGGCCTTGAGCCTTTGCCAGTCTTCCTTGGTGTAGCTCGAGACTCGCCGCTGAGACTCCTTGTAGGCCTCGGTCCCGCCCCAGCGCTCCTCTGCCTCTTCGGCGTAATCCTCAGGACGGAACCCGCCGAAGACCTCGAGGCGCTCCTCTGGCGTCAGGGGTATATCCATAGTCCTTGCCTCCAATTCATAGTCGATAGCGTCGACCATCGCGCTCAGGCGCTCTATTCGCTCGTTCAGCAGCCCACGCTGGCGGCGCAGGTGCCCGAGCGCATCGGTGCGTGGATCGTCAACGATGGTCGAGATCTCATCCAGGGTGAACCCTAGCTCCCTGTAGAACAGGATCCGCTGCAGCCGCTCCAGATCCCTGTCCTCGTAGATCCGGTAGCCGGCCGCACTACGTCCACCCGGCGATAGCAGCCCAACCTCGTCATAGTGGTGCAACGTCCGGATCGTCACACCCGAGAGTGCAGCCACTCTGCCGACCGTGTAGCGTGCTGTCTCCTGTTTGCTCACAGTTCACCTCCTCTGCACAGAGAAGTCTAGAGCCTCACGTAACGTGAGGGTCAAGGGAACGTTACGTAATTTCTGGAGATTGCGGGCCCCTTCTACTGGATTCCCGCTTTCGCGGGAATGACGTATGGGGAACCTCGGTGCGTCCGCAGTCCGAACGCAGGTCCCTTCAAACAGACTCGGTATCAGCCTCTCAACAAACAATAAGCTGAGTGGCTGAGATGCTAACCATAGCGGATTTTGGAAGGGTCGACCCTTCCAAAATCCGCTCTCAGGCGCGTATGTTGAAGCGGTTCATTGCAGCCTCGGGGCCATGCTCGACCAGGAACTCGACCGCGTCGGCGGCCTTGGGGATGGCGTCTTTCACGACCGGGTCCATCCTCGAGAGCACGTAGTCCGTGACCGTGACACCTGTGGGCGGGCGCCCTATACCGATGCGGACCCGGACGAAGTCATTGCCCAGTCTGCCTATGATGGAACGCAGGCCGTTGTGCCCGCCCGCGCCGCCTCCGACCTTGACGCGCACCGTCCCCGCTTCCAGGTCGAGGTCGTCGTGGACGATGATGAGGTCCTCTGGCCCGTGGTCCGAGACGGCGGAGCCCGTGTTGTTCATAAAGGTCGTCGGTTTGAGGAGGGTGGCGTCTTTCAGGCCAAGGGAGACGGAGGCTACCTGGGCCTTCTTCCTCTTGCGCCAGGAGCCGTCGTGACGCTTCGCGAGCTCGTCGGCGACCAGGTAGCCGGCATTGTGGCGGGTGCGTTCGTAGGAGCGTCCAGGGTTACCGAGGCCGACGACGAAGGGGGACCGGATCGGCCCCCCTTCGTCCCGTTCATCTGGCTTGAAGAAGGAGCGTACCAGTCTAAGCCTGGACGTTCTGTCCCTCGGGCCCCTCCTCGGCAGCATCCTCCTCGGACGCCTCTTCACCCTCGGCTGCCTCCTCGACCTCGGCAGCTTCCTCGGCTGCCTCTTCCGTCGGCTCCTCGACGATGCCGGCGGCCTCCATCTCCTCCTCGGTGATCTCCGTCGGCGCCGTGACCGTAACCGCGACCTCTTCGGGCTCAGAGAGCAGCGTCACGCCTTCGGGGAGCGTGAGGTCGCCGAGGTTGAGGTTTTCGTGCATACCGAGGCCCGAGACGTCGATCGTGACCTCCTGCGGGATGTCGGCGGGGAGGGATTCCACCTGGATCTCGTAGGTGACTTGCTGCAGCACGCCGCCTTCCTCCACGCCCGGCGCCTCGCCGATGACGCCGAGCGGAACCGTGACCTCGATGCGCTCGAGCATGTCTACCGGCGCGAAATCGACGTGGATCAGGACCCCGGAGACAGGGTCGCGCTGCGCGTCCACGACACGGGCCGTCGAGGTAGCCCCGTCAAAGTCTATGTTGTAGAGGGCGTTGTCCCCGAAGTGATGAAGGGTGTAGTCCACGATCTTCGTCGGGACCGCGAGCGCTGTGCTCCCGCCGGCCTCGTTACCCTCGCCGTAAAGGACAGCAGGAGTCATCCCCGAGGCCCTGAGGCGTCGGGCCGCGTTCTTGCCCCGTGTGTCGCGCTCCCGCGCCTGTAGATCCACGTTGTCTGCCACGTCTCGCTCCTAACGGTCTAGAAGAGTTGGTTCTCGCCCATAAAGACCTCGCTCACCGACTCGTCCGTGAAGACGTTTTTGATGGTGCTAGCGAGAATCGGTGCGATATTGAGCGTCTGTATCTTAGACCGCGGCTCATCCTCCTTCAAGGGCAGCGTGTTGGTCACCACGACCTCCTTTAGGGGTGAGTCTTCGATCTTCCGGTAGGCGTCCCCCGAGAACTCGCCGTGGGTGGCTGCGGCGCTGACCTCGAGCGCGCCTTGTTCCACAAGGCGCTTCGCGGCGTTGACGAGGGTACCACCCGTGGCGACTACGTCGTCGATCATGACCACCCGCTTGCCCTCTACGTTCCCTATGACGTGCGTCACTTCAGAGTGTCCAGGCCTGTCGCGCATCTTGTTTACTATGGCCCAGGGGAGCCTTAGGTGTCCGGCGAGCTGCTTGGCGACCTTGACCTCGCCCGTGTCAGGGGCGACCACGACGGCGTCCTCCGCGTCCTGGAAACCCTGGTCCACGAAATAGTCGACGAACGTGTGCATCGCCGTCAGGTGATCCACGGGGAAAGTGAAGTAGCCCTCGATCTGGCCCGAGTGCAGGTCCATCGTCATCACCCGCTCGGCCCCTGCGGCCTCGATCATGTTCGCTACCAGCCGCGCCGTTATGGGCTCACGCGGCTTGGTCTTCCTGTCCTGACGCGAGTAGGCATACCACGGGATGACGGCCACTATCCTCTTGGCAGAGGCCCTCTTTGCGGCGTCTATCATGATGAGGAGCTGCATCAAGTTCTCGTTGACAGGGTCGCACAACGACTGCACGATGAACATGTCTGCTCCCCTGACACTCTCCAGATACCTGGCATACAGCTCGCCGTTGGCGAACGCGTGCAACTCGACCCCGGCCAGGTCTATGTCGAGCCGGTCGGCTATGCTCTCGGCCAGCGCCCGGTAGCCCCCGCCGCTGACTATCATCAGCCGCTTCTCCGTGGTCTGCGTCAGATAGCCGTTCTGCATCATCGTCGCGCTAGCCCTCCGTCTCGTTCTTGGCCGATCCATCCCGTCCAGCCCGCTTCCTGCGCCGCTGGGGAGACTCCCGGATCGCCCGCGCCGGAGCCCCCACAGCTAGTTTGCCCGCTGGCACGTCTTTGTTAACCACCGACCCGGCCCCAGTGTAAGCGTCCTCGCCGACCGTGACAGGCGCGATGAGGTTCGTGTTCACCCCTGTATGGGCACCGTCTCCCACCAAGGTACGGTGCTTGTTCTCGCCGTCGTAGTTTGCCGTTATGGTCCCGGCCCCAAGGTTGGCGCCGGCCCCGATCTCAGCGTCCCCCACGTACGAAAGGTGAGGGACCTTGCTCCCCGCCCCTACGCGCGAGTTCTTGACCTCGCAATAAGCCCCGACCTTGGCCCCTGGTCCGAGGACCGTACCGGTCCGCAGAAAAGAGTAAGGACCGACGCTCGACCCGTCACCGACCTCGGCCCCGCGTCCGACGGAGTGTTCGACGAGAGCGCCGTCACCAACACGCGTGTCCTGGAGGTCTGTAGAGGGCCCGATCACGCAGTCCGTACCGATCCTCGTCTCCCCGCGCAACAGGCTTCCAGGCAGGATCACGGTGTCGCGCCCGATCTCGACCGAGGCCTCTATGTGCGTAGAAGCCGGGTCCCTCACCGTCACCCCGTCCCTCATGTGGGCGTCCAGGATGCGGCGCCTGAGAATCGCCTCGGCCCGCGCAAGCTGGGAGCGGTCGTTGACGAGGTTCGCCTCCTCAGGGTTCTTGAGCCTGTAAGTGACCGCCCGGCTGCGCCGCCCGATCGTCTCGAGTACGTCTGTCAGGTACAGCTCGCCGCCTTGATTCTCCGAGGTGAGGCCCCCGATCGTATCCCTTATCTCGGGGAGACTGAAAGCGTAGATGCCGAGGTTGACGAGCCTTATCCGTCGCTCGGACTCGGTGGCGTCCCTCTCCTCGACTATCCTGACCACGCCGGCATCCTCGACCACCCTCCCGAGGCCGCTCGGGTCCTCCAGCTCGGCAACGAGGACCGTCGCCCCAACGCCGGCGGAACTGTGCCGCTCGACCAGTTCGCCAAGAGTCCTGTCCGAGATGAGCGGCCCGTCGCCATTGACCACCAGGAGGACGCCTTCATCTTCCTCTTCGAGGGCGGCCAGGGCGACGCGCACGGCGTCCCCGGTCCCGTTTTGCTCCTCCTGCAAAACGGGCTTCGCGTCCTCGGGCAGGACCGCCTCGACAAGCTCGGCCTGATGGCCTACAACGACGAAAATCCCGTCGGGGATGAGGGGCCTTGTGGCTTCGATCACGTAGTTGACCATGGGGACACCGCACAGGGTGTGCAGAACCTTCGCCCGGTTCGACTTCATCCTGGTGCCCTTGCCGGCCGCCAGGATCACGGCGAAGATCGGCGGACTCTCAGACATGTACTCGCACCACTCCTATCGCGTTCGTCTACCCGGCGGTCGCGTACCACACGCTCCTCGGCTGGGGCGGCAGGATTCGAACCTGCGATCCCGGGACCAAAACCCGGTGCCTTGCCACTTGGCCACGCCCCAGTACAGGCCCGCGCAGATTATACCGGAGCGCCTATTCGCCGTCAGAACATCCGGACCCAACGTCCATATTCACATCCTGCTCAGACAATCTCCGCCCCGCGGGAGATCGGCTCGTAGACGCCGATGAAAGGAGCATCGACCATATCCTTCGCGATCCCGGCTGCTTCAGCGTCGTCGAAGATGCCGTAGACTGCCGTCCCGCTACCGCTCATCGAAGCCCCCAGCGCCCTTGACGCTAGAAGCGTCCGCTCCAGCTTAGCCACCTCAGGGATGATACGCTTGGTCACAGGCGCCAGGTCGTTGCCCACCACCGCGGCAAGCGTCGGGAGACTCCCCGAATGCAACGCCGAGACGACGGGCTTGACGGAGTTTGTCCTCTCCGTTTTCGCCTCGTCATACGCCCGGTAGATCCCGGCTGTATCCGCACTCCCGGGCGGTTTGGCGACGACGAGCAGATGGGCCGGTGGCGCAGGAAGCGGCGTGAGGATCTCCCCGATGCCTTCGCCCAGAGCCGTCCCTCCCGAGATGCAAAAAGGCACGTCGGCCCCGATCCTGGCCCCGATTCCACGCAGCTCATCTACCTGCAACCCGAGACTGAATAATTCGTTCAGCCCGACCAGGACTGCCGCAGCATCGGCCGAGCCGCCTCCCAGACCTGCGCCTGTCGGGATCTCCTTGCGCAGCGTGAGCTTGACAGGGAACTCCTCACCGGTCAGTCTCTGCAGTGCCTTCCAGGCCAGGTAGGTAGTGTTGCGTTCCTGTGGTCCGATCGCCACCTCTTCAGGCTCCAGCGAGAGATCGAAGCCTCCGGCGGCACGCCGCAACTCCAGCTCGTCGGCGAGCGAGATGCTCTGCATGACGGTACTGACCTCGTGGTACCCGTCCGCGCGAAGACCGAGAACGTCGAGCGCATAGTTGACCTTGGCGAACGCCTTGAGCCGAACCTCCCGTATCACAACGCCCAGGATAGCGCCGCGTACAAGGCCGCGAAGTCTTCCGGAGACAGCTCCTCGGCCCTCACGTTCGGCCCGTATCCAAGGGACTCGAGAACCCATGGAGCCGGTCCCCGGGCCGGCTCCGGCAGGTTGTTGACGAGCCGTTTTCGACGGCTTCTGAACGCGCCTAGCACGACGCGCTTTATCCCTTGGTAGTCATCCGGCGGTTCTCTGCGCTCCATCTCGACGACCGCGGAGTGCACCCTGGGCGGCGGATCGAACACCGTCGGCGGGACTCTGTGTGAGATCCTCACCCGCGCCAGGAGCTGCGCGAACACGGCGTAGGCCGCGTAGTCCTTGGAACCGCGCTCCGCCGCCATCCTTCGCGCCACCTCCAGCTGCACCATAAATCGCAGCGTCCGCAACGTCTCCACTTCCTCGAGCAACCGCAGTATGAGCGGCGAGGCTATGTTGTAGGGCAAATTGGCGGCCAGCCTGTTCGGCGCGGGGTCGAGTCCAGCGTAATCGAAGCGGAGGGCGTCTCCTTCGAGGATCCGTACGTTGTCCCTATCGCGAACGGCCTCGCGCAAGCTCGGGAGCACATCGGAGTCCAGCTCCACGGCATGTACTAGGGCGGCCCTCTCAGCGAGGAAAGCCGTAAGGAAGCCCCGTCCTGGTCCGACCTCGAGTACCACGTCATCCTCCGTTATGCCCGAGGCCACTATCCTGGCGGTGTTGGGGTCTTTCAGGAAGTGCTGTCCGAAGCGCTTTTTCGGTGGGCCCAGCTCGGACACCGAACCTTATACCTCTAGCGGCAACCCGAAGAGGTTGCGGGCGTTACGGGTGGTCAGGGTGGCCAGTTCTTCATCTTCCATCCCTAGCCTCTCGGCGACGAACCCGGCCGTGTGCACGAGGTTTTCGGGCGTGTTCTTCCTGCCGCGCACGGGCTGGGGGCTCAGGTAAGGGGCGTCCGTCTCCACGAGGAGGTGTTCTTCGTCTATCAGGCGGAGAACCCTGGCCGTCTCGCTGTCCCTGTACGTTACGTTGCCTGCGAGGCCGACATAGTAGCCGCGCTCCGTCGCCTCCCTGACCTCGCGGGCACCACCCTCGAAGCAGTGCAGGACGATAGGAACCCTGGCACTCCCGAGGCAAGCCATCGTATCGGCGAAGGCTTCGCGAGAGTGGATCACCAGCGGCAGGCGCGTATCGTTGGCAAGGGAGATCACATCCTCGAACAGCGCCCGCTGCACCTCCTCCGACCACTCAGAGCGGTAGTAGTCGAGCCCCACCTCACCAAGGGCCACTATCCCCGGCGACTCCGAGAGCTCGGCCAGCGCTTCGAGGTCGGCCGCCGTATAAGTACCTGCGTTGTGGGGATGTATACCTGCCGTCGAGTAGACGTTCGGCAACACCGCCGCAAGCTCGGCCCCCCTCTGCGAATCCTCGACGTCGGTCCCGACGTTCACAACAGCCACGACCCCGACCTCCGCAGCGCTTCTTACCGCTCTCTCCGGCGAGACCTCGAGCCGCAAAAGGTGCGTGTGCGAGTCCACGAGCATAGCGCCCATCACCTCTTCCCCAGAGCCATCAGCGAGGGGCATTATAAAGGCGCCGGGTACCTTCTTCAGCCCCTTACCAGCCGCTCGTAGATCTCACTGCGACGATGTACCGACTCGCGGGCGGCCTTCTGAGCCGCCCGCGAAGGGCTCTCCCCCTCCGACATGTATCCTCGAGCTCGCCTGATTGCCTCCTCTATGCTCTCTTCCGTCTTCGCCGTTCCGCCGCGAACCACGAGCACGATCTCACCCTTTGCTCCCCCCGAGAAATACTTTGCAGCCTCCTCAGCCGTCCCCCTGAAGACCTCCTCGTAACGCTTCGTAAGCTCCCTGCACACGGCGACCGGGGTCTGGGCAGGAAGGTCTCCCAGTGTCTTCCCAAGCCGGTGCGGTGACTCGAAGAGCACGAAGGTGGAAGGCTCGGTGGCGACGAGCTCCAATAGCTCCGTACGGTCCTTTCCCTTGCGAGGCGGGAAGCCGGTGAAGACGACCGTGTCGGCGGGTAGCCCCGAGACCACGAGGGCCGTGGTGAGGGCCGATGGGCCAGGGAGGGCTTCTATCTCGACGCCGGCCTCGATGCAGGCGCGCACTAGCCGGTGTCCCGGGTCGGAGACGAGGGGGGTGCCTGCGTCGGTGACGAGGGCAACGCGCTCTGTCTTCGCCCTTTCGGCCAGTTCGGGGGCCAGGCGTTCCTCGTTGTGCTCGTGGTAGGCGAGCATGTCCTTCTTCATGTCATAGTGGGCGAGCAGGCGTCCTGTGCGCCTGGTGTCCTCGCAAGCTACGAGGTCGGCCTCGCGCAAGTAGCGGAGGGCGCGGAGGGTGATGTCCTCCAGATTGCCTATGGGGGTTGGGATCACTGTGAGGGGCATCTCTCAGCCGCCGAGCACGTACTCTCCGGATGATGCGTCCCGGGCGAGCGCCGCGGCGCCGAGGACGCCGGATCTGGGACCGAGGGTAGCGACTTTGACGTCAGCCAGGTCGCGTGAAGGAGGCCTGGCGCGGAGGATGACTTCCCTGCGGGCCGCCCTTAGTACGAGCTCTCCGGCCTCCATGACCCCTCCGCCGACCGCGACCACCTCGGGGTTGAAGATGTTTACGAATCCGGCAAGGCCAACGCCGAGCCATTTCCCTGCCTCGTCAAGTACCGAGAGCGCCACCTCGTCCCCTTCGCGGGCGAGCTCTGTTACGTCCTCGCCCAGTATCTGGCGCCTCGTGGCCAGGCGTCCCAGCGCCGAACCGGGTTGCTCGACCGCAAGTTCGCGGGCGCGGCGTCCTATGGCGGTGCCAGAGGCGAGGGCCTCCAGGCAACCGTGGTTGCCGCAGGCGCAGCGTGGCCCTGTGGCCTGGATGGTTACGTGCCCGAGCTCGCCGCCCGAGCCCTGCGCGCCGCGCATCAGGATGCCGTGCGTGATGACGCCGCCCCCGATCCCTGTTCCTAGCGCGACGAAGACCAGGTGGTCGGCAGCGAGGCCGACCCCGAACCTGAATTCGCCCCACGCCGCTGCATTGCCGTCGTTCTCTATCGTGAGGGGCATCCCGATCTTCGGCTCCAGCTCATCCTTCAGCGGAATCCCCTCGACCGCCCGCAGGTTCGGGGAGTAGACGACCTTGTTAGCCTGGGCGAGGATCAGACCTGGCACGGCAAGGCACACCCCTCCGACCTGGGGACCGTCCCCGACTTCAGAGATCGCCAGGGCGATAGTCTCGACCAGCGTCTCGGGGGAGTGTGGCGTAGGATAGCGGACTTCGTCCAGGATCTTGCCCTCGGGGGTGACGACGCCGGCGGCGATCTTGGTGCCCCCAACGTCGACGCCGACGGCGTTCAATAGCCTGCCTTCCAGTCCACTATCTCCAGCTCGGCCTGCCCGGAGTATCGGCTGCGGGTGACCGTGTACGCGGCGTCGAATGGCCCCGAGGGCAACCCGTCAGGTTCGCCGGCCATCTTGGCCTTGACCCCGCCTTCGAGGTGGAGGAGGTTCATGCCCTCCCAGATCTTGCGCGAGCCGGTGATCCGCAAGTTTTCCGTAATGAAGATCGGGCGGTAGTTTCCGCTGCCGAAAGGGGCGAGCATCTCGTGCCAGTCGAGCAGGCCGTTGGAGACACTCCCGAGCGGTATCTCGGCATCGACCTCTATGGCGGGCACGAAGATCTCCGGCTTCTCT
>DASSCV010000079.1:0-2194 GCA_035697505.1 Rubrobacter sp.
CGAGAGCTCCAGGACCCCTACCGACTCTGTGAAGCCGACCGTCTCGAAGTTGCTGGGGTGGACCCAGAGGACCGCGCCTGTGTTCTCGGTTACGGCGTTCTCATAATCCGAGAGCCTGGTACGGTTCGTGGTTCCGACCTCCCTGAGTCGCGCGCCGGAGAGGGTGAGTACCTCTGGGATGCGGAATCCGCCCCCGATCTCGATCAGCTGGCCGCGAGAGACGATCACCTCGGGGACCTCAGTGGCCTTCGAAGTGACGACCGCGGCTAGCGCAAGCAACGTCGCCCCCGCACAATTGTTGACGACGAGCGCGTCCTCGGCGCCGGTCAGCTCCCTGAGGAGCGACACCGCGTGGTCGTAGCGCGAGCCTCTAGAGCCGGAGCGGAGATCGTACTCCAGGTTGGAGTAGCCGGTGGCCGCATCGTAGGCCGCCAGAGCCGCCCGCTCGGAGAGTACCGAGCGTCCCAGGTTGGTGTGAAGTACCACGCCTGTTGCGTTGACGACGCGCCTCAGACCTCTACCTGTCAGGAGCCTGGCGGCTGCTTCTGCGACGACCCTCTCCGAGACCTCCGGCCTTGCTCCCGCGACGATCTGGCGCCGCAGGCCTCCGAGGGCCTCGCGAACGGCCGCCGTCGCCGAAGCCCTGCCGTGTCGGGCGGCGAGCGTCCGTCCCGACGGGTCGCGCATCACGGCGTCTACCGCGGGGAGGCTCCTTAGTAGATCCCTCTTCCCCGTCTCCATCATGCGCGGCCAAGTATAACCTTGCAGCACGGGCGCTGTGCTAAACTTGCGCCGTCGAAGCTCGGAAGAGCCGGAAGGAAGCTGCTTTTGGGCCAGGGAACCAGCAAATTCGTTGTCGGGGCGACCGTCGGGGCCGTCGGCGGTTTCGCCGTCGGAGCCTTCGCGACCACAACGACCGCCCGGTCGGCCCGCCAGTCGGTGCTCGGCGGGCTGGACGTCTCCGCACGTTTCTTGGGAAGGACCGTGGTCCAGGCCGTGGATGGTCTCGGGTCCGTTCTGGAATCCGGCTATACCCGCATCCGTGGTCGTGAGAAGTATCTCGAACACGAAATAGACGAGCTCAGAGAGCAGATCGCACGCCTTCAGCAACGAATAGATTAGCGGGTTTTGGAAGGGGAACCTTCCAAAACCCGCGCTTGTCAGCATTTCAGCAAGTCGTCCAGTAGCGTCGCCATGAGCGTAGAACGTGACCGCCATCAGCAATGGTTCCTCGTGCGATGCAGCGAGGCCGGAACGGGAGAAGCTGACGAGCGGAGGCGAAGCCGGAGCGTGCTTTCAAGGGCCGAAGAAGCGGCGCAGCCAGTCGGGCAGGCCTGTGTGTTCTTCCGTAGCCCGCTTGTAGTCAGCGAGGTCGTCAGGGTGTACCGGGATGCCAGACTCGCCGAGGAGGGCGATGGCATCTTTCAGACGCGCCTCTGGTGTACCGTCGGAGAACGCGGCCTCGACCAGATAGTTGCCGTTCCAACGGACGCGGTAGATGCGAAGGCCTGCTAGCTCGTCTTGTGTAAAGCGCCGGTCGAGGTCTGAGGCTGCGGCCCTGGCCTCCTCCTCGCGGGCGAACTCGTAGCCCAGTGTAGAGGAGTGCGGCCCTGACCATTCCTCCATCTCAGAACGGTCCGAGCCTCGACATCCAGAGGCCTGGATCGCGAACCTCTTCGAGTGAGGGAAGGTTCTCGGGCCTCTCCCAGGCACGGTTCAGGCCCTCCATCCCCTGGCGCTTGACCACGGCGTCGGCGAACGCTTCTCCGAGCCTGTACTGCTCCAGCTTGACGTCGAGGCCCGTCAGGCGAAAGACAGCGGTCTCGAGGGGCGGGCGGTGGGCCCTGCTCTTCGCCATGCGCGCCTTCAGGTCCTCGTAGTGGGGCACCAGGCCCTTGCCGACGTGGTGCATCACGTAGTCCGAGTAGCCCTCGATCACCGACATGGCAGCCTGCATCCTGTCGAAGGACTCGCGCTGGGAGCGGCTCATCAGCAGCTCTACCGACCGGCCGCCTGTCCTCAGGGTCCCGGAGAGTCGTCGTAGCATCTCACGCAGCCCGAGCCGCTCGGCGAGCGGTGAGATCAAGCTCTCCATAAGCTCCCCGAGGTGCCTGCGTAGCCAGGGAAATCCCTCGAACTGGAGCGCATGGGTCATCTCGTGCAGTACGATCCAGAGCCGCAGCCCGTCGACTGG
>DASSCV010000080.1:0-4022 GCA_035697505.1 Rubrobacter sp.
CCGGGGGCTTTTGGAGTAGGTAGGTAAGGTTCTATGCACAACCACTCAGCATCGGAGAGGTCGGTTGGATATCTCTTTCTCATGTGTGCTACAGTAGCGAATCACTACCCAACACACCCTTTTCGGACAGTCTCTCTAGGCAACTCGCTGAATAGACTGTTCTAAAGTCATCACGCCGCCTTCATTCCCCATTCATCTACGCCGGCCGGATCGGCTCGAAGATGAGTCTCTCCTCCCGTACCCTGACGACCTTCTTCAACCAGTAGCGATCCAGCACGTAGGACTCGTACATCCGCACCGAGATCTCGGCAGCAGATTGGTGCGCGGCCGCGCCGGACGCCTCTATAGCCTGCTCCCTCGTCTCCCACAGGCAGAACGACAGACACTCGCCTCGCTCGTTAGCCTCGCCCTTGAAGTAGCGCAAAAGACCGCCGGACTCCAGAGCCTGCTCGTAGGCGCGGTCGTCGTGCTCGCGCAGGAGGTCGAGGTCGGCGCTCGGCCGACGGACGGAGCGGAAGACTACCAGGTAGAGCCGCTCAAAGGTGCAGCCGGCAAGAGAGGAAGACCAGCTAAAGCCATCCTGGACGGGCCGCGTTGCATAGTCTGGATATATGGGGCAGATTTGCTGGCAGACTCTGTGCACGACGTCGATCTCTTTGGCCTGTGCCGCCATGCCCCTCACGGTGCATCTCCTTCCTTGCTACCAGTGCTACGGGCATAGTGACAGGAGTGAAGGCGTCGCTGCATCCCCCAAATGAGTGATCTTTGAAACTTTTCTGACGAATTTCCGAGAATGCATCCTCCAGGCACTTCGGTGAATAGGCGCCGCGAGGATGGCTTGTGTGGCGCTCTGCAGCGGTCCTACCATGCCAGGACCGCTGCTAGCTGATAGAACCTAAGGCAGCCGCGACCTAAGGAGAGCGCATGAAGCGACAGAGAAGGGAGCGAGAGCACGTCAAGCGCGTTGAGCTCTCGGGACCGGAGATAGGGATTCTCGCTGTCACTCGCGCAATGCTGGGGGCTGGAGTTGGGTTGATGGTGGCTGACAAGTTGAGCGAACGTCAACGTAAAGTCATAGGGCGGACGCTATTTCTGATAGGGGTACTTAGCACCATTCCATTGGTCAAAGACATCGCTCGCAGGATGCATACTAGCGCCTAGAGCCCTGGAGAAGTTCCAAGCGTCCGATGCACCTGTGGCTCCGGAACCTCCTGTTTACCATAGTAGTCCCGGGCTCAGGGGGCGTATTGATCCCTTGGTGGATCCTGGCTCATAGCCATGCGACGCTCGATCCGGCAGCCTGGTACGCCGTAGTGGTCATCGTCTTCGGGGCTGCCCTGTACTTCTGGTGTCTGTGGGCGTTCGCTATCGTCGGCAGAGGCACGCCGGGGCCGTGAGACCCGCCGCGGCGCTTCGTCGCGGCCGGTCCATATCGCTGGGTCCGCAACCCTATGTACATCGCCGCACTCCTCGTCGTGATCGGAGAGGCCTGGCTGTTCCGCTCGCTCCCGCTACTGGCCTACGCGGGGGCAGCGGCGATCATCTTCCACTTGTTCGTGATCGGCTACGAGGAGCCGGCGTTGCGTCGTCGGTTCGGCGAGACCTACGCGGAGTACCGGCGAACCGTCCCGCGCTGGATCCCCCGGCCGCCGGGGCGCA
The DNA here is from genome assembly GCA_035697505.1 of Rubrobacter sp. Lineage (GTDB taxonomy): Bacteria > Actinomycetota > Rubrobacteria > Rubrobacterales > Rubrobacteraceae > Rubrobacter_D. The sequence goes on from DASSCV010000080.1 coordinate 1,660, forward strand.
GTGCTATGTCGTAACGTACCTTGGCAGACTTCCGAGAACTCATCTTCTAGGCACTTGGGTGAATAGCCTCATGCGCATCCGACATCATCGGTGATTCATTGCTGCCCGTCACGCTGGTTAGTGGAAGGTAAACTCAACCCACAAAGGTTGCGAGGGAAAGGAGGAACTGAGCACATGATCGTGGTGAAGCTTAGCTTGCGTTTTAAGCACAAGAGTTTTGGGCTGGATATAAAGCCCCTCGCAAAACTCACTCTCTCCCTATCTTCGTCAGATATTTAGGCGGCCTTCTTGAGGGCCGGGTAGCGCTTCGACCGTCCCGAGAGCCGTCCTTTGGGCCGCCCCGGAGAGCGCCCACAGGGTTTCGGTGGCTTCGCAGGCGTACCGAGCTCAGCCAAAAGCGCCGAAACTACGCGATGTACGCGCACCGGTGTCAGGCGAGCGGGATCGTAGTGACGTTCCCAGGGCAGCCTCAGATCCGCCACGTGCGCCCGCGCCAGCCTGAGCTGAGTGAAAGCGGCCACCACCAGCCATGTCCACCTGTCAGCCTGCTCGGGGTGCCTTACCCGAGGTGTGGTCCATCCCAAAGCCTGTTTGAGAAAGCGGAAGGTATGCTCCAGGTCGAAGCGCCTAACATAGGCGCGCCAGATGAGCTCCAGGTTCGGCACCTCCCCTTCGGGACCATGCCACCACAGCCACAGAACGCGTGGCTCGCGCCGCCTCTCCCCGCGCGGCAGCCGCTCTACCTCCACCAGCACTAGCGTGCCGACCACGATTGGCAGAGGCCCGCGGCTACCACGGCCTTCGTGTGCGCAGACCTTCGGATGCATCTTCGCCCAGGCTCGCACTTTCACCGCTCCGTAACCGGAGTCCTCGCAGGCGTACTCTGCAGAAGGTTCAGGCCAGGTGCTTGGATCATTGCACTTCATCTTGGGCCCATGGCGACGTGGCCTGCCAGTGTGCGCGGGCGGGCCAGCGAGACTCGGATCGGCGTAGAAGCGACGCCCGGCGCGCAAACGCACGAGGATCTGGCACCGAGTCTCCTCAAGCCCCTGCTGCACCTTCACTGGATCGTAGCCCGCGTCAAAGACGAACAGAGGGACGCTCGCTTCCTTTCCGAGCCGACCGAGCAATGCCTTTACCTGTTCGACGGCGACCATGTTGGCGTCCTCCATGGGATGGACGCGCAATGCGTCAACCGGAGCAGTCCAGCTCTCGCGAATGAAGTTGAGCCTGGCGATGAACTGGTAGGCCCAGCCCGCTACGATCGGCTGCCCTGCCGAGTGACGCGAGGGATGATAGTAGAAACCCCGCGCGGGGCTGCTCTCCGCGTCGCAGCGATCCCATACGCTAACGTCCACGGCGTAGACGGGCGTTTGGCTTCCAGCAAGCGGATGATGAGCGAGCAGCCTCCGCAGAGCTTGGGCGTCGATTCGTCCATGGCTGAGCGCGTTGTAGAGACTGCCCCAGCCACGGCGGTGAGAAGGCTCTAGGCTCAAGTGCACTGGCGAAGGAACTGGCTCGGCGCTGAGGAGGGCGTCGGTGAGTTCAAAGAGGGCGTCAGCGCGGCGATTGAGGCAGTTGTAGAGTGAGTTTCTGAAGGCTCGGAAGGTGTCCAGAGTAGATAAGGAATCCATAGCGCGAAGCATTGTGCCTCGCAGTGTCCTCAGCGGCTAGTTCCGGAGTCCCTGTGCTTAAAACGCAAGCTTAGAGGCTCCGCCAGTAGGCTATGGTCGGCGACAAGGTCGTCCCTCCCAGCGGTAGTGGGTCCAGCCCCGTCTGATGAGCCTTCCCACGGTTATGACCACCCCGGAGAATGCGAGCCAAAAGTCGATGACCCGATCCTCCCTCTCGGTACACCACACCAACTTCTTGTGCGCGTTGGTCCACGAATTCGTGCGTTCTACGACCCAACGCTTCGTTGCTTGGAGCGGAGCAGACTTGCCTTTCTCGGAGATCACAGGGATAAGGCCACGACTCCATAGCCGCTCCCGGGTAGTCTCCGAATCGTAGCCCCGGTCGAGGTGGACGCTAATGTGCTCGGGCAACTCTCCCACAATCTCCATAGTGTCCAGAGTCGCCTCCAACAGCGGCGAGTCATGACGGTTGGCAGGGGCAGCTATGGCTCCTATAGGAATGCCGTTGGCGTCTACGACCATCGAGCGTTTGAGACCCTGCTTGCCCCGATCTACAGGGCTTCTACCCGCCTTCTGGCCTCCACAGGGAGCCTTTGTGATGCAGCCATCTACTGACACGCTGGACAGATCGAGGCCGATCATCCAGTCGTAGGCATCGAGCACTATCCGTTGTAGCTTCTCCATCACTCCAGAGGCGATCCACTCGTCCCGGCGACGGCGCAAGGTGGT
>DASSCV010000081.1:0-21774 GCA_035697505.1 Rubrobacter sp.
CTGTCAGGCTCACCGCCGGTGCGGGAATTGCACCCGCCCCCGAAAGTTACGCAGCAAGCTATACCACAGAAGGACCACGCCAGCAAGGAAACGCTTCGCGTTTCCGCACGCCCCGGCTAGCGCCTCAACACTCACCACGCAGAGGCCCGCGGCTTTCAGTTGCTCAGCCAGATCTTGGGCAAGCGACAACTGGAGTGCTGACTAGCTGAAGTGCTGACTAGCTGCCTTGCCGGCTTCGATTATTCTGCGCATCTCTGCCGCCGGATCGCCTTTGAAGACCGCCGAACCGGCGACGAGGACCTGGGCGCCTGCCCTGACCATCAGTGGTGCCGTCTCGACCGTGATACCGCCGTCCACTTCGACGGGGATGTCGGTCATCTCCTTGAGGCGCCTGACCTTCTCGACCATCTCGGGGATGAAGGCCTGGCCTCCGAAGCCGGGGTTGACGCTCATTACGTTCACGTAGCTCACGTACGGCAGCGCCCACTCTATAGACTCGGGAGGCGTAGTCGGGTTGAGGGCAACACCGGCCTCACAACCGCCGGTTCGGATCAGGTCGAGCGTGCGGTGCAGGTGCGTGACCACCTCGGGCTGGACCGAGATGCTGACGACCCCGGCCTCGACGAAAGATGGGATCAGGTTGTCAGGGTTCGTTACCTGGAGATGAGCATCTATGGGAAGGTCGACCGCGGCGGCGAGCGAGGCAGCGACGGCGGGGCCCACCGTAAGGTTCGGGACGAAGTGGTTGTCCATCACGTCGAAGTGTATGAGGTCGGCTCCACCCCTTTCGGCCCTCCGTACTTCCTCGGCCAGTTCCGAGAAATCGGCCGCGAGTATCGAAGGGGCGCCGACCACCCTGTCACCGAGCCTACCGAAAAAGGTCAAGAGATGTGCCTCCCAGGTCGAGTATCCAGAGAGGGCCATTCTACAGAAAGGGTCCCAGGCGAACTCATCGGCGGCCCTGACTTCGAAGCCACCTCCTTGAGGCTCACTGCGTAAAGATCGTACCTCTCACTAGGTGTCTCCACATGGGTGAAGCCGGACAGGCTTTCGAGCGATCCGCTCAGCTGTGAGTCCTTAGCGACCATCACGTAGTCTACGTTGTTGCGGCGCAGGATCTCGACGGCTTGCTGCAGCGTAGTCCCACTGAAGAACTCCCGCACATCCAGCGAACCCTGGGGCACTTCGATCTGGCCCGGCGCCCGCTTTTGTAGCTCGGGGAGGACTCTCAGCACCAATCCTCCCCTGCGGCTGACGACGTTTGCCTCTGAGGAGTAAGCGGGGATACGGGCGCTCTGAATGTCGGGCGCAAGCACGACAACGGGCGAGCGCATCTCGTCGCGGAACCAGGGAAAGATGGGATCAGAAGGGTAGAAGCCGGACTTGCGGCTCGTCTCCCCGTGCGCCTGAATAGACTCCATACCTTGACGCGCCTGGGGTAAAGCCGCAGCCGTCAGGGCGACTACCAATATGATGGGCAAGGCCCCCGCCAGTAAACGCGCCGGCCCGAAGCTCCGCAACCACGTGGCCACGTACTCTGTGGCGGTCCACACTAGCCAGCCGAGCGTCAGCACGGCAGCAAGCTGTATGGGCCAGGCCAGACGCCAGATCTGGCCCGGGAGCACGACATTGTCGCCGAGGAACGTGGCGATGGAGGGTACGTAGACGATTACGGTCGTCACGTACAACATTCCGAAGAGCAGTTGTGCAGCCAAACTCCGCTTCAGGCGCCAGAGCAAGAAAGGAAGCCCGATCAAGAAGGCGGTGGCGATCACAGGGTCGAGGATCAAAGAAGGGTGCATTATGTAGGAGCCGTCAGCCAGTTCGAAGATGCGGTTCCTCTCCGGGCTGACGAAGATCATGTTCCGCAGCACGTCGGGGTCGCCGGAATTGATGTCCGAGTCGGCCAGCGCGTTCGATAGCGACTCATCGGTAAACGACGAGACCAGGACCGCAGGAACGGCGATGATCGCGACTCCAGTAAGACCCATGGCCGAGATCCTGGCCCACGCCGCGCGGCTGCGAGGGTTGGCGGCAAGGTGCAAAATGGCGAACCCGGCCATGGAGATCCCGATGATCGCCAAACCTATGGGATGCACGGCCATGACGGCACAGCAGAGGAACGAGAAACCAAGGAAATACCGCTTCCCCCCACCTTGCAGAAAAGCGTAAGCGAAAGCCAGCGCCAGCGGCAAGAAGAGGAACTTGGCGACAAGTTTGTCCTCGGGCAGGCGCTGGACGAACTCTCCTCCCCATGCTATGCGCGACTGGCTGAGGTGTACAAAGAAGAACAGAGCGTACAGGCAACCTGACAACAGCGCCGTCTTCTCGCTCTCGAACAGGATGCGCGCCAGGGCGTAGAAGACCAGTAAGGCTACAACCACAAGTGCCGGATTCAGGTATGAGAAGACCAGATCTACAGGGTCGACCCCAGAGACCCTGGAGACTGCTGCCTGCTCCAGTAACCAGCCGTTGATCCTGGCGCGAGAGAGACCCACCTCACTACCGAAGAACGGCTCGACGGAGGCGAGCCTGTCTCCGCTGAGGTACTCCCTGACCCACGATAGGTAGATCCAGATGTCACCGTAGTAACTCGGGGCCGTGTTCCTGGCTATGTAGGAGAGTGCAGCGACAAGGGCGGCGAAAGGCACCCAGAGCAAACCCCCTCGGTCGGAGAGCGCAACGCCGGTCTGACCATCTTCCGCCTGCTCGGGGCGGAAGATCAAAACCAAAGAGGCCAGCCAACACACGCCTACGAACATGCCGCAGGCCCACAGGTAGGCTTCCAGGGTGCTCTGCAAGATGAGCATGGGCACTGCCAGGAGGGCGAAGAGCCCGACGCTCGTGACGAAAGCAGCCGGCGCGATCGCGGCGCCGAAAAAATAGTCTCTCAAGAACCAGCGCACCAGTAATACGCCCGGCGTCAAGAATAGGACCAGGGTAGAGAGCACCATGACCCAAGGTATCGGCGCCAGGGTGCCCCTGAACGGGCCGATAGCGGCGAATCCTGCGACCACCGCGAGCGCGACGCCGGCCTCGAACCATCGAAGCTGGATCCGGCCCCGTTTCACCGTCCCGTCTTGCAAGACGCTTTACGAGGGATTTTGGCCCGTCGAAGCGGAAGACGCTACCGGCTCGACCGCCTCGGAGGTACCGAGTACGCGGCCAGAGCCGTCTTTGGCTTCGACAGCGACGTAAGGCTCATTGGTGTACAGCGTTACAGCGGTTTCGAAGCCCTTGCGGGGAGCTGATCCAGCGGGCTCGAGCTTATCCGGATCGCCACCAGCCAGCACCTGCCAGGTGTCTACCTCTGTGGCGCCGTTCCAACTGACGTGGAGCGTTACCATGTCATCCGGCCCGGCTTCGGCCACGACCGCGGGTCGATCCTCCGGCTGACCTTTCCACGGGAAGCGGAAAGCCCTGTAAGACTCGACCTGGGAGGGGAAGCTGGCGTCGTAGAGCAGTTTGCCGTCCGGGCCGAACTCCGAGTAGGACGGCTCGCTACCCCATCCGACGAAAACGTTACCGTTGGGCAACACCTGGACGTTACCCTGGGTGGCCGCGAGAATCTTGTTCGGATGCGTGTACTCACCTGCCAGGGTGGCGCTCATGTTATCTTCGTCGACCTCGACCACTATACCGCGGGACTGTACATCTTTCTGGACCCCGCCGTTGTCGAAGATCGTTATCGTGCCGTCGGGGTGGCGGCGGGCATCGTGCTGCCAGTCGGTTCTGGTACCGTATCCCATGTCGAAGTCGCTCTGTTCTCCGCCCAGACGCCAGACCACCTCTCCCGTCTTCCGGTCGACCTTGTACACGGCGCAAGTCCTGCGGGCCGAGATGATCAGGTATCCGCCGGGAATCGGATCTATGGAGTTGATGTGGAAGTAGTCGAAGGCCGCCTCGAGATCGCGCGGCGGTTCGTAGAGAGACTCCTCCAGCCCGATGTGGTCGAGGCTGTGCCACTCGAAAAGTACCTCGCCGGTTCCGATGTCGATCTCCTGGACTATCCCGTCGAGCACAACGCCGTCTACAGGTCCACCGACGCCGGACAGATCCCTTTGTACTTTGCTGTAGATCGTGATCAGGGCCGTATCCTGGGGCGTGATGAGGAACTCGTGGTGGTCCCCCTCGTAGCCGTTGCCGGCCCCGAACCGGGCTATCTCACGATAGGAATGGTCGAAGATCACGTACTCGCCCTGGCCGTAGCCAGTATGGAGTCCCTCCCACCAGGTGAGCACCGTCTCTCCCTTGTATTTCTGGACCTCGAAGGTGAAAGCATCGGCCTCCGCTTCCTGCAGCGGATGGAACCAGACAGGCTCACCGCTGGAGTCGACTATGAGCGGTGCATCCTGGGTAGGAGCCTCCTCTCCTGGCCCCTTTTTGGGGGAGACGAAGATGTGGCCGGGGGCCGCGCCAGGCAGATTCGTGTTCACCTTGATGACGGGCGGGCGGAGATCCGGACGCGAGCGGAAAGATCTCGCCTGTCCAGGTCCCTGGGGCGCGGCGGATGCCCGGGTGCGCGCGCTCGGCTCGCAACCAAGGGAGCCGGAAAGTGCGACCAGGGCGGTTCCGGCCGTGAGGGCCCCGAGAAATCTCCGGCGTGTGATCCCTGCTCCAAGTCTGCCATTGCTCCACTGCTTGCCCAAATTCGCCCTCTCGTCTCTCGCCAGCATCGAAGGGGAGTAGGCGCCAGGCCTGCTCCCCTACACACGAGCGGAAGCCACGAAGACCTCCGGTCGCGCGCCACATATGCTCCGTCAAGGAGTTTCGGCGGGCTCGAACGCACTCCCGCGCGGATCGGCCCTGTTAAAGAGGGATCTTCCACGAAAAGCCGCAGCTTTGCAAGGCTTGTCAGCCAGCCAGCAAGGACCTGCCAAAGAGGCTTACAAAGGCAGCTAGACTCCGTGGCAGACGATGCGGAGCCTTATAGCACAACCAACGCAAGTCACTCCCAACGAAGCTGACAAGGGGAGACGTCAGCCGGAGCGTGCTACATTCACAGAGGTTGAACCTCAGTGCAAACTTCCCCCTAGCGTTCTGCCCTAGCCTTCGCCTGGAGGAAATCATCGTAGCTCTTGGTAAAGAAGTGCTTCTCACCGTTCGCTTCGAGGACATAGTAGAGGTAGCTGGTATTCGCGGGGTTCAGCGCGGCCAGGAGTGACTCCTTTCCCGGGCTGCATATGGGTCCTGGTGGCAGTCCTTTGTTCTCGTAGGTATTGTACGGCGAGGCTACCTTCAGGTCGGCCAGCGAGAGGTTCGCCTTGGGTCTCTTCAGTGCGTACTGGATCGTGGCATCGATCTGGAGCGGCATGTCCTTGCGCATGCGGTTGTAGATCACCGAAGCTATCAGCGACTTCTCCTCATGGCTGGCGGCCTCTTTCTCGACCAGGGAGGCCACGGTCACAATCTGATTCTCCGTAAGGTCGAGACGTTCTTTCGCTTCGGCGAAGTCGAGGTCCTGGGTCTCGAGTAGATACTGCTGGAGGAGCCTGTCGACTATTTGCCTGGCGGTAACATCCTTCTCGAAATCGTACTTGGCAGGAAAGAGGTACCCTTCTGTTGACTTGACGTCGGAGTTGTCGAGAAATGCGTATCCATAGTCGGTTCTACGCGCGGCCCCCTCGATCTCGGGCCCGGGGACACTGCTTTCCGCGGCGACGGTCCCGGCGGTCTCCTTGATAGTGAGACCCTCGGGGATCGTAACGGTGAACGTGGGAGCGGCCTGTCCGACGGTCAGTTTATGGAGGATCTCCCCGCTATCCTGGCCAGACTCGAAAGCGTAACGTCCGGTCTTTATCTCCGTACCGTACCCTTCATACCTGGCCTGCAGCTCGAAGATGAAGGCGTTATTTATGACCCCGGCCTCTTCCAGCTTGGCGGCGACGTCCGAGAGCGTGTCGCCTCTGACGACCTGCACCATGGCCGATTTCCTGGCCCCGTCCTCGCCTCCTGTCGCAGCGGAGTAGATGACGAAGATGGCTCCCAGAACGCCGAGCAGGAGTAGGACGCCAAGCACGGTCGGCCCCGCGTTCGAGCGGCGTTTGCTCCGGATCCCCCTGGAGCCGGTTTGCTGGAGGGCGTCGAGCCTGGCATCGAGCTCGTGTCGCTTGCTCTTGTCGTGTCGCCTCAATGACTCTCCCTCGCCCCGAGGTATTCCTGCAACATCCGTGCGGCCGCCAGGTGATCCACCCTCACAGTCCCCTTTCTCCTGCCGCGGCTACCGGCGAGACGGGTCGTGAATCGCTCGTCCCACTCTACGAACCGCACGCCAGGGAACTCTCTTCGCAAGGCATCCAGTCTAGACAAAACTTTGCGCGCCTGGAAGCCGACCTCCCCACCGAGCGTCTTCGGCACCCCGACGACGACTTCGTAGACACCCTGTTCGTCCACGAGCCGGCTCAGGTAACCGGAGAGATCCCTGCTCGCTATCACATCGAGAGGACTGGCGATAACACCTTCGGGGTCCGATACGGCGACGCCGGTGCGTACCTCTCCGAGGTCGAGGGCGGCGACTCGCCCGCAGTCGGCTGGCGACAGGACTTACTCCGGGTCCGCGAGACGTTGGTCGAGGATCTCGCGTACCCTAGCCAGGGCGTCGGGGATAGCCTCGAGGTTGCCGCCGCCGGCCTGGGCCATCGTCGCACCGCCACCCCCGCCTCCTCCCAGTACGCCCGAGATCTCGCGCACTATCTCCCCGGCCTCGACCCTACGGGAGACCTCGGGGTGAAGGTTGGCCACGAGAACAGCCTTGCCTCCGAGCGCAGCGGCCAGCACCACGGCGGAAGGACCGCCGAGACGATTCTTGACGTCGTCGGAGATCTGGCGCAGCCCCCTGACGTCGGCGGCGACGACCTGGCCCGTTACTACCCTCGTTCCGTTGACCTGCTGGGCGCCTTCAACGAGGTCGCCGACCTCCTCGAGACCCTGCTTTAGTGCCCGCTCCCTGGCCGCCTCGCGAGACGTCTGTACCTCCTCGCGAAGCCGCCCTACGGCCCCAGGGAGGTCCTCGATCTCGACCTTCAGGGCCGCCGAGACCTCTTCTGCCCTCTCGGTCGCCCCGGTAAGGTAGTAGAGGGCCTCCCTACCTGTTATGACCTCCATGCGGTAGAGGTCGGCACCGTGCTTCCTGTTAGAGAGAATCTTGAATGCCCCGATCTCGGCAGTGCCGCGCACATGCGTCCCGCCACACAACTCGCGCGAGAATCCATCGACCTCGACCACGCGCACCAGGTCCGCGTATTTCTCCCCGAAGAGCATCATCGCGCCGAGGTTACGGGCCTCTTCTAGCGTGGTGGTAAAGTACCTGACCGGCTGGTTCTCGGTTATCTTCTGCAGCGAGAGCTCCTGGACGCGCTTGATCTCATCGTCTGTGACCCTCCCAGCGTAGCGATAGTCGAAGCGCAACCTGTCGGGCCCGACGTAGCTGCCCGCCTGCACGACGTCCTGGCCGAGAACCGCCCGCAGCGCCCAGTGCAGGATATGCGTGGCCGTATGGTTCGCCTCTATCTGCTGGCGGCGCACCCTGTTTATGGAGGCCGTTACCGCGTCCCCGGCCTGAAACGCACCGCGTTCGATCCTTGCCCTGAGCACCTGATAGTCACCCGCCGGGATCGCATCGAAGACCTCGAGCTGTCCGTCCTCCGAGGTGATCCAACCCTCGTCAGCCACCTGCCCGCCACCGGTGGCGTAGAAGGGATTCTCCGCCAAGACGACGTAGATCTCCCCACCGGCGTCGGGCACGGGCTCCACGGCGACTATCCTCGTCTCTACCTGCTCGCGCTCGTAACCGACAAAGCGGCTCCTGATCTCCTGATCCCTGAACGCGGCAACTACCCGCTCGTAGCCCCGCATAGCCTCCCTGGCACGCTCCCGTTGTGCGTCCATCGCAGCCTCGAAACCCGCCTCATCGAGCGAAAGATCCCTCTCGGCGAGCACCTCCCGTGTCACCTCCACAGGGAATCCGTATGTGTCGTGCAACATGAAGGCCACGTCGCCAGGGAAGTTCCCGCCCCGCATCCGCTCTATCTCGGAAGCCAGAAGCGACATGCCCGACTCGTAGATCTCGACGAACCTGGTAGCCTCGCCGGTGACGATGCGGCGTATGTCCTCGCGCGCAGACCGCAATTCCTCGTAGAAGTCGCCCATGTAGTCGACCACTACCTCAGCCAGCCCGGCGAGCTGGCCGGGGCCCATGCCTAGGCGCGAATATGCCTGCAACATCGCTCTGCGTATTATGCGGCGAAGTACGTACTCTCTGTGCTGGTTCCCCGGCCTGACGCCGTCGGCGATGAGGAAGGCCATGCCACGCGCGTGGTCGGCGACGATGCGTAGGGCGCGATCTGTGGTTTCGGAGTCTCCCAAGGAGATGCCCGTGAACTCGTTTGCCTTCTCGAAGATGGGCTCGTAGAGGTCGGTGTCGTAGACGTAGAGAACATCCTGTACCGCGGCGGTTGTCCGCTCCAATCCCATGCCGGTGTCGATACCAGTCTTGCTCAGGGGCACGAAGGACTTGTCTTTCAATTGCTCGTACTGATTGAAGACGAGGTTCCAGATCTCCAGGAAGCGCGGATCTCCCTCGTCGCCGCCTGGACCGTACTTCGGGTCCTCGGCCGGGTCGCCCTTGGCGAACTCCTCACCGTGGTCGTAGTAGATCTCCGAGCACGGGCCACACGGTCCGGTCTCTCCTGGCGGTCCCCACCAGTTCTCGCTCTTGGGGAGGCCGAAGATACGCTCTTCGGGCACGCCGACGCCCATCCAGTATTCCTTTGCCTCGACGTCCTCGGGGGCGTCTTCGTCGCCCTCGAAGATCGTTATCCACAGGCGCTCAGCCTCGATGCCGAGCTCCTCCGTCAGAAACGCCCAGGCCCATTCTATGGCTTCTTTCTTGAAGTAGTCTCCGAACGAGAAGTTCCCAAGCATCTCGAAGAAGGTGAGATGATGCCAGTCCCCGACATCGAGGATGTCGGGGGTACGGAAGCACTTCTGCACGCTCACCGCCCGTGTGGAAGCCGGCCTCTCCTGGCCGAGAAAATAGGGGATGAATTGCTGGACCCCGCCCGTGGTCAGGAGCACCGTAGGGTCGTTGTGGGGGATCAGGGACGCGCTCGGGTAGAGCCTGTGGCCCCGCTCAACGAAAAAGTCCAGGAACCGGCGTCGTATCTCGCTACTCTGCATGCGCCCCATCCGGGGACAACTTGCTGATCTCGCGCTCATGTTCCAGGTACTCCAGTTCGACCCGCAGGTCCTCCAGGGCGCGCCTGAGCAGGCGGGAGACGTGCATCTGGCTGACGCCTATGTGATCTGCGATCTCGGTCTGGGTCTTGCCCTCGTTGAAGCGGAGTTTCAGGATCTCCTGCTGCTGGCCCTTGAGGCCATCGATGGCCTCCTGGAGCAGGATCCTGTCCTCCAAACCTTCTATCGGGGATTCATCGTCAGCCTGGAAGTCCATGATCGTGTCCCCGTCAGGCTCGTCCTGGCTCACAGGCGCGTCGAGGCTGGCCGTGTTGTAAGCCCGCCCGAGGGTCAGCGCCTCCGCCACACCCTCGACATCGGTATCCAGCATCTCGGCGAGCTCCTGCAGGGTGGGCGATCGTCCCGTCCTGACGGTCTCGTTGCGGATTACTTCCTTCGCCGACTGGCGAAGCTCCTGCAGGCCGCGAGGGACGCGCATAGCCCAACCCTTGTCGCGGAAGTAGCGTTTGATCTCGCCGAGGATGTTGGGGGTTGCGTAGGTGGAGAACTCGATTTTCCTGTCTACATCGAAGCGGTCCACCGCCTTGATCAAGCCAACGGAGGCGACCTGGATCAGATCGTCCAGGGGCTCACCTCGACCTGCGAACTTGCGGGCCAGAAACTCGGCCAGGGGAAGTTGCTCCTGGATGACCCGCTCGCGGGCGTTCTGGTCACCGTGCTTGTGATAGCGCACGAGCAGGCGCCGCGTGCGCGCTTTGTCCGGTCTGCGATAGCGCCGGCTCACGAGACCAGCTCGACTACGGTGCGCCAGCTTTTCTCTGTGCTCCGCCCGGTGGCCGGCTCTTCGACCTCGGCGAGAACCCCGTCACCGGCCAGGGAGAAGCGAAAGCGGGTTGGAGCGTCATCGGCATGAAAGCCCTCGAGAACTTCCACGGCCTCCTCCAATCCTCCCACTCCTACCCTGGCCCGTGCCGCCATCCCTGCCAGCACGAGGCCGACACAGGAACGCACCTCTTCGTAGGGTGGGAGCCTCAGGTAAGCGTACTCCTGGGGATGATCTTCGGTCAAGTCAATCCCTTCCTTAGCGTTGCTCGGGCTTAACTGTCGATGTATCTTCGTCCCATGCGTCCATCGCCGTATTCCCGGCGTCGGGCTTCACCCCGCGTGCGGCGTGGTTCCCGCCGCCGTGTTCCTCGAGGTCGTGCAGGATCTCCTCCCGCCGCCTCGCGGAGGCCTCGCGTGCCGCGGCTACCGCGCTCTTGTAGCGGCGACGGACGTTGTCGGGGAGATCTCGGGCCGCTTTAGGCAGGTTCTTGCGTACGTCCTCGTTCGTTGCGTAGATCGTAGCTGCCACCCCGATCACGACGCCGGCCGCGACCCTACCCCAACTCGCCACCGCTACCCCTCCTTCTCAGGACGCTTTTCGCCGCCGAGGAAGGTGCTGACCCCGCGCGAGATACCCGCCGTCGCAGAGGAGACCTTGATCACTCCACCCCTTACTCCGCGTGTGATCACGGCTGTGGTCTGGTCGAGCTCGCCCGTCATGCCTGCGACGTCACCGACGGCCTCGTCGAGCTGCGTTAGCTGGCTGTTTATGTTGTCCACCGTAATGTGCGTCTTGCCGAGAAGCGGAACGACCTGCCCCGAGACGTCCTTGATCGACTGCTCGGTGGTCGAGAAGATCCTCGCCAGCCTCGAGAACATCCAGGCCAGGACGAAGAACGCCACGGCTATCCCCGCGAAGAGAAACCCTTTCATCAACTCTACGAATAATTCCAAACCCTACAGCACCTCCGTCCGGGATCCCCTGGAAACCCGGATTATAGCTATGATTGCACGCAAAAGGTACCGCTCTCAAGAGCTTCCGCGCGCAACGACGCCGCCGCCTACGACCCGTTCCCCGTCCCCTGTATAGAACACGGCGGACTGGCCAGGAGCGACACCCATAACGGGCTCGTGGAGACAGGCTATCCACCCTCCATCTGCGGACTCCTCGATCGTGCAAGGGACCGGCGAGCCGTTGTAGCGTACCTGTACGCAAGCGGCCTGCTCGGGGTCGAGGAACCAGTTGAGATCCCTCACCCTGACCTCGCGCACCTCGAGGTCATGCCTGCGTCCTACGACTACCTGCCCGGTACGCGGTCTTACCTCTCTGACGTACAGCGGCGTCGGCGCCGAAACGCCTATTCCGCGCCGCTGTCCGACCGTGAAGTCGACAACGCCGGCATGACGGCCAAGCACCCGCCCTTCGTCGTCGACGACGTCACCTGGCTCCGCAGCCACCTTCTTGCGGATAAAACTGCGGTAATCCCCATCTGGGATAAAGCAGATATCCTGGCTCTCAGGGGTGTAGGCAACGGCGAGGCCCCGCTCCTCGGCGATGGCGCGGACGTCCGTCTTTCGGTACTCGCCTAGGGGGAAGATCGTACGCGAAAGGAGATCCTGCGGCACGGGCCAGAGGACGTAGGTCTGATCCTTGCTCTCGTCCACGGGGCGCGCAAGCGTAGGGCCTTCCTCGACCCTGGCGTAGTGCCCCGTTGCGACGTGGTGGAATCCCAGCTCGTCCGCGAGGAACGACGACGCGTGGAATTTGACGTGGGCGTTGCAAGCGACGCATGGGTTGGGTGTCTTGCCTTCACTGTAGGAGCCCACGAAGTCCTGCATGACGCGCCTGTCGAAGAGCTTCTTGAGGTTGAGCGTGAAGTGCGGCAATCCCATCCTGTGCGCCGTGTCGCGGGCGAAGAGTACCGTGTCCGGCGAACAGCACGAGCGGCTGCCTCTCTCGCCGTCGTGTAGCCGAAACGTCACGGTTGCTACATCATAGCCGGCCTCTTTGAGAAGAAGGGCCGTGACCGCCGAGTCAACGCCCCCGCTCATCGCGGCCACAACGCTCCTGCGGCCGGCTCCCCGCCCTCTGTGCGCGTCGAATTGCATCTCGCCAGCCTTACGGTTCCAGTAGTCCTCGAACGCCTTGTGCAATGCGTCTAGGACGAGCGTGAGCGCGTGCTCCTTGCCAGCGGGCAGAGGTCCGCCAAGCGCGTCCTCCAGGCTGGTCTTCGAAACACGGGCGGCATCGAGGAGGTGCTTGCCTTCGACCAGTTCAGCAAGGGCTGAGCCGGCGGCGATGCACGCCGCACAGCCGTAGACCTTATAGCGGACATGTTCCAGGATGTTGTCCGAAATCCCGACCGTAAAGCAGGCGACGTCGCCGCACGCGGCGTCGCCAGACTCTCCCCTGCCAGAAGGATCGGATATCTCACCAGCATTGCGCGGCCGGACGAGGTGGTCTACGACCTGCGCTTTGTAACGATCGGACATGTGTAACCAGCCTTCAACCCGCGTAGAGCGGGGAGATCTCTCGTAGTTGCGCCACCGCGGTCGAGAACGCCCCCAGGAAGCTATCGACCTCCTCTGGAGTGTTATCTTTGCCGACCGTTATCCTGACGACGGAGAACGCCTCTCGCTCGGGCAACCCCATCGCGAGCAGGACCGGTGAAGCCTTGTGCCCACCCGAGGAACAAGCCGAGCCGCTCCCTATAGCGTAGCCGAGCGAATCGAGGAAGAGGACCAGGCTCTCAGCCTCTACGCCGGATACGGTGAGGTGGACGTTGTTGGACAATCGCCGCTCGCGATGCCCGTTTACAAACACATCTGGTAAGGCCTCCATTCCGGCCATGACACGCTCGCGTAACGTCCTTTCGTGCGCGACTCGGTCGTCCATCTCCTCGCGGGCCAGCCTCGCAGCCGTGCCAAGTCCGGCGATCCCTGCCACGTTCTGGGTGCCGCTCCTGAGCCCCCTCTCCTGCCCTCCGCCGTAGATGATGGGTTCGAGCGAGACGCCCTCACGCACGTAGAGGGCGCCGACGCCCTGAGGTCCGTAGAGCTTATGCCCCGAGAGAGCCAGCGTCGAGACCGGTGTCTCCGAGACGTCGATAGGGACCCTGCCGACTGCCTGGACGGCGTCAGCGTGGAATGGGATGTCCTTCGCCGCGCAGATCTCGGCGAGCTCGGGCACAGGCTCGACGGTGCCAACCTCGTTATTCGCCCATACGACGGCGGCCAGCGCGGTGTCGGGACGCAGCGAGGCGGCGAACTCGTCCGGGTCGACGACGCCTTCAGCGTCAACCCCGATCCAGGACACCTCGAAACCTTCGGACTGCAGGCGTATCGCGGCCTCCCGCACCGCCGCGTGCTCGACGCAAGAGACGACCGCGTGCCGCTTTTCGGAGCCGGAGGACCTCGCCAGACCTAGGACGGCCAGGTCGTCTGATTCGGTCCCTCCGCCGGTAAACACGATCTCCCCTGGCGAAGCCCCGATCAGGGAAGCTACAGCATCTCGGGCCTCCTCAACCCCCGCACGCGCCAGGCCTCCGAAGGCGTGCAGCGACGAAGGATTGCCGCGCCGGCCGCCAAGATGCGGAAGCATCGATTCCAGTACTCGCGGATCGAGCGGCGTGGTGGCGGCATTGTCCAGGTAGACAGGCTCGGTCATGATCGGATCTAGTTTATCCTAATGGGCCGAAATGTCAGCTAGCCAGCATCTCAGCACTTCAGCTTTGTTGGGAGCGGCCTGTGTTCGTTTTGCTCTGCGGTTGGAAAAGGCGCCCCATCGTTTGCCAAGCAACCTGGCTCAGCGTGTGGGAGCCAGGCTGACTGACTGATGACACGATGTGCCATCAGATGGTGATGGTGTGAGCGACAGCGCCACCAGGGTCGAGAAGTGCGATCTGGTCTCCTGGCGCCAGATCTAGTGATGTACCTCCTTCGAACGTGCCTGCCACGCGCCTGCCTTCGTCGTCTACTATGTCAGGAACACGGCCGATGGAGACGCTCTCATCCCGCTTTACTTTGATGTCGCTGTCGATCGTAACGCTTGGCGCGCCTGGTGTTACCTCCGCAGTCTCGGGATCGAGGACCGTTAGCTTAAAGCCCTGCAGGTTCCTAGCCTTGGGATCGTGGTTGGTTACCGTGAAATACTCGATCCCGCCGCCCTCGTCGGTGGTCTGGACCTGATCCAGCGTTACGTTGGCATCGCTCGTGTTGTCCTCGACCTGTACCGCCGCGAGATCGAAGAGCGCCTGGCTCAACACAGGTCTTGGCACGTATCCTTCGAAGAGGTTGGTGATCACATACTCCTCGCCACTCGGCGCGAGCATCGCGACGAATGGCGTGATCCCGACACCAAGCTGCGCGGCTAGCGTACCGTACTCGCCGGGCTGCAGGCTCTCCTCGTCGCCGACGGGCCCGGGGTTCGTGATGCCGTAGGAGAAGAACTCGATGGTGGGATACTTGGTGCTCAGGCGCATCATGGACCTGTTGACCTTGCGGTCCACGGAGAGACCCTGTGGATAGGCGAGGGAGTCCTGGTCCAGCTTGTAGAATTGGACCACGAGCCTGGCCCTCCGCCCGTAGGCTTCCTCGAAGTTGGGCGGCACGGGTTGGGTCGTGTTGAGCTTGAAAGCCTCGTCCTTCGTGCTCTCGGCCTGTCCGCCCCCCACCACGGCGTTACCGGTAGGGGTGCCTGCGGGGGTCGACGTCTCGGGACTCTGGGTTGGCGTTACAGGGGCCTGGCTCTCGTCGCTTCCGCATCCAGCGAACACTAACAAGCAGCCGAGAACGAGCGCCAGATGTACTACACTCCCGGCGTGTGACCCTCCCTTGCCCTTTCCTCGGATAGACCTCTCCCTACAGCTCTTCGGAGCTAAACCACGGACTCCGATTTTCGCTAACTTAGCACGGTAGGGAAAACACCGCAATGTGTGTCCGGATGAGCCATCGGCCTCGGTCCAAAGCGTTTTCGGCTAACATTCGTGGACCAGCCCGCAAGCTACCGCTAGGAGAACGAAATTGCACCTTCAGTACCAGAGCAACCCGTACAGAACCCACAGCGCAGGTGAGCTACGCATGGACGACGCCGGGGAGAGAGTCAGACTTGCAGGCTGGGTTCACAGGCGTAGGGACCACGGAGGTCTTATCTTCATAGACCTGCGCGACCGCTGGGGTATTACACAGGTCACATTCCACCCTGAAAGGGATGGGATCTTCTCCTCGGCCGAACAACTCAGGCCCGAGTGGTCCATCTCCGTAGAGGGCGAGGTGGTGCGCCGACCAGAGGGCAACGAGAACCCTCATCTGCCCACGGGAGCGATAGAGGTAGAGGCTACGGGTCTCGAGATTCTGAGCCCTTCCGAGACACCGCCTTTCGAGATCGAACGGGACAGGCCCGTTGACGAGACGCTGCGCCTGAAGTACCGCTACCTCGACCTGCGCAGGGAGAGGATGCGCGACAAGATCCTTCTCCGCCACCGCGTCGTCAAGTACATGCGCGACTACCTCGACGATCGGGGCTTCGTGGAGATCGAAACCCCTCTCCTCACGGCCTCTACACCGGAGGGCGCAAGGGACTACCTGGTCCCTGCCCGCCTCTATCCAGGGCAGTTCTACGCGCTCCCGCAGTC
Organism: Rubrobacter sp.; assembly: GCA_035697505.1. Classification (GTDB taxonomy): domain Bacteria; phylum Actinomycetota; class Rubrobacteria; order Rubrobacterales; family Rubrobacteraceae; genus Rubrobacter_D. Next base: position 15,654 of record DASSCV010000081.1, read on the forward strand.
CCCGCAGCAATTCAAGCAGCTCCTTATGGTGGCTGGCTTCGAACGCTACTTCCAGATAGCCCGCGCACTGCGCGACGAGGACCAGCGCGGGGACCGCCAGCCCGAACACACGCAGCTCGACCTGGAGATGAGCTACACGACGCAGGACGAGATCCTGGACCTCATCGAAGGCCTCTACTCCGAGATCGTCGAGCATCTTACGCAGAAGCGACTCCTCGCCAGGCCGTTTCCCCGCCTAACCTACGCAGAGGCAGTGGACCGCTTCGGTACGGACAAGCCGGACATCCGCTTCGGCCTGGAGCTCCACGACATCTCGCAGCTCGCCTCAGAATCGGAGTTCAAGGTGTTCAAAGGGGCCGTTGAATCAGGCGGCTCGGTTCGCGGCATCGCCGTCGGTGGGCTGGGGGACCTGACTCGCAGGGAGCTCGACGAGCTCACCGCGGTCGCGACTTCGGGAGGCGCAAGGGGCCTGGCCCACTTTATGGTGCAGTCGGATGACCTGAATAGCCCCGTCGCGAAGTTTTTCTCCGACAAGCAACGGACTACTCTGCGCGAAACTCTCGGAGCCGGAGAAGGCGACTGGTTGTTCTTCGTCGCGGACAAGAACCCCGTCGTCTTCGAGAGCCTCAACCGCCTGCGGCTCCACTTTAGAGACCGCCTCGGGCTCGCCGACCCTGACGTTCTCGGTATGTGCTGGGTGACGGACTTCCCGCTCTTCGAGTGGAACGAGGACGAGGGGCGCATCGAGCCGATGCACCACATGTTCACCATGCCGCGCGAAGAGGACCTGGACCTGCTCGACTCCGACCCTCTGCGAGTCATCGGCCAGCTCTACGACCTCGTAGCCAACGGAACCGAGCTCGCGTCGGGGAGTATGAGGATCCACAACCCCGACCTGCAGCAGAAGGTCTTCGACGTCATCGGTATCGGACCTGAGGAGGCGCACAGGCGGTTCGGGACCATCCTCACCGCTTTCCGCTACGGCGCGCCGCCCCACGGTGGGATCGCACCAGGGGTAGACCGCCTGGTGATGCTCCTCACGGACGAGCCGAACATCCGTGAGGTGATGGCGTTCCCCAAGACTCAGGCCGCCCGCGACGAGATGATGGACGCCCCCGGTCCCGTCTCGGAAGAGCAACTCAAGGAACTGAACATCTCGCTCCGCCGCCGCCCCGAGCGCGAACGAGGCTCCGACCCGGCAGCCCGTCCGGGCGAGGGCAACAACTAGTGTAATGCACACCGATCACCGATCCCCGGCGTCCGTGGCCCTCACCTTCGATGACGGACCCGACCCCGTCTGGACTCCCCTTGTATTGGACGCCCTGGGTAATGCCGGGGCACAGGCCACGTTCTTCGTCGTCGCGCCACGGGCCGCTCGTTACCCTTCCCTCGTTTCCAACATGCGGGAGAGGGGCCACAACGTCGCCTTTCATTGCAGCGAGCACGTCCGCCACGACTCCATGACGCGCAGGGAGATCGAAGTAGACGTGGAGTCAGGACTCCTGGCGCTGGGGCGGTCCGTACGGTACTGGAGAACCCCGTGGGGCCTTATCACACCGGCGACCGAGGAAGTGGCAAACGAACATCGGCTCGGGCTCGTCGGCTGGACCGCTGACACGGAGGACTGGCGTGGAGGGGCGCCGGAGGATATGCTGGCCCGCATTACAGGTAAGATCTCGCCCGGTGCCATCATACTGATGCACGATGGCGTCGGCCCTGGAGCGACGCGTGACGGCTGCTCAGGGACCGTGGATCTCATAGGCCCGCTCCTCGCCATGCTGGGATCCCATGGCCTGGAGCCAGCGACGTTGGATGAGCTCCAGCATCCGCTGCCAGACAGGAACCCGGACTTCCAGGCCTGGGGATCAGGCAACGAACGGGTGCGTGGTGTGTGAGGATTCTCTTTGCACGAGTATTCTGCTCCTTTAAAGTATTGTCCCGATGAGCATATTCAGCATCGGTAAAGAGGAACAAAGCATTCCTGAAGAGCCCCGCGACCTCGAGGCCATCCTTGCGAGGATCTCCGCCGGCGCCTCAGGTAGGGACGAGCACCCCTCATTTCCGGAAGATCCCTTTGCGCGGCTCGCGCCTACGGGAGTGCTCGCGATCCCCGTTCCCGACCCCATCGGAAGACAGGGGCGCCGGGCCTCGTTCGCGGAGGAGTGGCGCGTTTTACGGGCGGTCGCCGGTTCCGACGGCTCCGTCGGCCGCATACTCGATGGCCACTTCAACGGCGTGGAACGCGTCTCGCTCCTGGCGCCAGAGCCTCTGCGCTCGAGGGAGATGGAAGCCATCGCTGCGGGGACACTCCTCCTCGGAGTGTGGGGCGCCGACCCGATTCCAGGCGAGGGAGAGCCGGCTCGGCTGGTGCAAGAAGCGGGGGGAGCAAGGCTCTTCGGTGTCAAGACTTTCTGTTCGGGTGCGACGGGCCTGGATCGCGCGCTCGTGCTTGCCCGTGGCCCCGCCAAGGGACCGCCCATCCTTGCCTACGTCGACCTCGCCGAAGGCGTAAAAGTAGATACAACGTGGTTCAGGGCCGCAGGCATGCGGGCCTCGGAGAGCCACCGCGTCGTTTTCGAAGGGACGCCGGTGCTCGCCGTCCTGGGAGAACCGGGCGAGCTCCTCAGGGAACCATACTTCAGCAGGGACGCAATCCGAACGGCAGTTACGTGGGCCGGGATCTCCGACACGGCCGTCGACGCCGCGCTCGACGTGCTGGCCGCCAAAGCCGGGGATGGAGAACCCGATGACGTAGTCTCCCTCGCAGCAGGTAGGATGCTCGCTGCCAGGGGCACCATCGACAACTGGCTCTCGAACGCCGCAGACCGCGCCGACGGGGACCCTGTGTCTCTACCGGAGATTTCGACAGAGCTGCGTGAGTCCGTGGCCCGATCATGCCGAGAGATCCTCGACGAGGCGGCCAGAGCCGTCGGCTCTCACCCCTTCGCCATCTCCGGCCCCCTGGACCGCGCGAGGCGGGATCTCGAACTCTTCCTTCTCCAGCACCGCCTCGAGCCCGCCCTGACGCGCCGCGGGAGGCAGGCCATCTCGGACCGGCGACCGTGAAAGGGCGACTCGGACGAGAGTACTTCGAGGAACTCTACGCGGAGTCAAATGATCCCTGGAACTTCGAGACGAGCGAATACGAGCGCAACAAATACGGGCGGACACTACAGGTCCTGGGCGAAAGGCGGTTCGAGAGGGCTCTGGAGGCGGGAGCTTCTATCGGCGTCTTTACAGAGATGCTCGCAGGCCGCTGCGACGAGCTACTTGCGGTAGACGTGTCGGAGCGGGCCGTGGTCGCGGCCCGCGAGCGGCTCTCGGCCTATAAACACGTCGTGGTCGAGCGACGCACGCTCCCCGAGCAGATGCCCGCCGGCCCGTTCGATCTGATCGTCGCCTCGGAGATCCTGTACTACTATACGAGGGAAGAGATGCTCGCGGCGCTACGGACCTTCGAGCGCGAGCTGGCCCGGGGAGGAGTCCTGCTCGCTGTGCACTGGCGCAGAGAGACCAGGACCTACCCGTTGCAGGGTGACGAGGTACACGAGCTACTCCTGGGGCACACGCGGCTTCACAACAGCAAGACCATCGTCGAGCCGGATTATCGCCTGGATCTCTTCGAGGACCCAGCGTGAGCCATGAGGGACACCTGGTGATCGTCGGCGCCGGTCCCGCCGGCCTGGCGACGGCACGAGCCTACAGGGAAGGTGAAGGCAGGGGTCCGGTCACGATGTTGACCACCGAGCCATACCCTCCTTACAGGCGTCCTCCGCTTACAAAGGAATATCTGAGGGGCGAGGCGTCCTGCGAGGATCTACCCATCCAGAGCGAAGGCTGGTACGAGGAAAACGGGGTGGAGCTCAGGCCCCTCACCAGCGTGGGCGCCATAGACAGGGAGCACAGGGTCGTCATCACAGGCGAGGGTAAAGAGCTAGCGTACGATGTCTGCGTGCTGGCCACAGGCTCGGAGCCGGTACGGCCGCCCGTCCCTGGAGGCGACGACTCCGAGATCCTGACGATGAGAACGGTCGATAACTCGACCTGCCTGCAGAAGCGCGTCGGAGAGGGAGACAGGGCCGTTGTGGTAGGGAGCGGCTTCATCGGATGTGAGGCGGCTGCTTCTCTCGCGCTGCGAGGTGCCGCGGTGACCCTGGCCAGCCATGAACAGTCGCCACAACGGAAGCGGCTCGGTCACGAGGTCGGGCAACGCATCGAGGGTTGGCTACGGGACCTCGGTGTTGATCTGCGCCTCGGGCTCAGAATCGAAGGCGTCGAACGCACTGATGGCGGCTTCGCTGTGAACATAGATGATGGTGATACTCTCGATACGCGAACCGTCCTCTTCGCGACCGGCGTTAGGCCCCGCATCCGGCTCGCCGCTGAGGCCGGGCTCGAGGTGGACCACGGGATCATCACAGACTCCTCGATGAAGACGAGCGCGCCGGGGATCTACGCGGTCGGAGACATCGCCCAGGCGTACAACGAGTCCGCGGGGCGCCACCTGAGCGTCGAGCACTGGGGCGACGCTCTGGAGCACGGACGCATCGCGGGGACCGTGATCGCGGGCAGCGAAGCCGCGTGGAGCAGGACCCCCGGCTTCTGGTCCACGATCGGCGACAAGAGGATCAAGTACTGGGCCTGGGGAGACGGTTGGGACGAGCTGGTCTTCGAAGACGTGGGAGAAGCGTTCACAGTGTGGTACGCCAAAGAGGGGATGCTAGTCGGAGTTCTCTCCCACGGCACCGACGAGGACTACCAACGAGGGCGAGGGCTGATCGAACGCGGAGAGTCCTTCCCCCGATGACCCTTGCGGCGCCGAACTCTGCCCTCAGGGCCTGCGTGGTCGTGCCAGCCCGCGACGAGGAGCATCTCATAAGATCGTGCCTCGAGGCGATCGCGACGCAGGAGCGTCTTTCACACGACGAGTACGAGATCCTGCTCGTCCTCGACCAGTGTAAGGACCAAACAGAAGCACGCGCCCGTGAGATCGCCCTGGACCGACCTCACCTGAGACTACACTTGCTCGATGGTCCTGGCGAGGGATCTGGCCCCGCCCGCAGGGTCGGGATGGATGCTGCATGCGCCCGCCTTCTCCAGGTGGGCCGCCCCGAGGGCCTCATAGCGTGCACGGATGCCGACACGGTGGTGGAGCCTGACTGGCTCGCCGCCCAACTCCGGGCCGTCTCGGATGGAGCAAGGGCCATCGGGGGGCGCATCGAGCTGGCCGACGATGGCTCGTTGCCGGAAAGCGTCTGGCGCAGGCACGCGGAGGAGGGCCACCTGCGACATGAGCGCCTTCTCTCCGACCCCGAGCCGAAGGGCGAAACACAGCACTGGCAGTTCTCGGGCGCCTCCATGACCCTGACGGCGGCAGTCTACACGCAGGTCGGCGGCCTCGAACCGCTGACCGCCCTCGAAGACGAACATCTCGAAAGGGCTCTGCGCCAGCACGACGTTCCGATCCATCGGCTGCTTTCAGTCAGGGTGACGACATCACCTCGTCTGGAGGGAAGAGCCACACGAGGTCTTTCATACGACCTGGCCAGGATAGCACACAGCCTTCACGAGGAAAGAGAGCAAGGCTAGGGCTGTACGAGTGCCCTTCTATCCCCTCGTCGGCGTGCGATGCTACGTCTCTGTCCACTTCACCAACACTCAGCCGGAGACGGCCCGGATCAGATCCTTCGCCCCTTCGGCCACGGGCACGATACGCTCCTCGCCCGAAGCCATGTCCCGCACCGTGCAGACGCCGCGCGCGAGCTCGTCCTCACCGAGTATGGCGGCATAGTAGGCGCCCATACGATCGGCCTGCTTGAACTGCGCCCTCATGCCGCGCCCCCCGTAATCCAGGTCGCTCGAGATCCCCTCTTCGCGCAGGGCTCCGGCGAGCTTTATAGCAGGGATGCGCGCTTCCGGCGTGAGGGTCACGAAGAAAACGTCGAGCGAGCTCGTTGTCTCCCTCGAGGCTGCGGCAAGGAGCATCCGCTCGACGCCTGAACCGAAGCCGATTCCTCCGAGGTCGGGTCCCCCGAGGTCGGAGATCAGACCATTGTACCGGCCCCCGGCACCGACGGTATCCTGGGCTCCAAGGGCGCCACTCTTGGCCTCGAAGACCGTC
>DASSCV010000082.1:0-3121 GCA_035697505.1 Rubrobacter sp.
CATGCACCCGAAAGTGTGGGAGGCCTCGGGGCACACGTCCACCTTCAACGACATGCTCGTCGAGAGCCGTACGAGCAAGCGTCGCTACAGGGCCGACCACCTCATCGAAGATGCCACGGGTATAGACGCCGAGGGCTTGAGCCCAGAGCAGCTCACGAAGATCATCCAGGAGGACGCCAGGGTAAAAGACCCAGTGGACGGCGGGCGGGACTTCGCGCCCGTCAGACCCTTCAACCTGATGTTCGAGACCTACATGGGTCCAGTCAAGACCCCTGAGAATTTGGCTTATCTGCGGCCGGAGACGGCGCAGGGGATCTTCGTTAACTTCAAGAACGTGCTCCAGACCAGCAGGGTAAAGGTGCCATTCGGGATAGCCCAGATCGGGAAGTCTTTCCGGAATGAGATCACACCTGGCAACTTCATCTTCCGCACCCGCGAGTTCGAGCAGATGGAGATGGAGTTCTTCGTCGAACCGGGCACGGACGAGGCCTGGCACGAGTACTGGATCGAGGAACGCTGGAACTGGTACACGAACCTGGGCCTGAAGGAAGAGAACCTCCGCCGCTACGAGCACCCCAAGGAGAAGCTCTCCCACTACTCCAAGCGTACCGTGGACCTGGAATACAACTACGCCTCCGTCGGGTGGTCCGAGCTCGAAGGAATAGCCAACCGCACGGACTACGACCTGAAGCAGCACGCCGCATACTCGGGCGAGAACCTGGAGTACTTCGACCAGGCCACGGGCGAGCGCTACGTCCCCTACGTCATAGAACCAGCGGTCGGCCCCGACAGGATCATGCTTGCCTTCCTCGTCGACGCCTACACTGAGGAAGAGGTGAGGGGAGAAGAGCGAACCCTTCTCAAGCTACATCCACGCATAGCCCCGACCAAGGCCGCCGTCTTCCCGCTCTCCAAGAAAGAGCCAGTCTCTACCATAGCCAGGGAGCTCTACGACGACCTCAAAGGCGACTATCGGATCTTCTACGACGATTCAGGTTCGATCGGCCGCCGCTACAGGCGCCAGGACGAAGCAGGCACTCCCTTCTGCGTCACGGTCGACTTCGACACCATCGAAGACAAACAGGTCACCATCCGCGACAGGGACACCCTCGAGCAGGAGCGCGTGCCCCTCCCCGCTGTTAGGGACAGGCTGAAGGCCCTTATCTCGGGTTAGGACCTTCAGCCGTCACGTAGAGATGGCTACTCCTCAGGTATCTCGTCGTAGACCATCTTCAGGTCCATCCCCTGGGCGCGGCGGAGCAGGCGGAAGCCGACGTACAGTACCAGTGCCACGACGTAGAGGATCACCATGTAGATGAGCGATTGGCCGTTGTTGATGCCGTAGGCGTCGTCGGTGAGCCACTTGTAGAGGCAGAACACGAGGAAGATCGAGAACATGGACGCCGCTACGGTTATTAGGGGGAGGCCGAGCACGTTGTAGCGGGCTATCGGAGAGGCGTTGTAGATCTCGGGCTTACGCCACGGCAGAACCGCAGCCGCGATGGCCGAGCCGAGGAAGGTTGTTGCTATGACCAACGTCGCGTCGAGCGTATAAGTCGCGAAGTTCTCCCCGTAAGCGTATAAGTAGCTGATCGGGATCGACGGCAAGAGCATGAGCATCAGCGCGTAGTAGGGGACGCCATTGCGCGAGGTCTTGGCGACCCACTCGGGCAACACCCGGTCGAAGGCCGTCGCGAAGACGACGCGCGTAGAGGAGAGGAATACAGACCCGACCCACCCGAAGAACCACAGCGCGAGCAGCGCCACGAGAATGAACTGTAGGATGGGACTGTCGAAGAGGAACGCCGCGAAGAGTCCAGGGTAGGGCCAGACCGAAAGCGGTCCGTTCCCGCCCCAGTAAGCATTGCTCGCCGCGTAGTAGAAGTCCCATCCGAACGTCTTGGCGAAGAGAAGCAGCATGATGACGGCGACGGCCGAGGTGACTATAAGGGCGCCGCCCATCGCGTAGATGTTCTTGCGGAAGTCCGAGGCGCCGCGGACCTCACCGTAGAGCGTGGCTCCCCAGTTAGACCACAGGTTGAAGAAGACGATCATCGGGATCAGGAGCAACGTCGGGCCGAAGGCGAGAGCCCCGAGATTGGTTCCCTTGACGCTTCCGGCGTCGAGGGTCCGCTGGTAGGCGTCGCCCCCCGCGCCGTAGACGTCCTGAGCCTGGGAGTTAAAGGCGCCGACGAAATCCGCGTTCGAGTTGAAGAGCAGGAGGGCCAGCATGATCACGAGCCCGATGACCCCGCCGTAAAAGCAGAACTTCTGGATGCGGGCGTAGGTCCTCATGCCGAGTGAGATCAGGATGGAAGCCAGGATCGCGACGACCATCGAGGCTGTGAACATCCCACCAGGCGCCCCGAAGAAGTTTGCGACCCCGTCGAACCCTGCGATCGTCGCGAGTGGGACGATCACCTCGATATTCAGGATGTTCGCGTAGATCGGGACCCAGTGCCACAGTATGAACCACCAGCCCGTAACGGCGAGCACGAAGCCTATCCCACCGCCCAGGACACGGCTCATCCACACGTAATCGCCGCCGGCCCGGGGCATCACGGCGATCAGGGAAGCGTAAGTCACAGCCTGGAAGACGAGGTAGAGTCCGGAGAGTATGATCGCGTAGACTAGCGACCCGTCGGGGATAAAGGGCGCGAAGGAGAAGATGTAGAGGCCGAGTGTAATGAGGTTTATCGCGAACGACGCGTAAATAAAACCGTCCAACACAGACCATCCTTTGAGAAGGCCGGTCGCCTTCCTCTGGAACAGGTCTCCTGCGCCAGAGTCCGCCGTGGAGTTGCTGGCCATTAATCTCCTCCTTCTATCCGCTGGTGAGTACGAACCGCTTGACTTTCTTACCGCCGTCGAGGTTGACGACAGCCCCGAGCAACTGTCCCTGCTCGTATGAACTGCCGGGATTGATGCACAGCGTGCGCCCGATGCGGGTGTTGCCCTTGGCCTCGTGGATGTGACCGTGCAAAGCCAGGGCCGGTTGTCCCTCCTCTATCGCCTCCCGCACCGCCTTCGAGCCGACAGGTACGATCGAGCGTCCACCGTGCTTGGGGCGCATATTCTCGTCTATCTCGGGGGCGTCGTCGAGCCCGGACTTGTAGGGCGG
>DASSCV010000083.1:0-2982 GCA_035697505.1 Rubrobacter sp.
CGCGTCGTAAAGTAAGGTACCAACCGGACCAGGTCCTTTTGGACGTCCCCAGGGTCGGGATCTGTTGCTGGCCTCCGGGCCGGCGGTCCCAAGGCTCCTGGCTCTCCCTCTTCGTGTCCTTATTCACCCAACCTCGTAGAAGGTGAATTCTCGGAAGTCGGCTTAATAACATTTAACACAAATATCGCTCATTTGGGGGATATGCTGGCGGCATGAGGAGAGTAGACTGTGACGCTGTTACGTGGCAGGAAGACGCCGCGTGAAGGCGCAGGACAGCTACCTGCCCTCCTCCTAGAGAAAAGGGCCAGCTACCCTACCAACTACCTGCCGCTAGGCACGAACGCCTCGCCAGTTCTTCGGCGAGGCCGAAAGGGATTTAGGCCATGTCCACGAATCAGCCCATTACTACCGGTGCAGCAACGACCACACTAAGCCGGGGCAGCTCTGGGGTGCGCATGCGATCACCCGTAGGTTTGCTAGCGGCTCTCGCCTTTTTATTGGCGGTCCCAATAGCACTTGGGTGTCAAATACTGTTTGGCAGCGGAGCAGGGACAACGATTCACTTCGCTCTGGCGGCGGGCTCCTTACTGCTTGCGTTCGCTGTATTCGATTTCAAGCTACCGAGATGGATGAACTGGATGGGATGCGTGGCTGCGTTCGCCCTAGGCACCATTTTCCTTTTGCAAGCTGTGGCTCAACTTGTACCAAACGAGTCGCTACATTACGCTGCCTACCAGGTGTTGGGACAATGGCCAGAAGGATGGCTGCCCGATGTGGTTATCCTTTGGTTTGTGGCGATGTTGGTGCTAGATAGCCAGGGCAAGAGTAGGATCCTGGGGTTTATCGCCCTGTCGATAGCGGTGTGCTTTGAGCTCTACAGTCATATCTTGAGGTATCTTGGCACCTCGGATACCGGAGGCCTAAAGCTTCTGATGCTCCTGCCGTTTGTTTGGTTGCTCTTCGAAAGCATGAAGAAGCCTCACCCGAAGTAGCCTATGGCAGTGGAGCCTGTGAGCAAGACCAGGACATCGTAGTCGATCACGCCCTCCTTAATGAGTAGGCTCTGACAAGAAGTGTGGGAAGGGGCGAAGCCCAGTAGGACTCACCCCTTCCTCTCGCCCATATTTACCCACGTGCCTAGTGCTCCGTTCCTTAAAGACCGTACACAAAAGTGCGCCTCCGATGCCTCGGTGGCTTTGGAGGTCGTCCCCACACCCACGGCGCAAGGTTACGGGCGTATTGATCCTGATCACGTTTATCACCTCGATCCCCGCTTTCATTTTCTACGTCGCGGTGCTGGACGATCCCCGCTACATCGTCGGTGCCGGCGTCGACACCAGCGTGTCCTTGGGTGCGTTCTTGGAGCTGATCCTCATCATCGCCAACATCGGCACCGCCGTCGTGCTGTTCCCGATCCTCAGGCGGCAGAACAAAATCTTAGCTCTTGGATACGTCACGGCTCGTATCGTTGAATGCGCCTTTATCGCCTTAGGCATCCTCAGCCTCCTTACAGTCGTGACATTGCGCCAGGAGGCTGCTGCAGGCGCGGATGCCGGCTCGCTCGTCGCAGTCGGCGAGTCGCTGGTCGCGCTCCATGATTGGACGCGCCTGCTCGGACCCGGCTTCGTGGTCGGCGTGGGGAACGGGCTCATGCTGGGCTACTTGATGTTCCGGTCCGCGCTTGTGCCACGGCGCATGGCGGTGCTGGGGCTCATGGGCGGACCCCTGATCATCGCTTCGGTGTCGCTGTCCTGTTGGGGGTCATCGAGGCAGGCTCTGTGTGGCAGGGCATCACGACCATCCCTAAGTTCTTTGGGGAGTTGTCGCTTGGCATCTGGCTCACCGTGATAGGATTCAATCCATCCGTAATCGCTTCTGAGAAGTTCAGGCTAAGGCCCGCGCAAGCTTAGGAGGAAGTAGCTAACGCCAATCGCCAGAGCACAGTCGTCCATCCACCCGACGTTCTTTCGTCGGTCACCACCACCTGATGGGCGATCATCCACATCTTTTCCACGGCCATGTGTTTCCTCGCCCTGCTCGGTATTACGGGGATCTACGCCAGTCATGAGTAAGCCGTCGGCCACACTGTGAGCGGCGCGAACGGAAGGAACCTCCCATGACACATCCCGACTCCTCGCCGGCCGGCGGCTCCGACCACGACGGCGTCAACCTCCGCCTCCTTTGGCCCCAGTGGCAGGGCGCCGGCACATCCAGCGTCGAGGCGTTCGCCTCCGAGTTCCCCCTCGACGTCGCCCGCCGCGGCTACGCCGTGGACGTCGTCGGGTTGACGCTCGCGGAGTTCATCCCTCGACAGGTGATGCATGTGCGGCAGATCCTCAACGGCTTTCCGCTGATCTCCGGAACGACGGCGGACTGACGCTGCGACTCTTGCGCTACCCCTATTCACCCGACTCGGAAGTCCATGTTAAGGATCCTGAATAAGACCACGTAATACCCTGCCCCAATGCCCTAAGCCCTCTCCCAACCGCTCTGCCTGTGTGGTTTTTTGTGTCCGCATACACCAGCACATATTAGCCGACGATATAAGCATCCCTCGCCGGTGTCCCTGGCCCTATCGGGACGGGGCATGCTGAACTTCGCCTCAACGGAGTTCTGAGAAGGTGCCTAGAGAACTGCGAAAGTGGGCTGCCTTTCTCAGATTTCGTTCGAAAATCCTCAAAATGAGTAGAAATACTCACCTCCTACCCCCTTTCAGATAACGCCCGGATAACACCAACCTTCTATTTTGGCTCTCGTAGGCAAAAGAACGCAGCCCAAAGTCAGAAGGGTTGCAGGAGAAGAGGAGGTGGCGCTTATGTACACAACCCAGAGGACGAGCGGTCCGACACCCACAAAGAGAGACAGGCCGTCTGAGAAGAAAGGAGACGAACGATGAACGAGATGTCGCTGAGGAGCAGGTGGATAGCGGTGTTAGTTTTGGCGGCACTGGTGCTGGCTAGTGTGGTGGCGCTGGCCGCCTCT
>DASSCV010000084.1:0-6683 GCA_035697505.1 Rubrobacter sp.
GAAAGGTGAATTCTCCTAACCTAGCATACTCAGGGTTCTTGGAAGTACTCGGTAAGCTCAAGTGCCGGTGAAGAGATTTATCACCAGGGCCAGGATCGAGGTGTTGTAGAAAAACGAGAGAATTTGATGTCCAAGGACCGCTCGGCGTATCGCTCGGTCGGTTACATCCACGTCAGAGACGGCAAAGCTCGTAGCGATGGTGAAAGCGAAGTAGGCGAAGTCGAATTGGTCCGGATTTTGCTCGCTTGGAAAGGTAAGCCCTCCGGCCGATTTTTCGGATCGATAGTACATGTAAGCGTAGTGGAGTGCATAGGAGGTGTGCAGTACTCCCCACGCCGAGATCACTCCTAAAGCAGCCATGAAAGCCACAGAGACGCCTCCTGTAGTATCCAGGTCGCGTATAGCGGGCACCAACCTGATTGCTAGCGCCGTACTCACCGCGCTTACGAAGACGATGAAAAACAGAGAGCTAGTCCGGCTAACCAAGAACAGTGTCCGCAATACTCTCAATATCACCGAGCGCAGTATGGAAAGATGAGGATGTGGTGGCATTCGCTGGTCCAAGGCCCATTGACGGGTTTGTTGGGCGGAGGAGCGCATGATAAGTAACCAGGTAAGCCCCAAGTAGACCAGTGCCCAGACGTCCCAGAAGGTTACCAACCTCAGTACCCAGATATCCTCAAAGCTTTCCAGCCCAAGCCCGGAACCTATAACCCAGAGCCTAAGCGCATAGACGACGATAAGGGCAATGAGTGCTGCTGTCAGAACCCGCCAAAAATCTCTCTGGGGGCTTACTCGCCCTCTGAGCCACTGCAAAACTCGCGCTGGCTTCGACATCGCACAAGTCTAGCTTAATACCAGAGGCACCATGGGCAGCGCTGCTTCAAGTGTGCCCAAGAGGCTTGTGGCATTCTAAGCACCCCGTCGGTTAATGTTTCTGGAAGCCATCACTGTGGCCTTTATTAGAGGTGGTGCAATCCTCATCATCGATACCGGCCGGTCTGCTAGCCCTGCCTCGTGGGTAAACTAAGAGGTCGTGGAAGAGCTATTGGTCCCAGCGGTGGGCTAACTCAAGCTGGCCGTCGAGGCGATGGAGCGACCATAGTAGGCTTCGGCGCCCTGGCGACCGTCGTTGTTAACTTGCTCTCGGTGTTCGGGATAAGGAAACGCTCCTACACAGAGATCAGGCTGTTCTTGGGCCGCTACTTAGCCTTGGGGTTGGAGTTCCAGCTTGATTTTGACATACTCAGCACGGCGGTGGCGCCGACGATCGCCGAGGTAGAGATCTTGGCGTTCATCGTGGTTATCCGAACGGCGCTCAACTACTTCCTCTCCAAGGAGATCGAGCACGAGCGTCAAGAGGTGGAGGCCGCAAGGCCACGCAGGCGGCGAACGATCCCGAGCACCACGCCGCATCGAGCTAAGGGGACCTCCGGGTATCCTAGAGAGTACACGCAGTGGTGTCCTCCTAGAAGAAGGGAGGACGCTTAGAGCAAAGCTTAGGATCTAGGACCAAGGCGATGACATCTCGGCCATTCTCTCGCCCTTTTTACCTGAGTGCGTGGAAGGTGAATTCTGCGAACTTCGTTATGACGGAGTTCTTAAAAGGTCGACCATGCTTCTGACTGGAGCCCCCGCCACGAGCAGGGGCCCCGGCCATCCGAGTAACCTGAGCGCATTACGCGTTCAGGTTACTCGGATGGCGTGCTTGCCCTGGGTATGCGCGGTGCTGAGCGCACCCAGAGCCTCCCTGGCCTGATCTAGGCTATAGGTGTTCTGGATGGGAACCTTGAGGGTGCCGGCCTCCAGCATCCGACCCAAGCACTCCAGGTTGTCCTGGGTTGGCATCGCCCCGACGTTGTGGCGCCCAGCGCCTTCGCCGGCTGCGGAGAGCGACGAGGCGCCGCGGCCGTCGTCCTTGAGAACCTCCGCGTGGGTGTCGAAGCCTTCTGGGGCGTAGGAGACCAGGTCCAGGAGGGCCTCGATGCCTTCGGGGTAGCGTTCGTGCACGAGCGCTGCGACGTCGGCGTCGCGCTCGAGTACCTCGCTGACGCCAAGCTCTCGTAGGTAGTCCTCGTCCTCGCGCAGTGCGGGAGCGATCACCGTCGCGCCGGCGTTGGCGGCGAGCTGGACGGCGAAGCTGCCCACGCCGCCGTTTGCGCCTACCACCAGGACGGTGTCGCCCTCGGAGACGCCGAGCGCATCCAGGGCACTGAGAGCGGTAATCCCGGCCAGCGGGGCCGCGCCGGCCGCCGCTAGATTCACGCCGGCTGGCTTGCGCGCGACGAAGTTATCCTCGGGAACGACGATCAGCTCGGCCCAGGTACCGTCGTGCACCGTCGGGTTGGCGGCTGGCAGGAACCCGTAGACCTCCTCGCCATCGGCGTAGCGCGTCACGTCGGAGCCGACCTGCTCTACTACGCCGGCGTAGTCGCGGCCGAGCACTATGGGGAATTCGTGCTCGACCATGCCGCTTATCATCCCGGTGACGATGGCTCCGTCAACGGGGTTGACCGATGAGGCGCGAACGCGCACGAGCACCTCGTTCGGGGCGATCCGTGGGGTCGGCACTTCGTGCAGGGCTGGGCCGCTGTCGAAACTCTCTAGCGTAATGGCTCGCATGGTCGCTGTTTTCTCCCTCTTGGGTTGCTTACTCTGCATGGCGGTCGTGTCCTACATCCGAGCGCGGTCCGGATCAGGGAGGCCAACATCGGTAACGGATTGCTCCATCGACACCTCGACATCTCCTTCCTTCGCTTCGATGAACTCTACTGACGGCGCGCTCAAGCCGGTAGGACGAAGAATCGCCCGTAGACCACGAAGGCAGCCGGGACGAGCAGCACCGCGTTCATTGCGATGGAGCCGTACTCGGTGCGCCTCAGGTGCGTAAGGGCGGCTCCGATCATCGTCAGCACTAGCCCCAGAGCGGCCAGCGGCGTCAGCCAGGGCAGGATCCCCGTCAGTGCCGGCACCACGATCCCGATCGCCCCCAGGACCTCCAGGGCGCCGATCAGACGCACCGTCTGTTGCGAGAAATCCTCCACCCACGCCATGTTCTTGACCAGCTTCTCCTTGGGTTGCGACAGCTTCGTCGCCCCAGACACCAGGAACGCCGCAGCCACCAGCACCTGAACGACCCACAATGCTATGCCCATACCACAACCTCCTCTACACATCTGGCGTAGGTTTTGCATCGCTCGTTGCTAAACCAACATACGTCGTGTAAGATGATCCGACGCTAGGACAGCAAGGTCAACCGTCAATATTGGCGAAGCGTTGGTTAAACGACAAAGGGGCGAAAATGTTGGTTAAAGGTTCCAGTGGGACAGTGCAGAAGAGGGAGGATCCCCGCGTCAAGCGCACCCGCGAGCTCATAGTGCGGGCCTTCGGCGAGCTGGTGATGGAGAAGGGCCACCGCGGGCTGACCGTGCAGGAGATAACCGAGCGTGCGACGGTGAACAGGGCCACCTTCTACGACCACTTCCGCGACCAGTACGAGCTCCTGGACTACTTCATAAGCGAGGCTTTCCATGAGGAGCTGCGGCGGAGGTTGCCGGAGAGGCCGGGGCTCGACGAGGAGAGCCTGAAGGCGCTCGTCCTGGCGACTTGCGACTTTTTGTCGGAGCTCGAATCGGCCTGCCGACACTCGGACCGGCAGTTCAAGCCGCTCATCGAAGCGCAGGTGCCTAGCGAGCTCTACAAGCTGTTGCTGGGATGGATTGAAGCGGCGCAGCAGAAGGCAAACGATCGGCCGGCTGATCCTGAGGTCACGGCATCGGTTGTGAGCTGGGCGATCTTCGGGGCCGGCGTGCGGTGGAGTTCTGACGGCGCGGCTGAGTCAGAGGAGAGGTTCGCCCATCAAGTCCTCTCGGTGATCGTCGATGGCCTCCACATCTAGAGCTTCATCACACTCTTCATCCGAGTGCGTGGATGGCTGGTCCTCCGAAGTTCATATTAAGAAGCCTGCATACATGGTAGGTAGATTTCGCGGGTAGTGAGCATTCGGCCCGGTTATGGCCAATGTGCGTGACCAACGACCACAACATGTGGGAGCGCGGCATAAAGTTGCGCGATCTCGGATAGGCCGCAGGCAACGCGCAAGTTCTCATCAACTCTACGAGCTTACAACGTGCTGGTGGTCCGCTTCTCGTCCACGCTCGGCCGGAGGTAGAGGTAGTGGCAGTGTAGTGTTACCCGCTCATGCCCTGCTCACCCAACTGCCTAGGATAAGGCTTCGCTCTCAAGTAGATTCTTTAGTGTGCACAGCTGGGTCCCGAACTGCCGTCGGGCCACCCACCTCATCACAAGCTCCATCGGCTTGTGGATTCCGCGCAAGTGCACCTCTCCGACAAGTATGACCTTCGTGCGGGCACCATCTAGGGACTCGAGCAGGACGCGGATGCTAGCGGGTATCGGGCCAGAGATGCTCCGCAGGGCGAAGGCGGTCGGCGGCTCGTAGTGCGTGATTTCCCAAGCGTAGCGCATGCGCCTCCCGAGAAACCGCACGTCCTCCTCGGTGATCGAGCCGACGCGCATCGGTGCCGGCGAGAGCATCTCGTGCCTGAGGGAGGCCGGCACCCAGGTCGGGTCATTCACCGGGATCGAAACGTACTCGAAGACCCTATCGACCGGCTGGTCGATCGTAGCGCTGCGTTCTACGCGCATTCCCTGAGGTTCCTTCCCATTGTGGCGGGAGATGTCCATGATGCCACGGGGCGACCGGCTGCATCAATGCCATCACGTAATCTTAGAGTGCAACGAATTTGCGAACGCATCTGCGAGCTGCGACTGTCCCCTGCGGTTATCCCTCCAGTTGACCAGGAGGCCAGGTAACCCTTACTCACCGGAGTGCGGGCAAGGCGCGCTCTTCGAAGTTCGTATAGCCTCAGTCCAAGACCCATGAGCGTCCTAGACTCAGATCTGCTGCCGAGATCTCAAAACTGCTTCCCCTGATCCGGCATTATCCGGGGACTGAACAGCATCGGTTGCCAACAAGCCTGCAGGCAAGAACGTAGGGAGTTGCGGCTCTGGCTTGGACTGGGTGCTTGCCGACAGAGCGGATGTGGTCGTCCCCGACTGCGAGAAGGTGTTCATCGGCCCCGCTGCCGCGGATGAATTCTTCGACTCTATCCCCCAGAGCTTTATCGAAGGTCTGCCTCCTCAGTTCTAAGAGTGCCAATAGATATGAGCAAACCTCGCCTACAAGGGTGGGGAGAGTGTGGGAAGAGTCGAGTCCTACGGGGCTGAGACCCTTCCTGCCGTCCTTATTCACCGAAGTGTTCCATGGCCCTTGCCGGGCCACCCCGAAGCCATGAAATTGGAGCCGCCGCCAAGGCTATTTTCATGCTAGTGCCCAGTACTACTTCTTTAGATCGATGCGCTCGGTTCAAGAGAGCCGCTAGATTAGTAGAAAATGGAGCTGGATATGATGAGTGTTCGAATCGAAAAGCGACAAAATCGGGCCCAGAGACTGGCTTTTGCCTTCCAGGAACCACTCGATGTAGGATTTTTCTGCCGGCTCCAGAAGGTAACGAAGTCGTACTAGAAGGTGGATTCTGCGAACGTCGTCCTGACTCGCCCTCCTCGCTCGCGGGAGTCCGGTCGGTCCCGGGGCTCAGAGGGACACTGGTTCTCGCGCTGCTACCACCAGGCTGATCTCTCTGGCGGCGTGAAGGGCCTCCGCAACCAGGGAGAAGAGTTCGGGGGAGAGCTCTACGCAGCACGAGGGGTTTTCGGGGAACTCCATCCGCCGGAACAGGTCTTCCAGCGAGATGGTGCCCCTGCCGGGTGGGAGGTGCAGGTCTCCCAGCCCGTAGACGGTGTGCTCGGAGGCCTGCGGCTCCCCCGTAACGTTGGTTCTCTGCAAGTTGTCGTGGAGGTGTACGTGGCGGACGAGGGACGCTGTAGCGCCGCACTCCTCTATAAAGTCGAAGCCGAAGAAGCCCGCAGCGAGAGCCGCGTGCCCCACGTCCAGGCAAATGCCGACCGCGGGGTGGTCGACCGCGAAGATCTGCTCGGCCAGCTGGGAAGGCCAGACCGAGTAGTCGTAGATGGCGCCGCGCACTATAGGCCGTTCGGGGTAGTAGTTTTCGACGGCGATGGTCACGCCGAGCTCTCCCGCCAGATCTCCCGCCTCCCGCAGGGCGGACCGTTCGGTGGAGAGCTGATCCTCCATGCTATGCCTTGCGTCGCGCGCTGCCACGCGTTGGCCGGCGTGGCAGACCACCACCTCGGCGCCGATGCCCTTCGCAAACCGGAGGCTGGAGTTGAGGACGTCGCGCTGCAGGCCGTGGGTGCTCAAGTCCATGAGGTTGACCTCGAGCGGGGCGTGGACCGTGTACGCCAGCTCCGCCTCCAGCAGCAGCTCCCCAACCGTCCGCAGCCTGTTCACATCCAGGCTACCGCCGAGAATGACCCCAAGGTTCTGGGGCCAGACCTCCACGAAATCCGGTCCGGCGCGCTTTAGCGCCTCGAGGTCCTCGGCGAGCCCGCTGACGCCGTCTATATACGGCCGGGACAGGTTGGTTCCCACGCTCCGAAAGGCCATACGGTTCCTTCTTCCCTTAGGACCGCGCGCAGTATAGACTCGACGAGCCTCCCTTAGGTGAAGAGAAGGTTAATGATGAGTAAAAGTTGGGTTTAACGGCCTCTGTCAGATGCGTCCATATACTCTTACGAGGAAA
>DASSCV010000085.1:0-4786 GCA_035697505.1 Rubrobacter sp.
CGGATGGCGCGGTCGGATCTCACCTGGAAATCAGAGAAGCCCAACTCTCCCTTGACCTGCTTGTAGCTTTGCTCGATCCATTGCCTGAGGCCGTAGAGCCTGACCACCTCCGCCAGATCGGCCGGTGCGAGCGGTGAGTCGGCAGCGCGTGGCGAGCCCGGGTGAGGCAGGTTTGTGAGCACGTACCAGGTGCTGGCCGCAGGCAACCTCTCCGGGTCTGTCGTGGCGGCGATCAGGCGGGTTGTCTGGTCGGGACCATAGCCGGGCAGCCTCAGATCAGCCGCCCACCACCTCTCGGTGTGCCCATCGCGGAAGCGGCGTTCTACCGCCGTCCAATCCCCCGGCTCCTCCGGGCTCGTCCATGCCAGGCTGGCAGCGGCCTCCGGCGGCGTGTGAGGTGCTTGTGCGGGTCCCCAACTGCCCCGCGATGGCCGCACGCTCAGCACGTAGGGCAGCCGTGCCTTCCACATCTCCCCCTCGAAGGCGGGGCTCTCCCCGTAGACGGAATCGGCCACGACCGCGCGGAAAGGCACCTCGGCGTCCAAAGCCCGCCCGACCAGTCTCACCGCCATCTGTGGTTTGGTGCGGAAAGCGGGGTCCTTCTTGCCACGAGGCAGACGCGAGGCCGGCTCGTAGGGCTCGATGTGCAGCGGGTAGTACACACGCTCGTCTGCCCACACGCTCGAAACCGAGACGATCCCGTTAGCTATCCTGCCGATCGAGCCTAGGTACTGGTGTGCGACATGGGCAGTCTTCGTGCCGTCCTTGCGGTCGCCCGTCTCGTCGATGACGAGGACGCCCTCCCCGTGTGGTGCCGTCTCCGGATCGCCCCGGAGTAGCTCCAGGCGACGGGTGTTTACGGTGTCTGCGTCCCAGTCCGACTCGGACAAAAAGAACTGCAAACGCTGGGCGGGAGCGGCTTGGGCTTCGACGATCGGCTCGGCGCCGGTGAGTGCGGTGAGCGTCTTGTTGCGGTCACGGGGCAACAGCAGCCCTTGCAGATACTCGCGGAACCCTCTTCTTTGGGCGAGCGTGGCGAAAAGATGGTCGAAGCTCATTGCGTACTCTTCCAGCGGGCCGGGGGCTGGTGGGCAAGGCAAGCGTTTGCTCATTTCGTTACACCTCCACCGGCTCATTGAACCACGGTCATCTCCATTTAACAAACTACCGACTAGGATGCCGCGGCCCGTTGGGGACCTACCTATCTTCCGCGCAGCGGCGGCAGGGCAACGCCTCGACCCTCTCGACCTCTTCGCCCGTCTTTTCATCAACGGCGGTGTAGCCGAGGTAGATATACCCGTTCAGGCACGCGTGCGGGTGGTCCTGCTCTTCGGTGAATGGGTGCGCGTCGTGCGCTAGACTCCTGTCGTCCACAGTGAACCTCCACGTTCTGTGGGCCGGAGCCCGGGAGCGCGGTAACGCTCGCCGGGCTCGATTTACTAAGTCTTAGCTCGCAACGTGCGAGAAGTCGGGAGCTTCCGGCTCGTCCTCGTCATCGACGTAGCCGCCATCTTCCTTGACCTCGGGTACCTCAGGCCTTGCTTTGGGCTTGGGCGCTTTCCAGATGTTGTCCCACTTCAGGCGGGAGTACTTGCCGTCGAAGCTCTTGCCGGAGCGGACAACCTGTGCGCGGAACTGCTTGCCCACGAGCTGCTCCGGAGAGAACTCTCCGCGGCGGGCGCATTCCTCGCCCAACGTGGCGGCGATTAGGTTCCAAAGCTTGCCGCCGTAGGCGATGCCGATCCCGCCAGTCCTAGTGTCTTTCTTGAATGAGGCCCAGTCCTGGAACTTGTGGCCGATACGCGCGGCGTCGTCTTCGTCCTGCTCCTCATAAGAG
The DNA here is from genome assembly GCA_035697505.1 of Rubrobacter sp. Lineage (GTDB taxonomy): Bacteria > Actinomycetota > Rubrobacteria > Rubrobacterales > Rubrobacteraceae > Rubrobacter_D. The sequence goes on from DASSCV010000085.1 coordinate 1,838, forward strand.
AGGACCTCGACCTCGAACGCGGTCTGTAGTGGGGTGTCCTCGAACTTACCTTCGACTTCCTCCGCGCTGGTGATCTTCAGGAGAGCCATCATGGAGGTGAAGGCCTCCGGCTCGATGATTCCGTAACTCATCTGTTCTTCCTTTCTCTACCTGAACTCAACTAACTCACAAACTCACCCCCAGGGCGATCATGAATCAGCTACGGCGGTGCAGCTGGAGCGCATCCGCAAGCTCGTCCGTGAGGGCATGTCTGAAGGGATGGCCCGCGAAGAGGTCCTCGGCAAAGGGTGGGTAGAGCCGTGAACTCTACCCAGCTCCTCCTGGCCATCCGCGACCTCTACTCCAGGCTTCCCGAGATGTACGGCCTCGAGCTCTGGGAGCTGCAGTCCGCGCTGTTCGTGCTCGGCTACACGGAGGACCTCGCCGGCGAGGCGGAAATCGCCGCAGCTGTGGAGGCGGCGCGCCAGGACGGGCCGCAGTGGAGGGCGGCCTGATGCAGGGTGGCATTATTGCGCGTCCGCTGGACTATTTCGCGTTGCTTGTGGGGGCGAGCATCGTGGGCCTGTTTAGTGGCGTAGTGGCGACGCTCTGCGTCAAGTTCGAGGAGAGGGGGCTTGCGTGGTTCTGGGCAGCGTTGTTCTTTGGTTCTGCACTGGTCGCCGCGTACTGCTTGGTGAAGTTGCTGTGAAGAGCAGCGGCGTGACCCTCCAGTGCCTTATGTATAGAAGGGGGGGGCTTGATGAGCGTACATAAGAAAAGAGCGAAAGGAGCCGATTTGTGGAAATAGCGCACGGGGAGATGGTCGAGAAGCAACTCGACGCCATGATCGAGCGCCACTCCCGCAAAAAGGATCCCGACGAGGAAAGCGACCTGTGGCGGGAGAGCGTAAGGACATACGAGGAGAAGCGTAGGCAGATGGCACGCCTCGAATGGCACGCTTTCCATTGCGGCCAAGCCGAAAGGCATCGCGCCACTCTACGGGCACTAATAGATCACCACGAGGAACAGACGGCGAAATTGATGAGAGTCGAACCGGAAGGAGCAGCGTGATGGCCAGGGAGAGATACGGCAACGGCTACCTGGGCAGGGCGGCAACGCGCCGGCGTATGAGATCCCGTGACCGCGGTTACGTGGGGTCTGAGAAGGCGCTTAATGGCCCGGCGAAGAGGTGCGCGGCCCCATCGTGGGCCCGCAGTGCCCAATCGTGGGGCTACGGAAAGGCTTGGAGGTGAAAATGAGCGAGAATCTTGTCGAGCAGGTCATTCGGCCGAGCTACGAACAGATCGTGGGCTCTATCAGGCACTCGGGAGTGCAGGAAATCCTGCGCCGCGCCCAGGAGGTCGAGGATGAGATAACCGAGCAGCGGTCCATAGTCACCGCTCACGTGCAATCGGGGGTGTCCTAATGCCACACCTCTACAAGAGGCCAGGTAACCATTGGAAGACGCCTACCCGGTTTGACCGTAGGGAGACTGAGCAAGAGGAGTCTCAACCCCTCCGGAAAACCGGGACGCCCCGGTCCTTGAAGGACATCACCAAGGCCAAGCCCAGGAGGGCACCTTGGAAGTGACTTACCGAACGGCCCTCCAGATAGGGTCGGCCTCGGGGGCAGCGGAGCGAGTCGAGGTTGAGCGCCTTAACAGCCCCGAGGTAGGAGGTTTGTAGGTGCCTAGAACCTGCTCCATCTGTAGCCACGAGCACCGCGACGCGATGGAGGATGCCTTTATCGTGGGACAGGCAAAGCGGCGCATAGCATCGCAGCACGGCGTTACCGAGCGTGCTGTGCACTACCACATGCGCGAGCACCTACCCGCCTTGCTGGCTCTTGCCAGGGACGCTGAGCGGGCCGCTAGGGCGGATAGCCTTCTCGACCGGATGGAGGCGTTGCAAAGCCAAACCTTAGCCATACTTGATGCGCCCGAGGACCAGCGCACGGCCCTGGCCGCTATCGCACAGGCGAGGCGTAATCTCGAGCTAATAGCGGAGATCGCAAAGGAACTGGATCGTACGCCAACCATAAACCTGGCCTTAAACCCCGAGTGGTTGGAAATCAGAGGCGTAATCATCGCGGCGCTGGAGCCGCGCCCGGCCGCTCGCGATACAGTCCTAAGAGCTCTGGAGGGAGTCGGTAATAATGGCAGGCCTTAGCGAGGACCTCATAGCCGCCCTGTGCCCTAAGCCGTGCAGAAGAGGGCCCATCACCACGAGCCAGCATCGGCTCACGCCTGACGGGAGAGTGGAGGTCTCCGGCGAGAGACCACCGGCGCTCTGCGATGGCTGTCCCGAACGCGGAGCCGATGGGCCGCCTCTTCACCTCGCGGTGCTGTTCGGTTTCCCCCCGACAGGAGACGTGTGGGAAGTTGCGGGCATCGAAAGCGGCGCCGGCACGGCAATAGTCCGGGTCCTCTACGACGCCTAGATAGCGACAGCAGGGCAGGGGATGGGGGGTGCCTAAAAAAGCCAAGCCTGCCGAATAGGGTGGTGCGGCCCCCCAGATGTTTTTACACAAAATTTCACACCAATTCCCTTTCTTCACTTGAAAGGTAGGCAACCACCCAATGCCCTAAACACCCGAATACACCGTCAGGCTCAGAACACCACACGAGCACCAACGTGAAAAAGAAAAACCCGAATGTCTAACGAGCGCGGGGGCCTCAGGTAGGGGTAAGATGCCTGGAGAAAGTAGGCGGACAGGGGAGGCGCGTTGGCCGGGTACTTGCCTAAGGAGTGGAACGGAAAGCGAGTAGCCGTGCGGTTCTCCAGAGGGCGCGGCTTCGACGCTAGATTGGTTGGCGACAACGCCGGTGGGATCACCGTAGAAGCAATCAAAGAAGAAGGTGCCGAAGAAGACCACGCCCGGAGAGCGTTCGTCCCTTGGGCTGCCGTGCGATATATCCAGTTGCTCGAAGAACCCGGCGAGGCCTCCGACTAGCTTCGCTTGACGAACCCG
>DASSCV010000086.1:0-6757 GCA_035697505.1 Rubrobacter sp.
TCGAGTTGCTCACCGACGGGGAGGGCCACTGGAACAGAGGAGGCGGAGAACCCGTACCCGAGCTCGAGGGGTGCATCGACGTCGACATCTCGGCGACGCCATTCACCAACACCCTCCCTATCCGCAGGCTCGGGCTTGAGCCCGGTGAATCCGAAGAGCTAACGGTCACCTACATCCGCGTTCCCGAGCTGCTGGTAGGACCAGAGAGGCAGCACTACGGTTGCCTGGAGGCGAAAGCGGACGGCGGGTTCTACCGCTTCGAGGCGCTACCGAGCGGGTTCACAGCCGAGCTACCGGTCGACGCCGACGGGTTGGTGATCGATTATCCTGGGCTTTTCAGGCGGGCGTGGTCCGGATAACGCCAGCAGGTGAAGAAACTCTCCTGCGGGTTTGTTCCTTCAATTACCTTAGCCAGACGGCTATCAGTCTGCCATATCTCTGAGGAGAGTTAGACCGTCTGAGGGATGCTGCTCAACCCTTCCATAAGCTAAGATGTGTTAGTAACAAGCAGGAGGTGTACGTCCATGGCTACCAATGCCGGAGTCGGCATGAGCTACCACCATAATCCCAACGTAGCAGGTCGTGAGGCTGCCGAGCAGGCACTCAAGAAGGCGGGGCTCGCTAAACCAGACTTCGTCTTCATGTTCGGCTCGATCGGATACGACCAGCGCTCCTTGGTGCGGGCGGTCCGGGAGGCTACAGCAGGTGCACCCCTCACAGGTTGTTCGGCTGAGGGTACGATAGACGGAGATGACGCAGACGAATCCGGTTTCTCTGTGGTAGTTACGGCGATCTCTTCGGACGAGCTACGGTGGCACAACGGATTAGCGGCTGGACTGGAGGCCGACCCGCGCGCCGTGGGGAAGCGGGTCGCCAAAGACTTGATGCCCCGCTTATCTGCTGACACCATTGGCCTGTTCGTCTTCCCGGATGGGCTTAAAGACTTCGTCATTCCAACGGAGAACCTTGTTGATAACTTCTTTGGGGGTCTGGAAGAGAATCTCCCAAGTGAGTGGTTCCTCCCAATGTGGGGTGGGGGAGCTAACGTCAACTTCAATAATTGGGCGCCGCCAACTTATCAATATTGCGACGACGAAGTCATCACTGATGGGGTCTCCTATGCGTTGCTCTCAGGCAAGGCACGGGCTGGTTGGGCTATAAGTCACGCCTGTATCCCTATAGGTGGGGAGCGCATAGTGACGCGCTCTAAAGGGAACATGATCTACGAGATAGACGGCAAACCCGCCATGGAAGTGTTCGAGGAGTATCTACCGCAGGGTGCCCTAACCCACGATCGCGACTGGTTTCGTTACGTCATATCGCTATCGCTCTGTTTCAGAGCTCCTAGCTACATGAAAGATGAGGAGTATGTGGTTAGGGGCATGCCTGCTGTGAGCATGGCCGACGGATCGATCACCGTACAAACGGAGGTCCCAGAAGGCACGAGCGTATGGCTCTCGAGCCGAGACAAGGAGAAGGTCTCCAATGGGTTCGCTAGGATGGCCGCCCAGATCAAGAACCAACTCGGGGGTGAGAAGCCCAAACTGGTCTTCCAGTTTGAGTGTGGCACAAGAGGCAAATTGATGTTCCGGGATCAGGAGAAGTTGCAGATCCTCAAGCGGTTTCGGCAATCCCTAGATCCGGATGCACCATGGGTGGGTTTTTACACTGTAGGAGAGATCGGTCCGGTAGGGGAGCACAACCTTCGTCATCTGTACACCTCAGTTGTCCTTGCCCTAAGTTGACAATGGAAGGGACCATCCTGGGGTAACGTTTGACGGAGGAGAAGCCTACCCCGAACAGGTAGGTGGCCTCACTCTGTTTCATCACTTGGTCCACGGTTTCGACTTGTCTGTTGGGAAGTAAGCTCTTCAGGGTTGCAGCAGGTCGCGGTCCGGCACGAGTACACGCTCGGGAATAACGTTGCCGTTGGCAAGCGCCCAAGCTAGGCGATGCGCGTAGAGGACTTTCCTTGACTTACGCGGCAATGAAATCTCTACGCGCCCATATCCCGTTTTCTCAAACACCTGCCTCGTCCATGGACGACACTCGTCCAGCGTTCCGCCATCAACACGTTGCCAGAACTTCGTGGCAAATCTCTTCAGTCGGGAGTCATCGCCCTCGAAGAGAGCCGTCAGGTCGAGACGGTGCGCCGTGCCGGGAAAGGCGTTAGTCTGCTGTGGTCGTTCCTGAAGTCCGTTGGCCTCCATGACTCTCCTTTCTCATTCAGCTCGGTCCTAACCTTGGTGGGTTGGGGACTAAGCCCTCATTGTTTGCCTGAGGTTGCTCGTCCGCTTGCACCGCAACCACCTCCTCTCAAAGCATGCAAAGCCCTCCAGTGAAGAAGCATGGATAGCACAGGGAACGCTAGAGCTCTACCAGGCCGCCGTAGCGCCAGATGGCCCGGAACTCGACACGATCCTCGAGTTCCTCCCCGACCCACACTACGAAGAGGTCTTCCCCCGCAACCCACGAGCGGCCAGGGAGCGGGCACTGGACGAGGTCGTGACGGTGGTGGAGAGTCAGTTAGTGAACAGCTGCTACCCCGTGGTTCACGGAGAGGGGATCTAAACGCTCCCAAGGCTGGGGATTCAGGAACCTACTCGATGCCATGTGGCTGCAGATGATGTGGCAAGTGACCAGCAGAAATGTGCGCCAGTGCAGGCGTCCAGGCTGTCTTAATCTAATCTCGTTTACCCCGCCGGGGCCACTGGAAATACCGGCGACGAAGCAGAGTAGGGTGAAGCCATACAAGAGAAGACCGTACAATTCCCGGCGGGACAAACTCTTTTGCTCGTCCAGGTGCCGTAAGGCACACGCCTAGCAAGAGAAGGCGAAAAAGGGAAAGCGCCAAGAGTGAAGCCAAACCTATGGCTACTTACAGCTACAGTTTAAGCTTAGTATTGATTCTGTAACATTTGTGTGGTATAATTTTAGGGTACGGTAGCAGTCGCCCCCGGTGCAGTCGCTACTCCCCGGGGCACAGCCGCAAGGAGGCAATCCTAGTGACGACGAGCGGAGTACACGCACCCGAAATCCCCGGCAAGAATCCCGGTACTCAAAGCAATCCCGAACCTGGTGTGGGTCCTATATCCACCGCCATCCGCGCAGAGATCCTGACTGCTCTGGAGCGAGCAGGATGGCAGCTCGACTCTGACGAGCCGCACGTCATCGAGGCTTCGGACGGCGAGCGCTATGGCCTGGCCGTGTTCTTTGAGAGCAGCGTGCCGGTGGAGATCTGCTACGGCGACGGCGAGGCTGATATGCAGCACAGCGAAGACTGGGCCGAGGCTCCGGGGATCGTCGCACCTGAGGAGGTCGCGCGGCTGTTCAGCGATGAGGAAGGAGTGTAGGCATGACGGAGACGAAGGCAATACTCTACGCCCGCGTCTCGACCGACGACCAGGCCAGGCACGGCTACTCCCTCAACGACCAACGGCGGGTCCTTCGCGAACACGCAAGACGTGAGGGCTACGAGGTAGTTGAGGAGGTTGCCGACGAGGGCGACTCCGGTGCCAACCCGTACCGTGCAGGGTTACTCAAGATCAGAGAACTCGCCGAGGCCGGGGCGATGAATCTGGTGCTCGCGACCAAGCGCAACCGATTTTTTCGGGACCTCTACTACCGGCGCGGGTTTGAGCGGGACCTAAAACGCCTCGGGGTGAGCCTTGTAGCCCTCGATGATACGGGCAACCGCATCGCCGACGGCGCGATGGACCTGCTGGGCGAAGAGCAGCGGGCAGAGATCGCGCGGGAGACTCGCCGAGGTAGGATGCAACGCGCCCGCTCCGGGGAGGTGGTGACGGGGACAGCCCCGTACGGGTTCCGCTTCACCCCCGACCGCAAGACCTTCGAGGTCGAGGAGAGCGAGGCGCTCATCATACGCAAAATCTTCCGCATGGCCGCAGATGGAGTCGGCCTGAACGGGATAGCGTCGGCGCTCATGGCCGGGGGCGTGCCCACCCCTCGCGGCCAGAGGGGGGCGAAGGTCTCCGGGGACGGACGCACCTGGAGCCGGGCGGTGCTAAGGCAGATGGTCCTGTCCGACTGTTACCTCCCCACTCCCCGGACGATCTGTGGGCGCTCGTCGAGAGCGGCAACCTCGACCGGACGGTCCTCGCGAGCCTCGACCCCGAGACGGTCTACGGGGTGTGGTGGTTCTCGAAGAGCTGGCCGAGGGCCTGGCACGTGACCTCCCCTATTTCTTGGATAGGCGGCGGGTGGTCAGGGATTACGAGACCGTTCCCTCCGAACGCACCGCCGATAACCCGCTCGGTATCTACACGCTCACATCCGATAGAATCAGGCACCTCCCCGAGGAGGAGGTCGAGAGGAAGGAGCGCGAGGCTGAGGACGAGAGGTCGGTACGGTACAGGGCGATCTACGAGGACCTTGGACTCCGGGTGGTCGCCCGCCCGGACGGCACCCTGGAGGCCAGCTGGCGACTCGGGGAGGCCGTGTTGCGTGTAGGTTGTGACACGAGCCCCAATCGCCGCGCCACAAAGCACTTCCACGTAACCGAGCACCCCATAATCAGGTCCTTGGAGCCTGGGGGAAACTGGCGGTGGTGCTACGTCGACGAGGTGGTGGTCTGAGGTGGGACAGCTCGATCGAAGCCCACAACCCTCACCGAGGAACTGAGACAGATTGGTTGAGAGAGGAGCACCGGTGCCGACGATGATAGTGCTGGTCAACCTGAAGGAAGACGTGGCCCCACAAGAATATGAGCGCTGGCTCCAGGAACGCTACGTCCCCACGATACTGGACCTCACCTCGGTAGATGAGTGGCGCGGCTACAGGGTGGGCAGCCTTGGGGAATCGGGCGGCGAGCCACCTTACGAGTACGTCGTTTCCGTAGGCATAAACGACCTGGAACAACTCGGCAAAGATATGGAGAGCGAACGAGTACAACGGCTCCTGGGCGAACTCGGCAGGTACGCGGAGGTCACACAACTCATGACGGAGTGTTTTGTCTGATCCTGACTGTGTGAATGTGAGCGTTGTACCAGATTGAGATAATTCTCGGTCTTCTCGTTGCGGTGGCGGTGCTAGCCACGCTCGCCACGCGGCTCGCGGTACCGTACCCGATCCTGCTGGTTCTCGGCGGGTCGGCTCTCGGGTTCGTTCCGGGACTACCGCCGGTGGAGCTCGACCCGGAGCTCGTGTTCTTGTTGTTTTTGCCGCCCTTGCTGTACGTCTCGGCGCTCTTTACTAGTTGGCGCGACTTCAGGGCAAATGTAAGACCGATCACGCTGCTCGCCGTAGGACTGGTGCTGATGACGACCTTCGTGGTCGCCGCGGTCGTCCACACTGTCATCGGGCTGCCCTGGGGCGCGGCTTTCGTACTCGGGGCCATCGTCTCCCCCACCGACGCAATCGCCGCCACCACGGTCGCCCAGCGCCTCGGGGTGCCCCGCCGCATCGTAACGATCCTGGAGGGCGAGAGCCTCGTCAACGACGCCACGGGCATCGTAGCTTACCGTGTCGCGGTCGCCGCGGTGGTCACGGGCGCCTTCTCGATATGGGAAGCAGGCCTGCAGTTCGTCATCGGCGCGGCGGGCGGGATCGCCGCCGGCTTCGCGGTCGGTTGGCTCGTCGTCTGGGCGCGCCGCCACCTCTCAGAAGACCCCTCCGTACAGAACATCGTCTCGCTGCTCACGCCCTTCGTCGCCTACCTGGCGGCGGAGGAGCTGCCACACAGCTTCTGGGAAATGCTCCACGAGCTGTACGGCGTCCCTGGGGATCTCCACTTCTCCGGGGTTCTCGCTGTGGTGACGACGGGGTTGTATCTGGGGCGCAAGGGACCTTACATAATCTCATCGGGGACGCGCCTTCAGGGGTACGCGACGTGGGAGCTGATTACGTTTCTCATGAACGGCCTCATCTTCATCCTGATCGGGCTCCAGCTCAGGAGCGTGGTCGAGGGGCTCGACGATTACACCGCTGGCCAACTCGTCTCCTACGCGCTCCTCACCAGCCTGACCGTCATCCTCGTGCGCATGGTCTGGGTCTTCCCTGCGACGTACGTCCCGAGGTGGGCCAGTCGCAGGATCAGGGAGCGTGATCCCTCTCCACCCTGGCGCAGCGTCTCGGTCATAGCGTGGACCGGGATGCGGGGTGTGATCTCGCTGGCAGCGGCCCTCGCGCTGCCGCTCCAGATGGCATCAGGCGTGCAGTTTCCCGACCGCGACCTCATCATCTTTCTAACGTTTTGCGTGATCCTGGCGACGCTCGTGGTCCAGGGCCTCTCCCTGCCGGTCCTGATCCGGGCGCTCGGTCTCGAGGACGACCGCATCGGGGATAAGGAAGAGACTCACGGCCGCATCAGCATCGCGGAGGCAGCCCTGGAACGCCTGGACGAGCTTGTCGACGAGGACTGGGTGCGCGAGGATACGGCGGAGCGTATTCGCAGCGTCTACAGCTACCGCCGCAACCGTTTCGCCTCCCGCTTCGACGGCGATCCTGAGGGCGTCGAAGTACGCTCTGCCGCCTACCAGCGCCTCATGGCCGAGCTGCTCGGGGCGCAACGCCTGAGGCTCATCATGATGCGCGACGAGGGTAACATCGGAGACGAGGTCATGCACCGTATCGAGCGCGACCTCGACCTGGAAGAGTCCCGTATGGAGTTGTGATGCTAGCGCGGCTGATAAGCAGCATTTCAGCACGTCCTCTGTTCCAGGCGTCTTGTCAGCCCGTCAGCTATCTCGCGCGCGAGTTCTGGCTGAAGTGCTGAAAGCGAAGGCCGGAGCCTGCTGAC
>DASSCV010000087.1:0-10506 GCA_035697505.1 Rubrobacter sp.
GACCACGTCGCCGGGCTTTATCCGCACGCCGCCCACGGTCACGGGCACATCGAGCTCACCCGCTTCCTCTTTGGCAGCCCCGCGGGCGCGGACGAACCTGGCCCAGACCGGGAGCCCCAGCTCGCTCAGTTCATCTGCGTCCCGGATGGCTCCGTCGATCAGCAGGCCAGCCGCCCCGCGCGCCTTCGCCTGGACCGCGATGACCTCTCCAACAATGGCCACGGGTTCGGGCTCGGGCATAGTCAGCACCAGCACCTCTCCCGGCTGGACGCTCGCCAGCGCGGCGTGCACCGCGAGATTGTCCCCCTGGCCGCACAGGACGGTGCGGGCCGGACCCGCGGCCCTGCTCCCCGGTACCACGCGCTCGAGGGGCGCGTCGACGAGCCCCCTTCGCCCCGACGCCTCGTAGACGGTCGCCACCCCGAGGTCACGGAGCCCGACGACCACGTCCGCTTCCTCCCCCTTCACAGGGACCTCACCACCTGCGGGATCGCTCGCTGGAAGGACTCCGCGTAGCGCACACCGGCCTCGCCGGTGGCGTACCTGGCGTGGAAGGCGCGGTGCTCTGCCCTCTGGGCGTAGTGCTCATGCATATATTTCTGAGCGGCCATCGCCCTCATCGCCTTCTGCTTGGCCTCGAACACGTCTGTGATGTCCACGAATGTGTTCGGCAGGAAGCCGCACAACTCCGGCTGGTGGGGCTCGAAGTACAGGAGCTCCGGGGGCTTCACGGTCGCGAAGGCGCTGGCGACCCCGGCGCCACTCGCTAGCAACCGCGCCCTCAAGACGACTGCATGGGCCACCGGGTGGTCCGGGTTGAAAGGGTCCCGCTCGGTGTGGGTGAGCACTACGTGCGGGGCGAATTCCCGGATCTCGTCAGCCAACCGCTCGAGCGTCTCTTCGTTCACCCTCAAGGGGTAATCGCCGAGGTCCCAGCACTCGAAACTGGCCCCGATCACCCGGGCAGCCTCCTCAGCCTGCTCGTTCCTGACCCTCTTCACGTACTCGATGGTCTGGTCCGGCTCGTTCCAAAGGTCCCCGGATTCACCACGCTCGCCGTAGGAGAGTGCTACCACCCGCGCCACCCCACCCCGCGAGGTCGCGGCCGCGATCGCGGCCGCGGCCCGCCACACGAAGTCGCCTGAGTGTGCCCCCACGATCAGCAGCTTCCTACACCCGCTAGCGGCCTCGCTCATATGCCCACACCTTCCTTCTTGTCCGTCCCTCGAGTTCCTTGAGCATCGTTCGCACGTGATTATGCCCCTATGCACCTAAGTGCGTGGAAGGGAAATTCTCGGTAGTTCACTCACTTCAGCGGTCTGACCCTGTGGGAGGAGTCCCTTGCCCTGTTGCTCTACTTGACGCTCAGTGGCACTGGGAAGCACCTGAGTCAGTGAAGCTCTCACCCTCCACGGGAACAAACTCCCACTCGTATCTCTTGGGGTGCAGGATGAGTTCGAGCACCCCGTAGGTGTCGTCGTTGTAGACCTCCGTGTTGGCGATCGGATGCGGGATCTCATAGAGGCTCCTGCCCCCTGTGCCTACCACGAACTGCCTGATGCCATCCTCGGGATCCGCCCTCCCCCCTGCATCCTGGGGGGCAAAACGCTGGTAATTGTGGTCGTGTCCGTTGAGCACCACATCCACGCCAGCGGCGTAGAGGATCTCCCAAAGACGCTCCATCCGTTCGATGCCTCCAAGCGCCTGCCAGGTTTCCAAGAAGAGCCCCCCTGCCATTTTTGATCTGCGTCACTGTTCCGGGTCACCAGCAGACGGACAACCAACTCCTGCAGCTCAGGGTCTTCTGCGGGCGTTGGGACGGCCACGAGCTCGTCGCCGAGTACGTCGACAGGGAGTCCGGGATCAGGGGCCGCCGCGAGCGCAAGGACTTCGACCCCATGTTCGCCGACGCCGCCCACCGCTTCGACGTGCTGCTGTTCTGGGCGCTCGATCGCTTCAGTCGGGAGCGGATACGGAAGACGCTCGCCTACCTCGAGAACCTCGACGCGTGCAGGGTGGCCTTTAATCCCCACACCGAGCCCTTCCTTGACACGGACAACGAGCTGATCGCGCACATAGTGCTGGGCGTGACCAGCTACTACGCCCAGCAGGAGGCATTGAGGATCTCCGACAGGACGAAGGCGGGGCTCGAGCGGGCGAGGAGGAGCGGGAAGGTGCTGGGGAGGCCGGATTTCCTCCGAGTGGGCGATGCTGGGTTCGAACCAGCGACCTCTGCCGTGTGAAGTCAGATCCAGGATGTCGTAGCTGTTCGCCGTTGTTCAGAAATGCCTGCAAAATCGCCCTTTTGTCACTGCCAGTATTCACGTCTGTTCGCCGTTGTTCGTGTGGGTTGGTGTACATGAGCCTCACCGGCCCGCCGTTGCATCCCTCGGTGAGTATCAACACATCGTGCAGGGGCAGGTACAAGGGTAGCGCGACGGCGTTCCTGCTGAATATGTTCTCGTCCCTCGCGATGGAGAGGGGGCCGAAAAGGTGTGGCCACATAAAGGAAGCCGAACGCCGTCAAAGGAACCGTCGACATGTGCCACAGAACGCCTTGGTCTTCGGTGGTGCCAGGGAGCACCGGGTATTCCCTGGACGTTCTGGCAACCTGGTCCAGCATCGGCCCAATCCCCCGCACCAGCGTACCGTCAGCTAGGTCTACGGGGAGTATTTCGACACCCTGCCGGCCCGCAGCACGGTGAAGGTGGCCGAACTGCTGATGGGCGCGAGGGTGGATATAGTGGCCCTCGCCATCCGAAGATTTTGGCTATGATGACCGCTGGAGCGAGAGACGAGAACGCCCCCTGGGGCGGTTGGCGCCGAAAGGAGTAGGAGAGCGTGTCCGAAGAACTCTGTTTTACGCCGGCTACAGAACTTGCTGCAAGGATCCGGCGCCGTGACCTCTCGCCGATCGAGGTCGTTGACGCTTTTCTGGAGCGAATCGAGGAGCGCAACGGAAAGCTCAATGCCTACATCACCGTGCTCGGTGAGGAAGCGCGCGAGGCGGCGAGGGAGGCCGAGCGTGCCCTCGGATCCGGCGAAGCGCTTGGGGCACTCCACGGCGTACCGGTGGCCATAAAAGACCTCTTCGACTACAAGATCGGCGTCAGGAACACCTACGGGTTGAAACCCATGGCGAACTACGTCCCTAACCGGCACGCCACCTACGTCGAGCGCCTGGAGAGGGCGGGCGCGATTGTCCTCGGAAAGACCAATACTCCGGAGTTCGGACACAGGGGGATTACCGACAACCTCCTCTTCGGTCCGACGAGCACGCCGTTCGCCCCCGGCAAGAACGCAGGTGGCTCCTCGGGTGGGAGCGCCGCCGCAGTGGCCGACGGGCTTGCGCCCATCGCGCAGGGTTCGGACGGCGGAGGCTCGATCCGGATTCCCGCATCGTTCTGTGGCGTCTACGGATTCAAGGCAACATTCGGGCGGGTCGCCTCCGCTACCCGCCCGGACGCCTTCCTCTCTCACACACCGTTCACCAACAGTGGTCCTCTCAGCCGGACGGTCGAGGATGCAGCCTTGATGCTAAGCGTGATGGCAGGCCCTCATCCGCGTGATCCATTCAGTGTCCCGGACGACGGCACGGATTACCCGGCCGCAACTCGTCGCTCAGTTAGCGGCCTTAAGATCGCTTACAGTACGAACCTCGACATATTCCCCGTCGAGGAGCGCGTCCTCTCCGTGGTCGGCGAGGCCGTACGCGCCTTCGAGGAGACAGGGGCGCGCGTGGAAGAGACGAGCATGGGGTTGAAGCATGACCAGCGAGAGCTAAGCAGCACATGGATGAGGGAGGTGGGGGTTCGCTACGCCGAGATAACCGCACACTTTAGGAAGGAAGGCGTTGTGGATCTGCTCGGCGAGTACCGGGAGGACCTCACACCGCAGCTCGTAGATCTCCTGGAGACTGGGCAGAAGATGAGCGCCCTCGACTACAGGCTCGACGACGTCACACGCACCGAGGTCTTCGACGCCATCCAAGACCTCTTCGAGCGTTACGACCTGCTCCTCACGCCGACCCTAGCCGTTCCTCCCTTCGACAATGCCGACGACGGCAACACGGTTGGTCCGTCTGAGGTTAACGGCGAGGAGGTGGATCCGCTCTTGGGCTGGTGCCTGACTTACCCGTTCAACTTCACCGGCCACCCGGCTGCGTCGGTCCCAGCGGGCTTCACTGACGAGGGGCTGCCCATAGGCATGCAGATTGTGGGTCGACGCTTCGCCGACGATACGGTGCTCGCCGCGAGCGCTGCCTTCGAGCGTCTCAGGCCCTGGCACGACTCCTACCTAGCGCTGAATATTCCATAACGCTTTGCTCGCCGCCCTCTTGTCCATATGGCAGAGGCTTCGAGGGAGCGCGAAGTCCTCATGAGAAGTTACACAGGTTCGCGTTTGTTCGCGCCGGTTGTCGTCAAACTGTCGTCAGCTGATACTGGGGGTTTGTTCTTGGGTTCACAGTTGTGTGGCTCCTAGCGCGGGCCAAGCGTCATCCGGCGCTCAAAACGGCCGCCTGAGCAAGCCTAAGAGGTCCAGATCCGGCTACGTGCTCGTTTTCGCAGTTCTCGGATGACCGCCCCTGCTTAAAAGACAAGTGGAAGGAAAATTCTGCGAAATTCACCTGTTGTATGTTCTTGGAAGTCTGCTAGTTGTTGGAGCCCTTCGGGGCCTCGACCTTTGCCTTTTCTTAACCACATCTTGAGGCGCCCTTAACCGCACGCCCCCATTTGGTATCCAGAGATCGACTGGGTCGTTAGCCTCCCTCTTCTGCAGTTGGCACTTTAAGAGGAGACAACCGAGACGCTGCCAAAGAGGGCGCGGGAGTGCGAAGAGCTTGCTACGATGCACGCAACCTCGCCACGGTGAAAGGGGAAGGGTGGCCATGGCTGAGAATTGGGGCGACGAGACGCGCCTGGTTCGGATCGAAGATCTGCGGCATTGCCTAATCGAGGCGTTAGTGTCGCTTGAGCTGCCGCGCGTAGATGCCGAACAGGTGGCCGAGGTCTTGCTGGACTCGGAACTGCGGGGCCATGAGAGCCACGGCGTCCACCTACTCGGCTTTTTAGTAGATGCCTACCGCGGCGGTATGAACCCTCGACCTCGCATCCGAGTGCTGCGGGAGACGGAGGGAGCCCTGCTCCTGGAAGGGGATCGCAGCCATGTGGTCGGGGTAGTGCGGGCGATGCGCTGGTGCATCGAGCGTGCCCGCAAGCGCAAGGGCATGGCGGTCGCTGGCGTCCGCAACTCTCAGCTTATCGTGCCAGGGTTCTACGCCAGGATGGCGGCAGGGGCCGGCCTAATCGGCTTCGCCTGCGCCAACGCCATCCCGATGGTTGCTCCGCCCGGCGGCCGTACACCGACCTTAGGCACCAACCCGTTCGCTTACGCCATCCCGGCCGGCCACCACCCACCGGTGGTGCTCGACGTGGCCACGACCACCGGCGCCGCATTCAAGGTCCGGCTTGCGGCGCAACACAATCGTTCGGTACCCGAAGGCATGATCTTCGACCGCGCAGGCAACCCCACTACCGACCCGAACGAGTTCGTCAGGGGCGGGCTCATAGCACCGCTTGGTTCCCCAGCTGCGCCCCACAAGGGCTTCGGCCTGGCGTTGGTCTTCGACGCGCTGGCCGGCGTCTTGACCGGGGCCGCCTTCGCCCGTGACTTGGCCAGCGAACCTCCCACGGCCGGCAACGCCACCTTGTGGGCGCTCGACGTGGAGGCGTTTCTACCGCGTGAGGAATTCCTGTCTCGCATGGAGGCCCAGATCGACCAGGTCAAAGCAGGCGAGCGACTGGCAGGCGTCGATGAGCTGTTCGTGCCGGGCGAGCGTGGCCACCGCCGCTACCGCGAACTTACCATCCGCGGCACGGTGCCGCTCTCGGGGGCGACCTGGGAAGCGCTTACGAAGGCCTGCGCATCCCTGTCTATCCAACCGCCAGCCTTGTCACCTTAGCTGCGGCAGACAGACTCTATTCACCGAAGCTCGTAGAAGTAGAATACTGCGAACTTCGCGTTGACGGAGTTCTACGAAATTCGCAACCCCTTCGCAACGGCCAAGTAACTCCAAAGATCGCTCATTTGAGTGATACACCCACCCCTCTCACAGGAGTATGCTGCACTCGTAACGTGGCCAGCTGACGCCGCCTGAGAGTCGATAGGACAGATCTTGCTCGGGATCGCGGTGGCGACCCTCGGCTGGCACGCCCTCAGAGAGTGGCGAAAGGAGAAATACCGTGAGGCAAAAGGACGTGATCCTGTCGGTAGGGACGGTGGCGCTGATATTCGTTGGCGTGGGGGTGGTGGCCCTTACGGGAAGCACAGAGGAGTTCGCCGCGTGGGCGTGGGAGCGCCACCACAACGTCCTCAGCTGGTACATAAGGCCGCTGTTTCTGCTGCCATTCTGCTACTTCGCTTATAAACGGAGCCTCTGGGGCATCACGCTCACAGTGGTTGCGCTCGCCACCAGCATGTTCTGGTTCCCCGCCCCCGAGCGGGCCGATCCGGGGGCGGCCGAGTTTCTGGCCGTGGAGAGGGAGTACCTCACGAGCGATTGGTCGCTGTGGAAGGTGCTGCTGGGCTTGATCGTGCCGGCCAGCTTCGCGGCGCTTGGTGTGGCGTTCTGGAAGCGGTCGCTTGTCTGGGGACTGGGGGTGATCAACGCCATGGTGCTGGTGAAGGTCGTGTGGAGCTTCTACTTCGGAGAGGCGTCGGGCGGTCTGACCCTGCTGCCCTCCGCTGTGGTGGGCCTGGCGGTCTGTGACGCGGTGATCGTGTACGTCGTGCGTAGGATGCGCAGGCGCTCGTCGCCCGAACCTCCGCGGGGGGCGAGCCAGCCTGGCGGGTAGGCGCCTCAAGGGCGTGCGCGGGCCTCCTGCCTCTCTATTCACCGAGTTGCCTAGAAGGTAAATTCTCCGAAGTTCGGGGGCGAAAAGGAGGGGCACGGCCCTTAGACTAGGCGAGTGGTTACGGAAACCGATCTGGAGCTAGGCGAGGACCGCACGCTGCACGCCTACGACACTGGCGCGCATGACGCGGACGGCAGGCTCGCCGTCTTCTGGCACCACGGCTCGCCGAACATCGGAGCGCCTCCGGAGCCACTTTTCTCGGACGCAGACCGGCTCGGCATCCGTTGGGTATCGTACGACCGGCCCGGCTACGGCGGGTCGACCCCCCGCCCAGACCGGGACGTGGCGTCGGCGGCCGCCGATGCCTCCGCAGTCGCCGATGCACTGAGCATCGAGCGGTTCGCGGTCATGGGTCATTCCAGCGGTGGTTCGCACGCCCTGGCGTGCGCCGCGCTGCTTCCTGAACGCGTCCTGGGGGTGGTCGTCGTGGCCGGGATGGCCCCGTTCGGAGCCGAGGGGCTCGACTGGTTCGAGGGATTCGGGCCAGCTGGCGTGGCCGAGCTACGCGCCGCGGCAGCCGGGCGCGCTGCGCTGGAGAAGCACTTGGCCCAGTCAGAGGACGAGCCGGAGTTCACCCTCGAAGACGAAGCCGCTCTCGCGGGCGAGTGGTCGTGGTTCATCGACGTGGTCCGTCCCGCCCTCGCCGGCGGCATGGGAGGGTTCATCGACGACGATCTCGCCGACGTCGGGGCGTGGGGCTTCGACCCCGCCGACGTCGCTGCTCCAGCCCTTTTCCTGCACGGGGGCCGGGATCGGGTGGTGCCCGCCTCGCACGGCGAGTGGCTGGCGCGCCATTGCCCGTCTGCGGAACTGTGGCTATACCCGGAAGACGGGCACATCTCGGTTCTGAACTCTGGGGCGGCAGCGGCCATGAGCTGGCTCCGGGAGCGCGCCGAAGGGGGCTGAGCTCAGGGTGGTATTCACCCGAGTGCGTGGAAGAGGAATTCTCGGAACTTCGCCGTGACGGAATTCTAAGAAGTTCAGCTATTATTCGGAAGGGTCTTTGCCAAGTCCAGCCTTTCTTGCCTCCTACGCCTCGGCGTGTACTTCTGAGCGCCGCTCGGCGCATAGCACTTCTATAATAAAATCGGCCAACTCTAGAAAGCAGCTAGCTCTAGAATCGGTCCTCCTCCTTGGAGTAGCCAACATCGGAGCACTAAGCTGCTAGGCGAGGAGCAAGAGAGTTGCACCTGAACTTACCGCCCGGATACCACGCCCACCTCGATCCGGAGTTCTTGGTCCTTGGAAGGATCGACGGCTCGGTGGTAGCGCGCTTCAGCAGCCGGGGGCTCGTGGCCGAGCAGGTAGAGCGGGTCGCCTGGGAGGACTACGGCGACGCTGGCGGAAGGCTGTCCCCAAGCCGTGACCCTAGCTTGCATCGTCCTCCCGCTTTTGGTTCTCACTCTGTTGCTTGGCCGCCTCGCCCGCCCTCATGAGCGCCGCTCCGATTGCAGCACCCAGCTGGCGCCACTGGCGGTAGGTCTGGGTGCAACTCGCAGAGTAAGGGGAGCCCTCTAGCAATGAGAGGGCTTGCTCGTCGGTAGTGGGCAGTGCGCGCCACTCGAAGTCCTCAAGCGTGGGGTTGTACCAGCGAATCTGGCCGTGGTGTGTCATGGGACCAAGCCCCAGCCGTTCGCGCCGCCCGAGTGCATGGTAGAAGCGCCGTGATGCGAACTCCATACAATATCGGTGCGCCACCCATACCTTGGCGGGTTTGCTATCGCCATCGAAAGAGTCGACAAGACGTCTCCCACGCGCCACCACCTCCCTATATTGGGGGTAGCCGGTTGCGCCACTGGCTCCACTCGTCCCAAGAGGTGCCCAGGTACGGGACGGGCTTCAGAGCCTCTACCCTCTTTCCCTAGTAAGGCGTAGCATAAAGGCCCGATCGGACGCAAGCAACCCTCCTTCATCTCTGCCGAGACACCTATCCCTTATTCAGCTGAGTGCGTGGAAGGGGAATTCTACGAACTTCGCCATTACGGAGTTCTACGAAATTCGCCCGAGCCGAATTCTCGGAAGGGTAAGCAACACCTACTAACTTCCTAGCAACCGCAAAAATACAGCAAATGGGTGATGTGCCGCCTGTGGCGAGGGTGTTAGAGTGCTCCCGTCGAGAACCCACTGCCCGCGTCGCAGGTAGAGGCTTAGAGATTGGTCCCCAACGAGAATGGGAATTTCTTGTGGGTGGTGGCTGGTTCTCGGGTAGTTGGAAGATTCCCGAAGGGAGGAATTGGTGAAGGGGAGATGGGTGTTGTTGGCTACCCTAGCCGCCTTGGTGGCGGGGATGATGGTCTTGGCTGGCACGGACTGGGCCGCTGACGGTATCGCGCCTGAGAAATAGCCACGTGGCATACAACCTTGCCTGCATAGGTTGAGGAAAATGGCCATGTGGCCAATAGCGTGGACGCCTCCGAGTTAGTATAATCGTGACGAGCGTTGGCGCTGCGGCGTCGCGATAAAGGCAAACTCGCTGCGAAGCGGGGGCGCAAAGCCTTAGGGCCTCCTAGCTGGAAGGTAGCCGGGCTGTCGAACAGCAGCAGCGGGGCAACAATGCTCCGTTCTTAGGGAGGAGAGGGCGCTGATGCAGACACTTATCGAACACGCTAAGGGGAACTCAAGGCTTCCTTCCCGCTTCTTGATCGGGGCGTTTGTGGCTGTGGCAATGCTGCTCCTGGGCACGTTGACCGCGTTCGCAGCCGACATGATAAAGGTGCAGGGCGAGTCGATGACACTCGCCACGGGCATCTCGGTGGTGCCCGACTCAAGCGCCGAGCCCACCGGAGCGGGCAAGGCCATCCGATACACCGCCAACGCCACCGCGCGGATGAACGTGACCTACACGAAAGGTGCCACTCAGATCGTCGTGCGTGCGCGCAAAGATGCCACGAACGCAAACCATCCGCTGCTCAAGGTCTTCACCAAGACGGGCACCCAGAGCCCCGTGCTGCGCGGGACCGCCACGGTTTCTTCCACGAGCTACCAGGAGTATACGTTCCCATTCACTGCGAATTCCGGGACCCACCAAGTACAGGTGCGCGGGGCCAACATAGCGAGTGGCAGGCTGCTTAGGGTTGACTACTTCCGCATCCCCGAGGCCGCCCCTACTGTGGATACCACGCCGCCGGAGACGACCATCGACAGCGGCCCGAGCGGTAGCGTTAGCGGCACGACGGCTACGTTCGAGTTCACCTCCAGCGAGCAGGGCTCCGCGTTTCAGTGTCAGTTGCTTGGCCTGGAGCCAGCGCCCACTGGGTGCAACTCGCCCAAGAGCTACAGCGGCCTCACGGCTGGTACTCAGTACACCTTTAGCGTGTGGGCCACGGACGCCTCGGGCAACACCGACGCCACCCCGGCGACGCGTACCTTCACCCCCAGCGGCAACGACCCCTACGCCAAGCCCACCTCCACCTCTCAAACGTTTGGGGAGGGGTGGACTCCTGCGGCCAACAGCGTACACCTTAATCCCCGCGTGACGTGTTCCACCGACCTCACGCCCGCGAACTCGGGGACCGGCCAGGGGGGCGTCAACGTCGTAAACCAGAACGTAGTGCTCATCAACCCTAAGATCAAGGGGTGCAGCGTGGGCATA
>DASSCV010000088.1:0-6843 GCA_035697505.1 Rubrobacter sp.
CCCCGATAGCCTGGGCGTAGGTCGGGTCGAGGGCGTGCTCGGCGTCGATGAAGGCGGCCAGGCCCCCTGCTTTCTGCGCCTCGGCGATGATGTGCAGGGCGAGGGTCGTCTTGCCGCTCGACTCCGGACCGAAGATCTCGATGACGCGACCCCGGGGGAGGCCACCCACGCCGAGGGCGAGATCGAGGGCCAGGGCGCCGGTCGGGATGCAGGCCACGCTCTGGCGTTCCTCGTCGCCCATGCGCATGATCGAACCCTTCCCGAACTGCCGCTCTATCTGGGAGACTGCGGCGTCTATAGCCTTGCTCTTATCCAATGTGTCCTCCAAACAACGAACGTGTGTCGATTAATAGGTATCGTCTTAAGACCGATTGTACTTGAGTGTTCTAAGGACTTAACGAGTCAAAATGCCCTGGATGACTTTCTTTGCGCGTCTAGGTGCGAACCACTGTATCTGGAAGCAGATTGAGATGCCGAACTCCTGCCCCCTCCCCCTCGCTGAAGGTGAAGTTAGCTGTTCGTAAGCGCGATAGCCTGGGGCTCGCGGGCGCCCGAGAGCCCGTAGTGCATCTCTGCTGCGATGCTTTCCGTACTACACGTGTGCCTCTGCCGCTTCCTCTTCAGCACCACGGCTAGGGGCTTGCTGTGGAGGTCCCGCGCCTCCTCGTGCGTAAGCTCGCCGATGGCGAAATATACCTCCTGCTTGCGGGCACATGGTCCGCAGAAGGCCACACCCAGGATCTCCACCTCTGCGCTGCGGGGGCAAGGACTCTCCGTCTTACTGCGTACCTGGCAAGGTCCCGGCTTCGCCGCCGCCTCGGTCAAGGAAACCTCTGTTCCACAGCTCTTAGACCGCTTCTTTCAGGGCGTTGCCCGCGCTGAAGGAGGGAACCTTCTGGGCCGCGATCTTCATCTTCTGGCCGGTCTGGGGGTTCCTGCCCTCCCTGGCCTTGCGCTCCCTAACGGAGAACTTCCCGAAGCCTGTGATCTGGACCTCCTCGCCAGCCTTGAGCGCTTCGGTCACCACCTCCTCGAAGGCCTCGAAGTGCTTCTGTGCCTCGCTCTTGGGCACCCCAGCTTCCTTGGCGATCCGCTCGATGAGTTCCTTTTTCTTCATTGTTGCTCCTTTCTGTGGTCACCCTCGGCCCCTTGGCAGGCCTGTTTGGTCTGCTTACTTCCCGTTTATACGGGATTCGGAACCACTTGCCACCCCCTCGCTCCCGGCGGATTTAGCGGAACGGAAATTGTGGGGGGTGTACAGTGAGAGGTGCACCACATTTGGCACAAGCACTTCGCAAAGGCGCCTGGGTAGAGATCTAGGCCCCTAAACACCGTTGCTCACGATGCTCGATGCTAATCTGCCCAAAACGTTCCGCCGCTCCTAAGGGAGGTGTTAGCGGCGGAAAGGAACAATTCAGATCAGCGTCAGCAAGACGACGGGTATGGTAGGCAGCCTTATCGTCAACTCCAGCTCGGAAGTCTCTTTATCCGGCCGGACGCTAGAGCGCAGCTCGCACGTGTTGTACTGCTTGGAAGCGATGTGGTGTTAAGGTGATTCTTACAGAGTGGTCCTTCTGGTTTCGCGACCCATCCTCGAGCCATCAAGGTACGAACCATACCCACCCAGTATCCAGAGCTCAGGGACGATCTCTGCGACGAGCTCTCCGTCGTCGAACATCCTCACCGTCGAGCTCTCAGAGACAGCGACAGACACGGCGTCCGTTCGGCTCGACACAGAGGCGGCAGCAACGTGGCGACTGCCAAGCCCCAGGGGCACCTCTAAGTGGTTCGAGACCGCGTCGATGTATCGAGTCGCCGAGAGGACCACACCCTCGTCCGATACCACGAACGCCCCGTCGAGCTGGGCAAGCTCTTTGAGCGTCTCGCGCAGGTTCGGGTCATCTATGCGCTTGCTCTCGTGCGGGTGACCGTACAACGGATCGAGAATCATTGGCCTAGAGTGCGTGAGGACTGCCTCTGAGTCGCCCACGACAAAGAGGGTCCCGATCTTGCGTCCTTCCCTCCCCTCGCGAGCGATCTCCACCGCGAGGTTTACCACCCTTCTGAGCGTCCTGTTGTTCACGCCGCGCCTCTCGGAGCAAACCTCGTCTAGCAAGTGCGCCAGTGGGCCAGTTCTTTCGGCCCCACCCTCTTCGCCGAATGACGCGCTTGGGCTGCTGGCTGCCTCCTCGACGACCGCCATCAGCCCCTCGAGGTCTACAGGGCCTGTGTACCTGACGCCGTTTACGAAGAAGGCCGGCGTTCCCCTGACCCCCGCGTGATCCCCGCTGAGGCGATCCACCTCGATGCGCCAGGCGTGGTGATCGTTCGTCAGATCCTCCTCAAAGCGTCGCAGGTCGAGTCCGAGCTCGGCTGCGTAGCGCATCAGGTCTTCGTCGTCGAGTTCGTCTTGACGCTCGTAGAGGAGGTCGTGCATCTCCCAGAAGCGGCCCTGAGAGGCGGCCGCCTCCGCAGCCTGAGCGGCACGGCGGGCACGAGGATGCACCGAGTCGAGCGGGAAGTGCCTGAAGACGAAGCGCGCCCGCTCACCCACCCTCTCCTGCAACTCCTTGAGCACGGGGTGGGCCTCTCCGCAATAGGGACATTCGTAGTCGCCATACTTCACAAGCGTCACCGGCGCGTCCTTCGGCCCGCGCGCATGGTCTCTAGTTCCGACCGGCTCCAAACCTCCGCCTTCCCAACGTCTCATCATGATCTTTCTCCTTTGGCCCAATTCTATCCGTCGAGCGCCATCCTCGGTTAGCACAGAGCGGAACCTGAGCCCGAGAGTATTTGTAGATTGACAACGATACGGTAAGGAAGGCCCTTAAGTACGTCTTTACGTGCGATGCGGGCGGTATTCTCTGGACCGCATGGCGGCGACTCATCACTCGACACCTCCTGCCGGTTTCGGCCATGACCATTCTAAGCCCAATTAGACACCTCTATAGCCAACGCAAGGTGGCCGAGACCCAACCTCATGTTGCGGCCTTCTAAGCGGCTCTTATACACATCCATGTCAGGCAGGCCGTACCCTTCGTCGTGGACCGGGGCCTTGACTCCTGCTATCCCCCTCCCCCAGTGTCGGAGTTCTGACAGGATGGAACATATGCACGCGAGTGCATCATTAGGCAGGTGTGCGATATCTAGAGTGATGTGCGACTTCTCAGGTGCTTTTCATAGCGACCATAATCCACAGTTTTAGATCTGTTCACAGCGATCAGTAGATGGTGCGCTTGAAGGTGCCCGACTGTAACATGTATTTCGTGAGGAGGATAGCTCTACCAGGGACCTTGCCGGAGAGTGTCGTCGCGGCGCTCGTGCTGGCTTGCCTGCTCTTATGTGTCTCGGCTGAGGCAAAAGCGGCCAGCGGATCGTACATAGACTTCGGCGCCTACTATACTCAAGGAGCCCTTGCAGCCGGGACCGAGAGGGGAATTACTTTCAAGAATGGTGCGGCACGGCTCGCCCGCGGGACGACCAAGGGCACGCTGACCTCCCGGGTGTACAACTCAGCGCGTAAGGACACTTTCATCCCCTCTTGGAACGCGCGCACGCCTTCCGGTACCTGGTTGCAGATGGAGATGAGGGTACGCTCGGATGGGAGCTGGACCCGCTGGTGGGACATGGGCGTGTGGGCCAGAGGGATGGATACCATAAAGCGCCACAGCGTAGACGGACAGAGAGCTGGAGACTGGCGTGTACTGACGGACACCCTCCAGAGCATCGGTCCCCTATATGCCGACGCCTATCAGTATCGCCTCACCCTTCTTTCGAAGAGGACGGAGCGTACACCGAGGGTCAGAGCGATCTACGTGACAGCCTCCAACTCCTACCGCAACGGGGAGGCTCTCGTCGGGGCGAACGAGACCCTGTGGGGTAAAGACCTCTCTGTGCCTGCCCGGTCGCAGATGATCTTCCCCAACGGCTATTACCACCGTGCCTACTATCCCTTTCCTACTACCCTAGCCACGTTCCCCCACAAAGCATGGTAACGAAAAGGCCGGGACCCCGTAGGGAACCGGCCCGATAGTATCCTCTTCTACTTCAGACGGTTCGTGACGGTCCTCTTGGCCTTGTCCACGCCGCTTTCCGAGCCTCCGGTGCGCTTATCCTTCTCGTCCCCGGAAACCTTGTCCTTGGCGGCCTTCGTCGCCGCCTCTTTGATCTTCGTGCCTATGCTGGCCATCTCGACCACCCTTCTCTATGGTGTACGTTTCTATTCTTCTACGAAGTGGTCTTAATCCTCTGCTTCATCTCTTTGCGGAGGGTCCCACGGTTCTTGTTGTCCTTCTCGTACTTCCTAACCCTCCTCAACTCGTCGACGGAGAGGCCGTCGAGGCGCTCGGAGACCTCGCCTACGTTCATCTCGTCGTAGCCCTCTATCGGGAAGGTGGCCGTCTCGGTGTTTTTCTGCGCATCCTTGGCGGCTATCTCAGTACTCTTCTGCGTTTCCTCGGCATCCTTGGCAGCTATCTCGGTGCTCTTCTGCGTTTCTTCGGCAGCCGGCTCGCTGCTCTTCTGGGCGCTCTTGGCAGCCGTCTCAGTAGCCTTCTGCGTTTGCTCGGCAGCCTTCTCGGCCTTCTGCGTGTCCTTGGCGACCTTCTCGGCTTGCTGCGTTTCGGCAGCCTTCTCGGCCTTCTTCTGGGCGTCGTCCTTAACGGCTATCTCGGTGTTCTTCTGGTCGTCCTTGACAGCCGTCTCGGTGACCTTCTGCGCCCCGTTGGTGGTAGGCTCCCCGGTGACCTCTGACCTGCTCTGCCTCTGTACGGGGAGCTCTACAGGCGTCATGGGCGGCATGCTCGCCAACGCATTCCTCCACTGCCCGAAAAATGCCTGAGCCATCCCCTGGGAGAGCTTCGCCTGATAGCGGAAGC
Source organism: Rubrobacter sp. (assembly GCA_035697505.1). Taxonomy (GTDB): domain Bacteria; phylum Actinomycetota; class Rubrobacteria; order Rubrobacterales; family Rubrobacteraceae; genus Rubrobacter_D. The sequence continues at coordinate 4,878 of DASSCV010000088.1, forward strand.
CATCGATCCAAGCCTGCGTGGTCTGCTGCAGGAGCTTGGTGTTGATCTCCTGAGCCTCAAGCGCATAGTCCATTGCGGTGTAAGCGGACTTGTGGGTGGCCCTGGACATCGTCTGGGCCGCCTCGCCCACCTTGTCTATCTGGTCGTTGTCGGTGGTGATATGCAATGTAGAGATACCTCCGTATCGTGTGGGTGTATAGGCTTTCTACATATATATGTGCCCCGCATACAAAGAAGCTAAACATACTAGTACGCGGGGCCTGTGACGTAAGCTCTCGCCGCTTACGCGCGGCGGACCGGAGCTACGAGAACTTCGTAGAATTCCGTTATGGCGAAGTTCACAGAATGCACCTTCCACGCGCTCCGGTGAATAACGTTCGAGCTTGCCCCGCGGCACCGAAACCGGCAAGGCCTATAGCCCGAAAGGTGTATGCGTTAGACTACCCTTCCAGACGCGCTACCGCAATGGAGCGTGGGGGTAGTGGGAGAGGACCAAAACACCAACGTGAGTACGAGCGGGCCGATCAGGGTGCTGCTCGTCGACGACCACACCATGTTCAGGCAGGGTCTGGCCGGGATCCTCGCCTCCTACGGGGGCTTGGAGGTACTCGCCGACGTACCAAACGACGCGCAGGCCTTGGAGGTAGCTCGCGATCTCGGATCCGACGTGGTCATCATACAAGTGCAGATGCCCTTCGAGAGGGCCGTCGCGACCCTAGAAGCGATGCGCCCCTTCCCCGATCAGCCCAGAGTCTCATAGTCACCATGTTCGAGAGTCCGCGCTACGTGAGGGCGCTCACGGGGGTAGGGGCGAGCGCCTACGTGCTCAAGACCGCCTCGGCCGAGCAACTCGTAGCGACCGTGCGTACAGCAATATTCGATCAGCAGGGGAAGAACGCAGTGGTGGGGATGCCACGGAGATGCTCCAGGAGAGCACAGACGGGGTGGAGGACGTACTCTCTGCCAGGGAGCTGGAGATCCTGCTTTTGGCGGCCAGAGGCCTCTCCAACCTCCAGATAGCCGCGAGCGCCAACCTCGCTGAAGGCACGGTCAAGCGCCACCTGGCCAACATCTACCAGAAGTTGGGGGTCTCCTCCCGCACCGAGGCCTCAAGGGAGGCGCTCCTCAGGGAGTGGATCACCATAGAGGAGGTCACGGAGCCCGACCGGCCGGCCACTTGAGGCTAGCCCAGGTTCTAGCCCGAGACCAGTTCCTCGGCCTCGTCCACGAGCGCTAGCAGGTCCTCCATGTTCGCGTCCTCTATCGAGTAGGAGCTTGCGCCCACGCTGACCCGCGCGGCCATGCCGTTCGTGAAGAGCACTTCCATGCGGCACACCACGCTGCCTAGCAGCCCTTCCGGGAACGCCTCGTCGGAGTCGTTTCGCACGAGCATGTGGGGTGCGAAGTCCTTAACCTGCCCGTCCATGACCTCCTCGGAGACGATCATCACCTCTGCCTCAGGGCGGTTGCGTTGCACGGCGAGGGCTAGCGCCTCGCGGTACATCCTCGGTTCCACAGTGACCAGCACGCGCACCATCTCGGCTCCTCTCGTGTGGGAAACCGATGCGTGAACGCCGCGCGTAAGATCGACCACGGATAGTCTGAGCTTAGTATACGCCCTATATCCCCGATCCGCGGCGGAGGACGCAGATAGCCCCGGTCCGAATGGCCTACCCGAGGAGGGGCAATAATACGTCCAGTGCGTATTATCAAGGCGAACTTCTTAGAACTCCCTCACGGCGAAGTTCGCAGAATACTCCTTCCAGGCACTCCGGTGAATAGGGGCAAAAACGAAGAGCCTGACGCTATGAGGTTTACATCGAATATATGTGTGGTAAGAACATAGTAGCAAGGACTTACTATCTACCATGGAGGTACTACAGTGGCTACCACCGCTAACATCGACAAGACAGCCCGCACCGCCCACCAGATGGCACAGGCTCAGCACGACGCCTTCGAGGCCATA
>DASSCV010000089.1:0-20852 GCA_035697505.1 Rubrobacter sp.
GCGCACGGCAAGACGGCGAGGCGTCTGGTACGGATGCTGGCCGAAGATGGCCACGAGGTCAGGGGACTCGTCCGCAAGGAGGAGCAGACAGGCGATGTCGAGGCGGATGGCGCCGAGCCTGTGGTGGTCGACCTGGAAGCCGAGGAGGTCGGAGGGGGGATCGGGAGGGCGGTCGAGGGGTGCGACGCCATCGTCTTCGCCGCCGGCGCCGGACCGGGGAGCGGGGCCGAGCGGAAGGAGACGATGGACTACGGCGGGGCCGCCAAGCTGGTCGAGGCCGCGGAGGAACGTGGGGTGCGCCGCTACCTGATGCTAAGCTCTATTGGCGCTGGCGACCCTGAGGCAGGCTCCGAGGCGATGCGTCCTTATCTTCGCGCCAAGTCCCGCGCCGACGAACGTCTGAAGAGCAGTAGTCTCGACTACACCATCATCCGCCCTGGCAGCCTGACCGAGGATGAGGGTAAGGGCACCATAGAGGCGGCCGAGAACCTAGGGAAGCGGGGAGAGATCCCCCGCGAAGACGTCGCCCGCACCTTCGCCGAGGCGCTCGAAAACGAAAATACATCCTACAAGACGTTCGAGATCCTGGCCGGAGAGATCCCGATCCCCGAGGCTCTCGGCCGGCTCTAGACCGATACGATTGGTGAAGAGATGACGTTCGGCAAGAACAGGCCTCCCCTCGTTCCCGACCCTGGACAGCGGGTGCTTTTACTGTCCGAAGACGGCTCGCGCATCGAAGGATTCCGTGCCGTCTCCGGACCACTCACCACGGACACGGGTGAGATAATCATCAGGGTGGCGACCGAAGAGGAATACGGGGATTCGACGAAGGAGGGACGCCGCGCCGTAAGCATGGCATGGCCAGCCGCGATGGTGGAGGTATCTGTGCCCTGGTACAAATGGCAGCGGTGGTTTACGAGGTAGGGGCGGGTTTGAAACCCGCCCCTACCTCTGCAGGCCCTGAATCTCGTGGTGCACACCACGGAGGCTAGGGTAGATCCTCCTGTACACCCTCCGGAAGGCGGCGTCGTAGAACGAGACCTCCTCCTGGACGGGCTCGACGGGGTTCTCGGCGTAGCGCAACCCTTCGAGGGCTGATGGAACGTCGGAGTAGACGCCGGAGCCTATCCCGCCCAGGATGGCTGCCCCCAGGCTGGTCGCCTCCTCTACCCCGGCTACGGTTATCGTCTGGTTCGAGACGGTGGCTTTGATTCGCATTAGCAGACGGTTCTGTGTGCCTCCTCCGATGGCGTAGATGGCCGTGAGCTCGTCTATCCCTGAGTGGGCGAGGAGCGGTTCGAGCGAGTTGCGGGAGTCGTAAGCCAACCCTTCCAGTACGGCCCGGAAGAGGGCTCCACGCTTGACGTCCGTGCTGAGACCGACGAACGCCCCTCTCGCTGCGGGATCGTCGTACGGCGGGTTTGCGAGGCGCAGGTACGGCAGGAAGAAGGAGCCAAGGGACCCCGGCGGGACCTCCTCGGCCTCGGCGATCAAGGTGTCGTAGTCGACCCCGCCAAGGGCCTCTCGCAACCATTCGACGCTGGCGCCCGATGTGTACTGGCCGCCGAAGACGTAGTAATGGCCCGCCACCTGGGCTCCCTGGGTGTAGCCCTGATGCCCGACCTGGGGGTCTGTGAGCGGGCGCTCGAGCGGCAGGAAGATCGCCTCTGCAGTACCGAGCGAGTTGAGCATGGTGCCCTTCTGTGTGACGCCGACGGCCAGGGCGCCGCAGACGTGGTCGTGGCCGCCGGCCGCGACCCCGGCGCTCTGTGGTAGCCCTGTTGCGGACGAAGCGCCAGGGGTCACGGGACCGAGGAACGAGCCCCCGCCTCGGAGGGGGGCGAAGAGATCCCGGGAGACACCCACCTCCTCGAGCAACTCCCCTGCCCACCGCAATCCATGCAGATCGAGGGCCAGGGTGCGTGAGGCCAGGGAGTAATCCGTGGCGGCGACGCCGCACAGACGGAACGCCATGTAGTCGGCCACGTTCAGCCAGGTGGCCGTGCGCGAGTAGGCGTCGGGCTCGTTCTCCTTGAGCCACAACAGCTTGCACAGGCCGAAGATGGGCTGCAACGAGAGCCCCGTCAGGCCGAAGAGATGGTCCTGTCCGACGACGCGGCCCAACTGCTCGGCCTGCGGTCCCGCCCTGGCGTCGAACCAGGCGATGATGTCGTGGGTGGGCTCGCCGCTGGAGTCGAGCGGCACGGCCGCCTCACCCATGCTGGCGACGGCTATGCTCGCCACGCGTCCGGGGTCGTCGAGCTTCTCCGTGACCTGGCGCAAGGTCGCCGCAAAGGAGTTCCACAGCTCATCGGGGTCGTAGTGGGCCCTGCCTGGTTTTGGGAAGCGGGTCGGGGTCGGCGAGCTTGCCCCCTCTAGTGCCCTGCCGGTTCTGTCGAAGGCCACGACCTTGATGTTCGTCGTGCCGACGTCGGCCCCGATCAGGATCGGTTCCGCGTTCATCGGGTGATAGAGCCTTTCGAGGTCAGGTAGCCCGATGCCATCTTGCCCCAGCCCCTCTACGCACTATGCGAGATCTGATCCGGCGAGCGCCTCGGCGATGGCGCGGTAGGTCTCCAGTTCCACGGGGATACCTACGAACGCCATAAGCACGACCCCGTCGGCCCCGAGGAGGAGGGCGTCCTCGACGGAATGGAGAAGGCTCCACTCTGTGTAGGCGAGCCAGTCCTCGCGGTAGAGGCTCGGGCCGCCGTCCAGGCGGATAATGGTGGGGATGCGGCCTGCGAGTCGCTCTCGGTAGCGCTTCGCCAGGCCGGAGCGTGCTGAGAGCCGGCGTGCTGAAACCTAACGAGGCGCCTGCTGGTTCCCGTTGGGCATCTCATCGCGCCAAGATGTACTTTCTCTCGTCTGGCGCACGTTTACGACGAGAAGTCCCGTGTCGTCACCTGTGGGGGCCTCGAGCACGTTCAGCACGCAGACGTCCATGAGAACCCAGTCTCCCCTTGCGTCGCGAAAGCGAACCTCTACGCTCTCCGAGGCTCCTGGTTCCTCCATGACCAGGGAGACAAGAAACCGGAGGAGAGGCAGGTCGTCTTCGTGGACCAGCTCCAGGGCGTCTTTCCAGAAGATCTCCTCCTGGAGGTAGCCGAGAAACCCGCTACCGGTGGCGTGGGGGCGGGCCGAACCAGGCCGGAGGCCCATATGGCGCAGGCCTGACGAGGTTAGGACGAATACCGTGCCAGCCCCATCCCGCCCGTCCCTTCCGCTGTCGGTACTCGCCGTAGCCGGACTCGTATGAGCATCCCGGCCACCCTTGTACAGGTGGAGAAAGAGGCTCAACTCTTCCCGATACTGCTCCAGAGAGTCGCCCCAAAAATCCAGATAGGCCTCGCCAGCCACGGTGAGATCGTACCGCTCTCTCGTGGCTCCGTATCCAGGAAGGTTCCCGTTGGGGACGATAGCGTCCTTCTCGAGGAGACCATTCTTCTCCATCTTCCGCAGGGTCTGGTGTAACTCGGCTGGGGTGCCGACGCCGAAGCCCAGATCGCTGAGCCTCTCGGCGAGTTCGTAGACGTTGGTGTCCCCGTTTCGCACGTACAGCAGGAGAAACGGCACGAGCCACCGCCCGTCGGGTAAGCCTGGGATCTCTCCGTGTTGGGTCACTCTTTCGCTTTGCAACCTCTGAGAACCGTCCATTCGTCTTCCCCTTTACAGTGGTCCGGTGACACCCTCCGCGGCGCGCGGTTACCCACTGCGGACTATCTAACCACTAATAACACGTCCGCCATCGCACGATAAGTCCTCGGTAACGCCGGGCGAGAAAAATGGCCCAAAGTATGCAAAAAACGGCCCGCCGACGATACAGGCAGCGTGAAGACCTGGTGTTGACAGATGCTGCCAAGACCCGCTGGCCACGTAGTCGCGCTCGCGTCCGTAGCACTGTAGAATACATGGTTGGTGTCCTGCGCGCCGGGGTCGTTTTTCGGGGATTGTGCTTGTGGGCATTAGGGGAACACCCGCGAGACAGCCAGCAAGGAGGAGCATTGGCGGACAACTCGATTACGCACCTCGTCGTAGTCGGATCTTCCGCCGGCGGGATCGGGGCGCTCTCCGGGTTGGTCTCCTCCCTACCCCAGGACTTCGATGCCCCCATCGTCGTGGCCCAGCACCTCGACCCCAACCGCGAGAGCCACCTGCAGGAGATACTGGCGCGCAAGAGCCCGCTACCGGTGAAGACCGTCGCCGAGCACGAGCCGCTTCAGGCCGGGGTGGTCTTCGTGATTCCTGCCAACAGGCACGTGAACATAACCGACTCGGAGATAGATCTAAGCTCCGAGCCGGCCTCGGGTCAGCCCAAGCCCTCCATAAACCTGCTCATGGAGTCCGCGGCAGAGGTTTTCGGGGAGAACCTCATCGCCATCGTACTGAGCGGCACGGGCACGGACGGCACCGAGGGCGCACGTACCGTAAGCCAGGCCGGGGGCACGGTCATCATACAGGACCCCGAGACCGCCGAGTTCGGCGAGATGCCACGTTCGTTGGCCCCGAGCACCGTCGACATCGTCTCTTCATTGGAGGAGATCGGGCCTGTACTGAAGAATTTGATCTCGGGCATAGTGGTACCTGAGGAAAGCTCTGAGGACGAAGGACGCGACCTGGGGCATTTCCTCGAGGAGTTGCACCGCAATCGGGGGGTGGACTTCAGGAGCTACAAGCGGCCCACGATCCTGCGGCGTCTGGGTCGCCGGATGGCCGTCACCGAATGCGAGAGCCTCGACGAATACTCCAGGTATCTGGAAGAGCACCCTGAAGAGTACAGGCAGCTAATAGGCACCTTCCTCATCAAGGTGACCGAGTTCTTCCGTGATCCGGATCTGTTCGACCACCTCAGAGAGGAGGTACTGCCCGGGCTTATCGAAGAGGCCCGCCAGAAGGAGAACCAGCTCAGGATCTGGTCCGCCGGGTGCGCCACCGGAGAGGAAGCTTACTCGCTGGCGATCCTGGTCTCCCAGGTGCTTGGCAGGGAGGCGGGTTTCTTCGACGTGCGCATCTTCGCCACCGACATCGACGAGGATGCCATAAGATTCGCCAGGCGCGGCGTCTACCCTCCCTCGGCACTCCAAGGACTCTCCGCAGAGCAGATAGGGCGCTACTTCGTCGAGGAGGATGGCTCCTACCAGGTGAAAAAGCAGATCCGGGGTATGATCGTGTTCGGTGAGCACGACCTGGCCCAACGCTCGCCTTTCCCCAACATAGACATGTTGGTGAGCCGCAACGTTTTGATCTACTTCTCCGCCGAGCTGCAACGCAGGGCGCTTCAATTGTTCGCCTACTCCCTGCGCGACGGCGGCTACCTGGTGGTGGGCAAGGCTGAATCGCCCTCTCCTCTGGCCGATTTCTTCGCGCCAGTAGACCGGCAAAACAAGATCTACCGCCGGCAGGGACAACGCTTCCTCCTGCCGCCGACGCTCCCGAAGGGCCAGGCACCCAGGGTGCGCCTGGAGCGGAGTTTCGGCGACCGGGGCGTCAACCAGGGCCAGGCCGAGACGCAACAGCAACTGTCCGCTGCGTCCCGTACCGCGGGCGAGGATCTGCTCAACCGGCTACCTGTGGGCATCGTTGTGGTGGCCCGCGACTACGCCATCGAGGCGATGAACACCGCCGCCCGGCAGATGCTCTCTATCCCCGGCGTGGGCGTGGGGCAGGACTTCCTGCACGCGATGCAGGAGGCGCCTTACGCCGAGGTCCGCAGGACCATAGACGGGGCCTTCAAGGAAGGAAGGACCACACAGACCGAGCAGTTCGCCGTCGAGGAGGCCGCCACCGGCGAGCCCGGCTATCTGCGGCTCACCTGCCACCCCCGGCGTGTCGAGGTCGAAGGGCAAGGGGTGGAGAGCGTGCTCGTCGTGGTCGAAGACGCCACTGCGGAGGTGCGGATGCGGCGGCTCTCGGAGAAGAATCTCAGGCTCGAAGAGGCCAACCGGGAGCTCGGCCAGCTCAACGAAGAACTCCAGTCCGCCCACCAGGAGTCGCTGGTGAACACCGAGGAAGCCCAGGCCTCGGCCGAAGAGGTAGAGACGCTTAACGAGGAGCTCCAGGCGACCAACGAGGAGCTCGAAACCCTGAACGAGGAGCTACATGCTACCGTCGAGGAGCTGAACACCACCAACGACGATCTACAGTCCAGGGCAACGGAGCTGCAGGAGCTGGCGCAGAGCAGGGAAGAGGAACGCCAGTTGACGGAGGCCGGACGCCGGAGGGCGGAAGGGCTCGTCGAGCAGCTACGGAGTGAGCGGTCCCAGCTCGAAGCCATCCTGGCGAACATATCCGACGCGGTACTCGCCGTAGATACCGGGGGGCAGGCGCTGTTCAGCAACCAGGTCTTCCAGGAGACCTTCGGGGAGCATACCGGTGTGGAGCGCAATCTGCTTGGCTCCACGGAGGTGCTCGATGAGGAAGGCGAAAAGCTACCGTCGGGGGCGACGCCGCCGTTGCGAGCCGCTAGAGGAGAGTCTTTCGCCACACGGTTCGCCGTCGCGGGGAAGGACGGGATTCTACGAACCTTCGATGCCAATATCAGGGCCATCGAAGGCAACAGCATTACTGGGGGTGTGATCATCATCCGCGAGGTAACGGATGGCTAGAGACGCCGCCAGGCAGAAGTCGGACTGGAACGCCTGGGCTGCCGGGAGCCGGGGCGTCGAGGTAGAGCGGCTCGAACAGGAACTGGAGGAGTCGCGCACCCGCGAGATCAGAGCCCGCCGCGAGGCCGCTGAGACAAGGGAACGCTTCGAGCGCCTCCTCGACGCGAGCAGGAGGTTCACCCGCACGCTGTCGGACCGGAGGAGGCAGCAACAGACGAGCCGCCAGTACCTCGCAGTCCAGCATGCCATTGACGGCGTACTGGCCGAGGCCGAAGGCCTCGAGGACGCCGCCGCTGACGTCTTGAAGACGCTCGGCGAGAACCTCGGCTGGCAGGTGGCCGTATTCTGGGTGGCCGGGGAGAAGAAGTTGCGCTGCGTCGAGGTGTGGCACCGGCCGAATGCCGTCCCCGACGACTTTGTGGATGCGTGCCTGCAGACTCGCTATGTGCGTGGTGAAGGCCTGGCTGGTAGGTCCTGGTTGGAGAACAGGCCCGTTTGGACAGGGGATGCGCCGCAGGAGGAACGGTTCGGCGAGGAGGCCGATTGGTCAGATGGACTGCGGAGCGCCCTCGCCTTTCCCATTCTTGGGGGTGGCGGCCCGCGCGGGATCATCGAGCTCCTGGGCAGCGAGGTCTTGCACCCCGATAGGGAATTGCTCTACACAGTTGGGCTAATCGGGGGCCAGCTGGGCCAGTTCGCGGACCGCCGCAGGGCCGAGAAGGAACTGCGCGAGGCCGAGGAGCGGCTCCGGCTGGCGACCGAGGCAGGGCGCGTTGGCCTGCTGGATTGGGATGTGCTGGCCGACGAGTGCCGCTGCTCTGGCGCGATGGCCGAGATCTACGGCTACCCGCCAGGCGAGTTCAATTCCTCATACGAGGGGTTTCTCAAAAGGGTTCATCCTGACGACCGCGGGCGCGTGCGCCGCATGCTGGATGCCGCCGTCGCTGCGGGCGCGCCGCACGAGCTGGAGTTCCGCATCGTCAGGCCCACCGGCGACGTCCGCTGGGTCCAATCCAAGGGCCGGGTTCACAGGGACAAGAAGGGCGTGCCTGCGCGGGTGCTAGGGGTCACCCTCGACGTCACGGAACAGAAGCAGGCAGAGCAGGAGCGCGACCGGCTCCACTCCCTGGAGGTGGGCGCCAGCGCCGAGGATGCGGAGCGAGTAAGGATCAGCCGCGAGCTCCACGACAGGGTGGCCCACTCGATGGGCGTAGCCCACCAGAGCCTCCAGCTCTACGAAGCGCTGGCGGAGAAAGATCCCGTGCGGGCCCACGGCAAGCTACAAACGGCGAAGGAGATGACGAAGACCGCGCTGGAGCAGACCAGGAACCTCTCCATGGAGCTCCGGCGCCCGGAGACGGAGAACGGCCTCGTAGCGGCATTGCAGGATCTCCTGGAGGTGGCCGTGCCCGACGACATCAGCGCGGAGCTCTCCACCTCGGGAAAGGAGTCGCAGCTCTCTGACTATCAGCGTGGGCAACTCTACCTGCTTCTGCGCGAGGCCGTTCGCAACGCCGTTAGGCACTCAGGCTGCCGCAGCCTAACGGTCGGGCTGGATGTAACCCCAGAGAACGTCTCTGGCTACGTCGAGGATGACGGTCGCGGCTTCGAGGGCAACGGCGGGACTCAGGACGGCCTCGGGCTCAGGTCTATGAGGGAACGCGTAGCGCTCCTGCAAGGCACGGTGGAAGTGTACTCCTCCCAGAAAGGCGGCGCGGGAGTACAGGTCCGACTTCCGCTTCGGAACGGGGGAGGGTAGGTTGGCGGATAGCAGAATAAGGGTGCTGCTGGCCGACGATCACGCCATGTTCCGCCAGGGCATAAAGGAGATGCTCTCCACCGACGAAGGGATAGAGGTCGTCGGTGAGGCGGGCGACGGCCTGGAGGCCGTCGCCCTCGCCGAGAAGCTACGGCCCAACGTGGTGCTCCTGGATGTAGAAATGCCGGTCATGGGTGCGAAGCAGGCGATGGAGCGCATGCTGGAGAACTCGCCGCCTCCCAGGGTGGTTATCGTCACCATGTACGACGACCCCAGGCTGGTGCGCGAGTTGATCGGGCTCGGCGCCGTAGCCTACCTGGTAAAGAGCGCCACCATGGAGGAGCTGCAGGCGGCGGTTCACACCGCTGCAAACAGCCCAACCGGGCCAGGGGACGCTGTCGTAGTCGTCCCTCCGAAGGCGTTCAGGAACCCGGCTGAAGTCGACGGGCTCTCCGGGCGGGAGCTGGAGGTGCTGCTCATGGTCGCCCGCGGAATGAGCAACCATCAGATCGCTGTCTCATTGCACCTCTCAGAAGCAACCATAAAGCGCCACCTGGCCAACATATACCCCAGGATCGGGGTCTCCTCACGAGGGGAGGCCGTGAGGAAGGCACTCTCGAAAAAGTGGATCAGCACCAACGATATAACCAGCGAAGAAGTCCAAAGCGGCTAGCGGTAGGCCTCGGCGCCAGTCCTACCGAGTAGCGAACGCCACCATGGACGGGGTGAGGAGATCTCCTCCAGGTCCTCAGGCCAGAACAGCCTCCTTTGTCCGTCCGAGAAGCGCACATCTACGGCTATGTACCCATCTCTCCCGTAATAGTCCGTGATCCTACCCACCATGCCACGTCGCTCGGCGGTTCTATGGTGCTCGCGCACCCTTACCGTCATACCAATCTGCACTTTTTCCGGCTTCATGACATCCCCCCGCTGCCAGGCGACAGAATCTTCCTTTCCCAAGCATTCACTCATCCGCATACAGGGTGGCGAAGCCCCAACGTGCCAGGATCTTCACAGATGGCCGTCGAGATGTCGGTATCATCAGATACAATAGGCGTGTGTAGGAAGCCAATGTAGTTCGCGGGGAGCTGGTTTTCGGGTTGGCGGAGGATCACACGACACTCCTTTCCGGGGTCGACCTCTTCGCATTGCTCTCGCAAGAGCAGTTGGGGAGGATCGCCCAGGGCACCCTGGCCAAGTCCTTCGAGGTGGGCGAGCACATCTTCACTCCCACTTACAGGGGCAAGGTATTCTTCTTGCTCCTCGAAGGACGGGTGCGCATCTACCGCCTGGAAGCTGGACAGGAAGTGACCATCAGCGTATTGGAGGCAGGGGAGATGTTTGGCGAGGCGGCCTTCACTTCCAGGGAGGGGAAGGGCTCTTATGCTCAGGCCATAGCGGCTTCGAAGATCGCTTTCCTGAATCGCTCGACTTTCTATAGACTCATCCAGAGAGATCCCGAGTTGGGCATAAGGGCCATAGAGCTCCTGGGCGAGCGCCTCTCCTTCTACGAGCAGAGGATCGCCGACATGGGCCTCAAGAAGGTGCCGGCCCGGCTGGCGAGCCTCATCCTTCAGCTAGCGGAGACAGACGGGATCGTGACCGGCAAAGGACGCCACCGCCTCAGCACCCACTACACCCATGAACAGCTCGCCCTGATGATCGGGGCCAAGCGCGTCGCCGTTAGCAGGGCGATGAAGGGGCTCAGGGAGGCCGGGGCGGTGGAGACCGGACGCCGGCGCATCGTGGTCAAGGACGCCGAAGCGCTCGGTAGGATCGCCAACCAGGTGGCTTGAGGTAGACCCCTCCAGGGATATGCGTGGGAGCTGCCACTGTTTCAGACGGCTCGTGGTCGGTAAGATGGTAGCGAGGGATTTCCCAGGCGCTGCGGGAGAGTGGAGGAGGTTGCATGGTTCAGCGTATCGGGGCCAGGTCCTCAGACTTGCCTGAGGCGCCGGATAGGCTGTACGAGGTCTACGTCTTCGATCTCGACGGGACCATTTACCTGGGAGACGAGCTGCTCCCCGGCGCGAAGCGTTTGATCCTCAAGCTACGCGAGCTCGGCAAACGTGTGATCTTCCTCTCCAACAACCCCACGAAAGACCCAAGAATGTACGCGGAGAAGCTCGACAAGCTCGGCCTGAAGACGCCAGCCTCAGAGATAGTAAATACCGTCGTCACGATGACCAGGTGGCTGCTCAGGGACCACCCTGACGCAACGGTTTTCCCCATAAGCGAGGAGCCGCTCAAGAACTCGCTCTCTGAGGCCGGGATCAGGATGTCCGAGAACCCCGAGGAGATCGACATAGTCATCGCCAGCTACGACCGCGGGTTCGACTACCGCAAGCTCCAGATCGCCTTCGACGCCATCTGGTTCTACGAACGAGCGATGCTAGTTACCACGAACCCCGACCGTTACTGCCCGTTCCCCGGTGGCAGGGGCGAGCCTGACGCGGCCGCGATCGTCGCGGCCATCGAGGCGTGTACGGGAACGAAGTGCCAGGTCAACGTCGGCAAGCCTGACCACATCATGCTGGAGACGATAATCGACATGATCGGGCTCGATGCGAAAGAATGTGTGATGACCGGCGATCGACTCTACACGGAGATCCAGATGGCGAAACGCGCGGGGATGCCCTCTGCCATCGTACTGACCGGCGAGACTACCGAAAAGGACCTGGCCGGGGAGCCGGTGGAGAACCTGCCCGACTACACCCTGCAGAGGATAGATCAACTCGTCCCTCGTGGTCTGTGGGATGAGTTCGGATGGGAGGATGTATGAGAGATTCGCCGCAACACGCCAGGATGGCCTCTTTGGAGAGAGGAGCGTAGTAATGGCCGAGGGTTCTTACCTCCTTGGCATCGACTTCGGAACGGGGGGAGCGAGAGTCGGTATCTTCGACCCCGAAGGGACGCCGCTGGTCTTTAGCGAACGGCAATATACGCTGAAGTACCCGCGTCCTGGCTGGGCCGAGCAGGACCCCGATGAGTGGTGGTCGTGCCTGGTTGCGGCGGTGAAAGGCGCGATGGAAGTGAGCAGTATCTCCCCTGAGGACATCGTGGGAATCTCGGTCGACGCCATGAGCAGCACCGTACTCGCCATGGACGAGAACGACAGGCACCTGCGACCGGCCATCATGTGGATGGACGTGCGCTCCTCCGAGGAGGCTGACAGGATCGCTGGCACCAACAACAACGCCCTCAAGTACAACGGCTACGGGGCTGTCTCGGCCGAGTGGGGGCTTCCGAAGGCGCTCTGGATCAAGGAGAACGAGCCAGAGGTCTACAAGGACGCCAGGCACATCTGCGAATGCGGCGACTGGGTGATCCAGCGCCTCACCGGCGAATGGACGTCCTCCATCAACATGGCCAGCTCGAAGCACTACTACGACCGCGACGAAGGCGGATACCCCGAGAGCCTCTACGATGCAGTGGACGCCGGAGACTTGCTCGACAAATTTCCCAACGAGGTGCTGGATCTCGGCACGGTCGCCGGAGAGTTGCGCAAGGAGGCAGCCGAGGAACTCGGCCTGAGAGCAGGCACGCCTGTGGCCGAGGGGGGAGTAGACGCCTACGTCGGGGCGATCGGCCTCGGGGTGGTCGAGCCGGGGAAGATGGCCCTGATCACAGGCTCTTCCCACGTCATGATCGGGCAGACCTCGAGACCCATCCACGATCCAGGCTTCTGGGGCGCCTACACGGACGCCATGATCCCAGGCCAGTACACCGTCGAAGCCGGGCAGGCCTCGACGGGCTCCATCGTGGCCTGGTTCAAGAACCAGTTCGCGGGCGACGCGGCCGCCGAAGCCCGTGAGCGTGGAGTAGACACCTACGACGTCCTGACCGAGCAGGCGCGCGACGTGCCCATCGGTTCGGACGGCCTGATCGTGCTCGATTACTTCCAGGGCAACAGATCTCCTTATACCGACCCCCTGGCGCGTGGCATGATGTGGGGACTGACCCTGAGCCACACCCCTGGACACGTCTTCCGCGCCATCATCGAGGGCATCTGCTACGGCACGGAGAACATCCTGCGCACCATGCGCGGGCAGGACTTCGAGCCGAAGCTCAACGTCGTCTCCGGTGGTCCTGCCAAGAGCGACCTGTGGATGCAGATGCACGCCGACGTGTCGAACGTGCCGATTTCGTTCACCAGAGTGAGCGATGGTCCCGTCCTCGGCTCGGCGATGCTGGCCGCCATCGGAGCCGGTATCTATCCCGACATCCCGGCCGCGGCCGAGAACATGGTTCACACTGCCGACACCATCGAGCCCGACCCCGGGCGCCACGAAGAGTACAGGTTCTACGTGGACCGCTACATGGAAGCATATCCGCAGATGAAGGAGCTGATGCACAAGACGGAGCGCCACGTCGCCGGCAGGGGATCAGGGGCGGGCGCCTCCGTCCCTGGCGTCTTCGGCGAGGCTGGCTCGTTCCGACGTTCGGACGAAGCATGACGACAGTTAGCGTTCTTGGCTCAGGCGTAATGGCCACGGCCCTCGCCTTTCCGCTCACGGACAACGGCCACGAGGTGCGCCTGATCGGCACGCACCTCGACCGTGAGATCATCGACAGCATCAAGGAAACAGGAGTGCATCCTGGCCTCGACCTCGAGGTCCCCCGGGCGGCCAAGGCATTCCAGCTCGAAGAGGCCGAGGAGGCGTTCGATGGCGCCGATGTCATTATGAGCGGGGTCAACTCGTTCGGTGTGCGCTGGGCCGGTGGGCAGCTCTCTTCGATGCTACAGCCAGGCATACACGTTCTCTCCATCGCCAAGGGGATGGAGGCCACGGAGAGCGGCGACCTGCGCATCCTCCCCGAGGTGCTCGCCGGTGAGGTGCCCGAGGACCTGCGGGAGCAGGTGTCCTGGTCGGCCATCGCCGGACCCTCCATCGCTGGTGAGGTCGCCGTGCGGCGGGATACGTGCGTGGTCTTCACTGGCCGCGACGCCGGCGTGTTGGAGGAGATGGCGGGCCTCTTCCGTACCCCCTACTATCATGTGTGGACCTCGACCGACTTCGTCGGCGTCGAGGTGTGCGCTGCGGCCAAGAACTGCTACGCTCTCGGGGCCGGCTTCATGGAGGGCATACTCGACCGTGAGGACGAATCGGAGGCAAGGTACCGCAACTATGACTACGGGGCCGCGCTGTTCGGCCAGGCGACTCGGGAGCTGGGGCGGTTCATGAAACTGCTGGGCGGCGAGCGTGAGACACCATACGGGTTGGCAGGGGTCGGGGACATGTTCGTCACCAGCATGGGAGGACGTAACGTGAAAGTAGGGAGGCTCGTAGGCTCGGGGCTACGGTTCTCCGAGGCTCGCGGGCGGATGCCGGGGGTGACGCTCGAAGGAGCGGCGGCCATCGAGGTAATCGGGGGCGCGCTTCCCAAGCTTACCGAGCGCGGTATCATCGGGCCCGAAGACTTCCCGCTGATGCGCCACCTGCACTCCGTGGTCGGATTGGACGAGCCTTTGGACATGCCCTGGAGTACGTTTTTCGGGGGCGAACCAGAAAGCAAAGCAGGGAAAGGATAGAGATGTCATCACGCATACCGCAGGACGTCGAGAGGCAGGCCTTCGATCTCATCGTGGTGGGAGCAGGCATAAACGGCGCCGGCATAGCCCGTGACGCCGCGATGCGGGGCTTGCGGGTGTTGCTCCTGGACAAAGGCGACATCTCCAGCGGGACGACGCAGTGGGCGACGCGTCTGATCCACGGCGGCTTGCGCTACCTGGAGTACTACGAGTTCGCGCTGGTAAGAGAGTCGTTGAGGGATAGAGAGGCGATACTGCACGTAGCGCAGCATCTGGTCAAGCCGCTTGGCTTCCTGGTTCCCATCTACGACAGAAGCTCACGCGGGCCGCTCATGATAAGACTCGGCATGAACGTCTACGACGTCCTCTCCTACGACAGGAGCATGGACCGTCATAAGATGCTCAGCCGCAAGAAGGTTCAGGATCGCGAGCCAGGCCTCAACCCGGAAGGCCTGAAAGCGGCCGCCTTCTACTACGACGCGCAGGTGGAGTACGCAGAAAGGGTCGCCGTAGAGAACGCTATCTCAGCCCGCGACAACGGCGCAACCATCATTACTTACGCGAAAGTAGACCGCCTGATCTTAGAGAACGGCGACGTGAAGGGCGTCGAATTCACCGATGTCTTAGGGGGAGGGAGATACGCGGCCCGCGCCCCTGTTACGGTGAACGTCGCAGGCCCCTGGGTGGATGAGGTTCTCGCTGATCTCGAAGGACACGGCACCGAGGAGAACGACGAGCGCTTTATAGGCGGCACCAAGGGCAGCCATCTCATAGTGGATCATTTCCCCGGCGCCCCCCAGGGCGAGGCCCTCTACATCGAGGCGCGCAAGGACGGCAGGCCGTACTTTATCGTGCCGTGGAACGGGCGGTACCTGATCGGCACGACCGACCTCCGCTACGAGGGGGACCTCGACTACATCAAGGCGAGCGAGGAGGAGATCCAATACCTGCTCGACGAGACCAACTACGTCATCCCCGAGGCGCGGCTCTCCCGCGAGGACGTGCTGTTTACCTACGCCGGTGTGAGGCCGCTACCCCATAACCCTGGAAGTGAAACGAGCGGCGTCACCCGTAGCCACGTCGTCTTCGACCACGCGACGGGAGGTTCCGAGGCAGGCGGCAAGATGAAGAGATCCGGCGCCGAACTGCCGCAGGTTGGGGGACTTATCTCCATTATCGGTGGCAAGTTGACCACCTATCTGAACCTGAGCCGCCAGGCCGTCGACGCCGCATTCAAGAAGCTGGATCGGAAGGCACCCAAGAGCCGGTCTCGCAAGGTCCCTCTGCCCGGGAGCGAGACCTCGGATTTCGAGGCTTTCGCAGCCGGCTTCAAGTCCGCGAGCACCATACCCGACGTGCTCAGCGACAGGCTTCTCAAGCTCTACGGTGTCAGAACCGCCGAGGTCCTGAAAATCGGCGAAGACGATACGGAACTCCTTACGCCCCTCTCCTCTACCGTAAGCGTGGAGACGGCGTTGATCGGGGCCGAGGTGATCTGGGCTTTCCGCGAGGAGATGGCGCAGACGCTCTCCGACGTACTCTTGAGGCGCACGATGGCTGGTTACGGTCCGAGGGTCGGCCTCGACGTCGTCGACGCCGCCGCCGGGGTCGCAGTCAAACACCTCGGGTGGGAAAGGGAGCGCGCCGAACGCGAAGCGCGTGAGTACCGCCAGTGGATCGAACGCTACACCCCGAAAGAGCTCAGGGGTAGCGAAACCTGACCGCCAACTCCTGCGCGTACTCGGCGGTCCGAAAGGAAGGAACCCCCCGAATCTACTTCGAGAGGTTCTCTACGATGCCTGCTTTGTGCTCTCCTCGCCCCGGTCCGTATGACCTTCTGGCCGCAAATTCCAGAGCTCCTGTGGACCGACGCCCAACGCCTTCGCCAGCTTTCTGCGGACCTGCATGGACGGATAGATGTGGCCCTGCTCTATCTTGGATAACGTCGCCCGGCTTATACCGCTCACCTCAGCAAACTCTTGCTGGCTACACGCGAACGCTTCCCTGTGCTCCCTGATCCAACTCGCCAGTGCCTCCGCCCGCGCCACCATCTCCGAGTCGGGCTTGCCCGATCGGGCACCTCGTGCCCGCTCAAGGCCCCCTTCCGCAAAACCAAGGTCGCCCTCGATGGTCCCGTACATACCCATACCCTTCCTTTCGGCGCGTCTGCGCCTCCATCTCCTGAACTCTACAACCGTCATCCGTGCAAATTCCTCTCCACTCGACTCCTGCCAGCGCCCTCACGCGCCCGCACGATGATTATACGCCTAAATTCAGTCGACTGCGAGAATAATCATAGTCAATTTATTGTCTAATCTATGTTGACATACCGTCTAATACATGTAGAATGGCAATTGTTCGGCAGAGAAGCCCTACGGGAGAACCGTGGAGGGGACAACAAGGAGGTGAGGGAACATGAAGTTGGCAGAGGCCCTGGCGAACAGGGCTGACCTACAGAGGCGGATCGAGCAGATGCGGGGGAGGCTCCAGAAGAGCGCCCTCGTCCAGGAGGATGAGAGCCCGCCGGAAGATCCCCAGGAGCTCCTCGATGAGATGGAGAGGCTCGTCTCCGAGCTCGAGAGGTATGTACGGCGCATCAACAGGACGAACCTCTCCGCGACGCTCGCCGACGGCGAGACGACGCTCACGGATGCCCTGGCACGCCGCGACGCCATGACGCTGCGTTACGGGCTCCTCAAGACCCTTGTGAGCACGGCATCTGACCGGTTGCCGCGCTACGGGCGGGCGGAGATCCGTATCCTGCCCGCCGTGGAGGTAGGACCCCTGAGGCGCAGGATGGACGAACTGGCCCGCCAGAGGCGCGAGCTCGACACCGCCATCCAGCAGGCCAACTGGGCGATAGATCTCACGGAAGGTTAGACGGGGTCTCCAGTTCTCCAGCAGGTAACCCACGTCTTCGCGGGTGGTGGCGAACGCCGAGAGCGGCGTCGGCTCTTTAAACAAAGACGCATCACGGATTGGCTTCAGAAGCCAGGTTCCCGGGCGGTGCCGGGGCGGTACCGTGGGGGTTCGAGTCCCCGTATTCACCGACGAGCCCAGCACCTTTGACACGGGCACCGGGCAACGCGCAGCGTAACCACCGGGCGTAGGACCATCCGAACGAGGACAGGGTGAGGGCGGGCAAGGGGCAAGCGGAGAACAGCCGTAGGGCCTGGGGCAGAGAAGCGCCTCAGGCCCTCTCACGACCACCACCTCCCGAGGAGCGAGCCGGCGAAGACCACGGCCAGGAGCCGCAGCATCTGGACCGCAAGTACCAGCGGCGCGTCGGCCCCGGTACCCAGGGCTACGATCGCTACCGACTCTATGCCACCGGGTGTGGTCGCCAGGTAGGCCGTCATCCCGTCGATGCCGGTGAGCGCCGCGAGCGCCCATCCCAGGGCGGCGCACGCGAGTACGAGTCCCACGGCGGAGGCGAGCACGAACGGAAACAGTCGTCCAGCCCTCCTTACAGATGCCCCATCGAAGAGCAGTCCCACCCACAGGCCGAGAACGAGGTAGGCTACCTGCGGCACGCCAGGGGGCCATGCAAGGTGCACCACACCGAGCTCCGCCAGAGCGACTCCGAGGATTAGCGGTCCAAGGAGCGCCCCTGCCGGTAGCCTGAGGCGTGTCCCGGCCAATGCGCCGAGTACCGCGACCAGCACGGTCACGGCGTAGGTCGGCACGGTTCCCTGGACCAGAAGATCCACCCCTCCCGGGGCGGCCTGCAAGCCCTGAGCAGAGATCGTCTGTGGCGAAGCCCCGGCCACGAGCCGGCCGGCCAGCGTAGCCGTCACGACGACCACGACCACGCGCGTATACTGCATCAAAGCGACCAGGCGCGCATCGGCGCCCAAAGGGTCGCTCATAGCAAGCATCCCCGAGGCAGCACCCGGCAGCGCCCCCAGAGCCGCCGTCTTCCTATCTATGCGGACCAGGCCGGAGAGCAGCAGTCCGGCGCCCAGGCTCAAGAACAGGGTGCCGCCAACCACGAGGGTCACTGGCAGCCAGTGGCCGGCGACCAGGGGAAGGACGGACGGCCTGAAGGTGGCGGCCAGGATGCCGCCTACGACCGCGAGCGACGCCGTTCGACCCCAGCGCGGCACCGTCGGGTGCTCTTTCCACGCGAGCGCCACGGCGAGCGCGACTAGCATCGGTCCGACCAGCCACCCCGCGGGCAGACCTGTACTCTGGGCGAAGAGTCCGGCGAGCGAAGAACCCACGCCAAGGACCATCCATCCTACGGCAGTACGCATCGCCCTGAGGGTCTGGAGAAGATGATGACCCGGTGGTTAGACAGGGAACGGCAATCCTTCTCATGCGGTTCGTCGGGGGGAGAACAGGCCGATAGGATGCCGGGTCGAGCCGTCGATGGCGGGGAGATCGGCCCTCCTATGAGGCTTTTCGGACTGTTTCTCCACACACTCGGGTGAATAAGGGCAAGTAGTGGGGCCGAGACTGTGTGCCTCGACCCCCAAAGAGGCGTAACCATCGCCCCTGATAGACCTACTTCACCCTTTGCACAAGCGTCCCGGCTTGCTCGTCTTGCAGTCGTTTGGCTTGAAGCGATTGCCGGAGCCGCTCTTGTCCCAGAAGATGTCGGGCTTGTTTCGGAGGATCGTGTTGCCGGTGATGGTGTTGTTTGTGGGCGGCGTCCCTTTGAAGCCCTTGGTCACGACCACCCCGCCAGAGAAGCCAGTGGGTCCTGATGGAACATTATGCATGATTTGGTTGCTCTTGATCTCCATGCCCCTGGCCCCGAGCAGCGCAATGCCGATTCCGGAGAGCGGCGGGGCATCTTCAAAGGCCGGGCACGCGCGCGTGTTGTTCACTACCTTGTTACCACGCACGTCAAACACACCCGCAGGACCCGGCTCATCGGCGAGGAACATCATCCCCAGGCAGTTGTTGTGGACCTGGTTACCGACGATCTTGCCATGGCGGGCATTGCGCACGAGGATGCCCAAGAAATTGTCGTAGGTTTCGTTGGCAGCCACGGTCGCGTCCGCGTGGGGAGAGTCACCCACGTAGAGTCCGGCGTCATCGGATCCACTTGTCTGGTTGGCGATCATATGCGTTCCGGTCGTGGAGTAGGCGGCGATCCCGTATTCTCCGTTGTTGATGGCACGATTGGTCATGAACTTGGCGTTGCGTGTTCCCATCGCTATGATCCCAGTCCCCGGGAAGTTCCGCACGGTGAAGCCGCTTATGGACACGTTGTCTGCCTTGACGCAAAAGCCTGATCCCCCGCAGGAGGTCGGCTTTGCCGGCGGCTTGAGCACGGCGTCGACCCCGCGCAGCGAGATACCGTCCTTCTTGATCGCCACGGTCTCATGGTGGACGCCCCCCAGAACCACGATGGTGTCGCCCGGATCGGTGGCTTTGATCGCCTTCTGGATCGAGTCGCCCGGATGGACGACGTGTCCCTTGGGCTTCGCAGAGGCGAAGCCTACAGACACAAGCAGCGACAAGGCCACCAATACCGCCATCGTGGTTATCAAGACGATGCGCCTCATAAACGCAACCTCCTTATAGGTTGTGCGGCAGCCGCTTACACTACTGGCTCCCCACGTCTCCAATGTGCCCACCTTCAACGAAACGTGGTTCCAAGCGTCTGCGCGCGTGTACAAGCAGACACAGTACCAAACTTGTGTGTTGTAGTACATCCCTCACATGGCCTATGACGGCAGCTTTCCCCCATGATCTGCTCGAAGCGTTTGCCTTCCACGCCGTCCGCCTCTCTCTGGCCGTAAGTGCACGCAAGGACGGTCATTGTCTACAATCTTGACCGTCCATACAATCAGGTATGCCGAGCAGAAGGCAGCTGCGTCGTCAGGAGATCCGGATGGTCGATATTGCCGTGGTGGGAGCCGGAACCATGGGAGCGGGGATAGCAGAGAGCTCGGCCCTTGCGGGCCTCTCGGTTGTGATGGTCGACGTACGCGAGGAAGCTTTGGATCTTGGCCGCAATACCATCGAGAAGGACCTGGACCGCCGGGTGAGGAAGGGTCGGCTCTCGGAGGAGGAGCGTCGGGCTTCGATCGGACGTGTCTCGGCGACCACTTCCCTTGAGTCCTGCGCCGACTCGCCGGTGGTCATCGAGGCCGTGGTCGAGGATATGGCGATCAAGACTAGGGTGTTCGGCGACCTTGAGAGCGTTGTCGCGAGCGAGGCAGTGCTCGCCACCAATACTTCTTCGCTCTCCGTGGCAGGCATCGCGGCGGCCACGGAGTATCCAGAGCGCGTGGTCGGTATGCACTTCTTCAACCCGGTGCCGGCTATGCGCCTCGTCGAGGTCGTCACCGGGCCGTCCACCGACCCCTGGGCCGTGAGTCAGGTCGAGGAAATGGCCGAGCGGCTGGGCAAGACCCCGATACGGGTCTCGGACACGCCTGGATTCGTCGTGAACCGCGTCGCCAGGCCTTTCTACCTTGAGGCCCTGAGGCTCGTGGAGGCCGGTGGTAAACCGGGACAGATCGATGCGGCAATACGAGGGGCGGGTTTTCGTATGGGGCCTTTGCAACTCGCCGATCTCATCGGTAACGACGTCAACCTCACCGTCTCCGAATCGCTCTTCGAACGGTACTATTACCATCCGAGGTTCCGCCCCTCGTACCTCCAACGCTCGATGGTCGAAGGCGGGTTGCTCGGCAGGAAGAGCGGTCGTGGTTTCTACGACTACAGTGCTGAGAAGAGAGTGGAGGACAACGAAATCGAGCCCTCAGAAGACGTCTCCCTGCGCCTCATATCCTGCATCGTGAACGAAGCCTTCCTGGTTCTCTCAGAGGGCGTTGCCACCGCCGAAGACATAGACCGGGCGATGAAGCTTGGAGCGAACCACCCCAAAGGTCCATTCGAGTGGGTAGAGGAGATCGGGGCCCGCAGCATCTTAGAAACGCTCGACTCCTTGAGGTCGGCAAACGGCGACGCTTACCTCGCCGCGCCCGCCCTTAGG
>DASSCV010000090.1:0-19215 GCA_035697505.1 Rubrobacter sp.
GGGGTGTGCCTTAGCCCTTCTTTCGCCACTGCTACCACCTGGCCTTGAGTTGCCTGGCGGCACGGGTCTCGTCGAGGCGGCGCGTCGGGGCGTGGGTTGGAGCTTCTTCGAGGTCTTCCTGGCTCGTCTCGGCCAGTTCCAGCATGGTCCCTATGAAGTCGTCTAGGGTCTCTTTGGACTCCGTCTCGGTTGGCTCGATGAGCATGGCCTCCTTGACGACGAGGGGGAAGTAGATCGTCGGCGGGTGGTAACCGTAATCTATGAGTCCCTTGGCGATATCCAGGGCCCTCTTGCCCTGCGGGGGTTGCACGACGACCTCGTGCTTGCACAGCTCGTCGTAAGGTATGCGGTACGTGCCCCCGAGCTGCGCCCGCACGTAGTTGGCGTTCAGGACGGCCATGTCCGTTACGTCCCTGAGCTCGGGACCGTGCATCCTGATGTAGTTCCAGGCCCTAAGCATCTGCCCGAAGTTGCCGTGGAAGCCTGCCACGCGACCGATGCTCTTCTCGGGACGAACGAAGCGGTACGCATCGTCCTCCTTCTCCACCGTGGGCTCGGGGAGGAATGGCGCGAGGTCCTCCGAGCAGGCGATGGCGCCGCAGCCCGGTCCGCCGCCTCCGTGGGGGGTGGAGAAGGTCTTGTGCAAATTGAAGTGCATGATGTCTACGTCGGCTTCGGCCGGGCGCATACGGCCCATGTTCGCGTTCATATTCGCGCCGTCCATGTAGAGGAAGGCGCCTGCCTCGTGCAGGACGGCGGCGATCTCGGCGATGTTCCGCTCGTACACGCCGCAGGTGTTGGGGTTGGTGATCATGAGCGCCGCCGTCGAATCGTCCACCATCTCCCTCAGCTCGTCAACGTGGACGCACCCATGCTCGTCGAGCCCGACCTCCTTCGACTCGAACCCTGCCATCGAGGCCGTCGCCGGATTGGTCCCGTGCGCCGTCGAAGGAACGAGGACTGCGGTGCGTCCATCGTCACCGGCATCTTCGAAGAACTTCTTGACCATCAGGATGCTGGTCAGCTCCCCCTGCGCCCCGGCCAGAGGCTGCAAAGAGACGTAAGGCAGCCCGGAGACCTCGGCGAGGAAGCCCTGTAGCTCGTGCATGATCCGTAGGGCGCCCTGGGTCTGGGCTTCGGGCTGGAGCGGATGGAGACCCGCGAAGCCGGGGACGACAGCGGCTGCTTCGTTGGCGCGTGGGTTGTGCTTCATCGTGCACGAGCCCAAAGGGTAGAACGTCGTGTCGATACCCTCGTTCTCTCGCGCGAGATTGGTGTAGTGCCGGATCACGGTTGGCTCGTCCACCTCGGCGAGGCGCGGCTTCTCCTTACGGAGCACCGACTCAGGCAGGATGCTCTCCGGCTCCTTCGCCTCCACGTCGGGTTTCGGGAGCGTGTAGCCCCTGCGGCCCTCGCGGCCTTTGTCCCGGATCAGGTTAAAGGGCATCGGCAACCACCTCCACGAAGGCGTCTAGTTCTTCTCTGGTGCGCTTCTCCGTCACAGCCACGAGCATCGCCCCGTTCCCGAGATCCAGGCCTCCCACGATCCCGGCCTCCAGCAAAGCCTCATTGGCCCTCTGGACATCCGGCAACTCCACCGCGAACTCCCAAAGGAAAGGCGCATCCGGAAATCGAAGCCCGAAGCCTGAAGCTTGAAGCCTCTCTGCCAGATAATGGGCCTTCGAGATGGAGAGCTCGGCCACTTCGCGCAGTCCCTCCGGTCCCATCAGGGCAGTGTAGACGGTCGCGGCCAGGGCAGTTAGCGCCTGGTTGGTACAGATGTTGGAGTTCGCCCTGGCGCGCCTGATGTCCTGCTCGCGCCCCCGCAGGGTGAGGACATAGGCTAGCTTTCCGTCTTTGTCTAGGGTCTCTCCCGTGATACGTCCAGGGAGCTGGCGGACGAAATCCTCCCTGGTCGCCATGTAGCCTGCGTACGGGCCACCGAAGATGAGCGGCATCCCGAGCGGCTGGGCCTCGCCCACGGCCACATCGGCCCCGAGGTTCCCTGGGGCTTCGAGTACGGAGAGCGAGATCGGGTCGCACACCGCAACGCAGAGCGCGTCAACGCCATGCGCCGCCTCCGAAGCAGCGCCTATGTCCTCGACGACCCCGAAGAAGTTCGGACTCTGCACGAAGACGCCCGAGACGTCGGGGAGGTTGGAGAAGTCCGTGGTGCCGTTCTCGAACTGAAGGTCCACCACTTCGACGCGATAGGTCTCTATGACCTCGCGGTAGCGGGGGTTGAGGCCGGCTGAGACTGCGACTTTGGGGTCTTTCTTCGTTAGCCTCGCCGTCATGAGGGCGGCCTCCACGACGGCGTTAGCGCCGTCGTAGACGGAGGCGTTGGAGATTTCGAGCCCTGTCAGCTCCGAGATCATGGATTGGAACTCGAAGATCGACTGCAGGGTGCCCTGGCTGATCTCGGGCTGGTACGGGGTGTATGAGGTCAGGAACTCGCCGCGCGAGATGATCGCGCCGATGGCGGAGGGTACGATCCTATCGTAGGCCCCCGCCCCGAGGAAGATAGGGAGCCCCGAGACGTTCTCCTTGGCCAGGGCGTCTACCTCTGTCAACGCCTCGTACTCCGAGAGAGCCGGAGGAAGGTCGATCTCTCCTTCGTACCTCGGGTGGACGTCGGCGAAGAGGTCGTCTAAGGTCTCGACCCCGACGGCGCCCAGCATCTCCTGTACATCGGCCTCTGTGTGCGGTGTGAATCGCGCCACGCGGTTATACCCCCTGTCTCGGGTGAGCGTTGCTCTTTCCGCCCTGTCCCAAACCTGAGAGTGTTACCCCGTCGGCGCCGATCCGGCTTTACTGGCCGGTCGAACTCTCCAGGACGCCCTCCGGTCCGCGGTCCTTTTGCCTGAGAGATTCGGGCCGCTCTCACGACCCTTTCACCTTCGGCGGCCGTCACAAGGTCTCCCCATCCCCCGGACGACTCTCTCCCGCGGCCCTCATCGGGCAACTTCGGACTATAGCATAAGGGCGTGGCACCGGAGGTGTTCACACTGCTCTACGTGTACGCCTCGCGCCCTACCCTGACCGAGTCTCCCTCAGCGAAATGATCGCTAATGTACTTCTCGCCCTCGTCGCAGAACAGCGTGACGATGGTCTCGAGCTCGGGGTAGGACTCGCGGACCTTCCTGGTGGCGATGAGGTTGGCGCCGCTGGAGGGGCCGACGAAGAGGCCATATTTCCTGGCGAGGCGGCGCATCTCTTCTACGGCCTCCTCGGAGTCAACGGTCAGGGCGGTGTCGACCAGGTCCTGGTGGCGCTCGAAGATGCCTGGGACGAAGCCGTCGGAGATGCCCTCTATGAGGTGGTCTCCGATCTCCCCGCAGAGTATCGTCGATGACTCGGAGGGCTCCATCGCGAAGAGCTTGACGCGCGGGTTGACCTCATGGAACGCCTGTCCGACGCCGATGAGGGTTCCCCCTGTCCCGACCCCCATAACGAGGGCGTCTGGGAGGACGCCCTCGGGGAGCTGGGCCAGTATCTCCGGCCCGAGCCAGATTCTGTTCTCCTCCACGTTCCACTCGCTCTCGAACTGGGCCGGGCAGAAGTATCCGGGCTCCTGCCCGAGCTCCTTTGCTTTGGCCAGGGCTTCGTTGACGTGGAAGTGCCCCACCTCCATCACCTCGGCCCCGAAAGCGCGGCTTATGGCGACGCGCTCCCCGCTCATCCCCTCAGGCATCACCACGAGCATCCTGTATCCTTTAACCGCGGCGACCATCGAGAGGGCGTTGCCTGTGTTGCCCGACGTTGCCTCGACGATGGTATCGCCCGGTCTCAGAAGCCCCTCGTCCTCGGCGCGTTCGACCATGTACTTCGCTATGCGTGCCTTGATGGACCCGGAAGGGTTCAGATACTCGAGCTTGCAGTAGTTGCCTTCGACCTCGAGCATCGGCGTGTTTCCTATGGCGTCGAGGATGCTGTTGGAAAGCCCACATTTCATGCCGACCACCTCCTATTCAGGGGTAACGTATGCCCCCGAGAGGCCGCCGTCAACCAGGAAGGTCGAGGCGTTGACGTAGGAAGCGTCATCGGAGGCCAGGAAGAGGACGGCGCCTGCGATCTCTGTCGCCTCCGCGAACCGTCCCATCGGCAGGTGCACGAGCCTGCGCTCCGCTTTCTCCGGGTCCTTGGCGAAGATCTCCTGCAGAAGCGGTGTATTCACCGGACCAGGGCAGAGCGCGTTCACGCGTATCCCCCGTCGGGCGAACTCGACCCCGAGCTCGCGGCTGAGGGCCAGCACGCCGCCCTTCGATGCGGTGTAGGAGATCTGGGATGTCGCCGCCCCCATCACAGCCACGAAAGAGGCGGTGTTGATGATCGACCCTCCACCCCGCTCCAATAGGTAAGGTATCCCATACTTGCAGCACAGATAGACGCTCTTGAGATTCACGTTCTGGACGCGCTCCCAGGCTTCGAGCCCCGTCTCCAAAATCGAGTCGTCGTCGGAAGGGGAGATGCCGGCGTTGTTGAAGAGCACGTCTATGCCGCCAAAGCGCTCCGCCGTCTCGCTGTACATCCGTTGCACGTCGTGGGGGTCGGTTACGTCGGCGTGAACGTAGATGCCGTCTAGCTCGGAGGCCATCTCCTGCCCCGGCTCGTCTGCCAGATCCGCTATGCAGACGCGGGCGCCTTCCTCAGCGAAGAGTCGGGCCGTCTCGCGGCCGATGCCGCCGGCGCCGCCGGTTACGACGGCGACCTTCCCTCCCAGGCGTCCAGGCATATCAGTCCTCCTCCGTGGACAGGTAGACGTTCTTTACCTCCGTGTAGTAGTCGAGGGCGTGCGGGCCGAGCTCGCGTCCGACGCCGGACTGCTTGAAGCCGCCGAAGGGGGTGGCGACCCTGACGGAGGTGTTGGAGTTGACGGAGATCACGCCCGTCTCCATGCGGCGGGCCACGCGCAGGGCGCGGGCGCCGTTCTCGGTCCAGATCGAACCTGAGAGGCCGTAGACCGTGTCGTTGGCCTTACGCACGGCGTCCTCTTCGTCCTCGAAAGGGATCACGGCGACGACGGGGCCGAAGATCTCCTCCCTGGCCGCCCGATCGTCGTTGGAGAGCGGAGCCAGCACCGTCGGTGGGAACCAGAACCCGGAGCCTTCGGGCGCCTCGCCCCGGATCGCCACGGGTGCGTCTTCGGGGACGTATGCCGCGACCTTCTCGCGGTGGTCGGCGGAGATCAGAGGCCCCATCTCCGTCTCCTCATCGAACGGGTCCCCCACCCGAAAACCCTCTACCACGGGCTGCATGAGCGAGAGGAACTCGTCGAAGGCGCCTTTCTCGACCAGGATGCGCGAGCGGGCGCAGCAGTCCTGCCCGGCGTTACCGAAGACGGCGACGGGCGCCGAAGCGGCTGCTTTCTCCAGGTCGGCGTCGGCGAAGACCACGTTCGCGGACTTGCCGCCCAGCTCTAAGGTGACGCGCTTTATGGTGCCTGCGGCCCCTGTCATGATGCCCTTGCCGACCTCCGTGGAACCCGTGAAGGCGACCTTGGCGACGTCCGGATGCTCGACGAGCCGCTTCCCGACCTTGCTCCCAGGCCCGACGACGACGTTGAGGACGCCCTCGGGGATGCCCGCTTGGAGCGCTATGCGCTCGAACGCCAGGGCACTCAGCGGCGTGAGCTCGGCCGGCTTGAGGACGAGCGTGTTGCCAGCCGCCAGGGCCGGGGCCATCTTCCAGCTCGCTATGGTGAGCGGGAAGTTCCAGGGGACGATGAGGCCTACGACGCCTAACGGTTCGCGGAACGTAACGTCAACGCCACCAGAGACCGGAATAGTGTCGCCGAGCAGGCGATCGGGCATCCCTGCGTAGTAGTGGAAGGTCTCGGCTACCATCGCCATCTCGCCGCGGGAATCGCCTATTGGTTTGCCCGTGTTCTTCGACTCCAGTTGCGCAAGATTCTCCTGCTCCGCGTCGAGGGCGGCGGCGAGACGGCGCAACAGGCGGGAGCGGTCGTCTGGTTGCACATCTCTCCACGCCGGGAAGGCTTCCCTGGCGCGGGCGATGGCCGCATCGGCGTCGTCTTCGGTGGCGGGTTCGAGACTCTCTACCACCTCTTCGGTCGCCGGGTTCAGGACTTGAAGCATTTACGAGACCTCCGAAACTAGGGCCTTTATGAGCTGACTGTTCTCGTCTTCTTCGGGGTGCCAGAGCACACCGAGCACGAACGAGCAGGCTGGGTCTTCTAGGGCCTCAACCGCATCGTCTTCGACCGCCCGGCCCGTTACCTGTAGGCCCTCCCCTACCTCCTTTATCCCCTGGTGGTGGTGCGACTTGGCCGGGGTCCACGCCGAGCCGGCGGCGCGGGCGGCGAGAGAGTCGGGGACGAGGCGCACCTCGTGGTCGGCGAAGGTGCCCGGCGTGTGGCGATGCTGTTCGTGGCCAAGCACGTCGGGGAGGTGTTGCTCTACGGTGCCCCCGTAGGCAACGTTCAGGATCTGCATCCCGCGGCAGATGCCAAGGACGGGCATCTTGCGCTCAAGGGCTCCACGCACCAGCGCGAGTTCGTAGGCGTCGCGCTCCTCCTGTACGGGTCCTGTCTCGGGGTGCCTTTCTTCTCCGTAGAGAGCGGGATCCAGGTCCCCGGCCCCTCCCGTGACGACGAGCGCGTCGAGAAGATCGAGCACCCCGCCAGGGTCCTCTGCATCCTCCGGGTCGGGGGGGAGCAGGAGGGGACGTCCGCCGGCGCGCTGCACGGCCTCTACATAGCGCGCCGGGCTGATGATCGCCGGTATCTCCTTCCAGACGCCATAGCTAACCCTCTCGGTCGCCGCCGTGACGCCGATGTTGGGCCTTGATCTCGCCTTCACAGGCGCTCGAAGTTCCGGTAGCGTTCCCAGTCGGTAACAGCGGCCTCGAAGGCTTCGATCTCCACCCGCGCCATGTTCAGGTAGTGCTCGACTACTTCTTCCCCGAAGGCGCTCCTGGCCGCCTCGCTTTCCGCAAACAGTTCCCGCGCCTCGCGCAGGTTTGTCGGTACGTGCGGCTTGTCAGCCTCATAGGCGTTGCCGGCGAACTCGTCTTCCAGGGAGAGTTCATTCTCGATGCCGTGCAGACCGGCGGCGATCATGGCCGCGATCGCCAGGTACGGGTTGACGTCCCCGCCGGGCAGCCGGTTCTCGACCCGCAGGGAGTCGCCGTGGCCGACGACGCGTAAGCTACAGGTACGGTTGTCTTTGCCCCAGGCGACTGCAGTCGGGGCGAAGGAGCCCTTGGCGTAGCGCTTGTAGGAGTTGATGTTCGGGGCGAGGAAGAGCGTTAGCTCGCGCAGGCACGCCAACTGGCCGGCGAGGAAGTTCCGGAACGTCTCAGAGAACTCGTGGCCGTCGGCGAAGACCGGGGAACCGTCCTCTCCGCGGAGGCTCAGATGTATGTGGCAGGAGTTACCCTCGCGCTCGTCGAACTTCGGCATGAAGGTTATAGAACAGGCTTCCTGGGCGGCGATCTCCTTGGCGCCGTTTTTGTAGATCGCGTGCCCGTCCGCGGTCGCCAAGGCGTGGCCGAACCGGAAGTTGATCTCGTGCTGGCCGTAATTGCACTCGCCCTTCGCATCCTCCACCGCTAGCCCGGCCGCCGCCATCGAGTTGCGGATGCGCCGCAGCAAGGGCTCGATGCGCGCCGTTCCTAGCAGCGAGTAGTCGACGTTGTAGTAGTTGGCGGGCTCCAGATCTCTGTACCCTTTACGCCACGCTTCCTCGTAGGAGTCCATGAAGACGATGAACTCGAGTTCGGTCCCTACGAAGGCTTCGAGGCCACGTTCGGAGAGCCTCCCTAGCTGGCGCTTGAGAACCTGCCGGGGCGAGGCGACGACCGGAGAGCCGTCTTCCCAGACGAGGTCGCACGTCACGAGCGCCGTCCCCTCCTGCCAGGGGACGTACCTCAAAGTATCCATGTCAGGCTTGAAGACGAAGTCGCCGTAGCCGCGCTCCCAGGAGGACATCGCGTAACCCTCTACGGTATTCATCTCTACGTCCACCGCTAGCAAATAATTGCATCCTTCCGCGTCGTGCTCGACTACCTCGTCGAGGAAGTGGCTCGCGGTGAGTCGCTTGCCCTGGAGCCGGCCCTGCATGTCCGTCATCGCGAGGAGGACGGTGTCTATGTTTCCGGCTTCGACCTCGGAGCGCAGGGTGTCCAGGTCGAGACGTCCCGTCGCCTGTGTCGTGTCCAATTCTTGCTCCTCTCTAGCTTCCGGCCAGCTCGGACTCGGCCTTCTCTATCGTGGCGAACTCTTCCTCCGGCGCCTGAGCGACGAGGTGGTGCCGGCTGTAGAGGCCGAAGTAGGCGAGGAAGAGCGCGTAGACCCCGAGCGTGATGAGCGACGCCCTGACGTCCACGATAAAGGTCGCGATGACCGCAAGAACCGCCAGCACGAGCGCCACACCCGAGGTGGCCATACCGCCCGGCGTGCGATAGGGACGATCCAGTTCCGGTTCGCGCTGGCGCAGCACTATGTGCGAGAGCATCATCAGCGCATAGGAGATCGTGGCGCCGAAGACGGCGATGTTGAGAAGCGTGACACCGCCTGCACTGCCGCCCGAGATCGCAAGTACCAGGCCGATGACTCCCGGTACTATCAGCGCCATCCACGGCGTCCTACGACCAGTGGTAATCGAGAGGAGCCTCGGGAGGTAGCCGGCCCTGGACAGGGCGAATGTCTGTCGCGAGTAGGCGAAGATAAGCGAGAAGAAGCTCGCGATCAGGCCCGCGAGCCCCGCGATGTTGACGAACGTGACGAGCGCGTTGCCGCCGCCGTAGGCTTCCTCCAATGCCAGAGGCAGTACGGACGGGGCCGCCAGCATCTCGTCGCTCGTGAACGCCGCCGATCCCGCCCCCCCAGGGCCGAAAACGAGGACGAGCACCGCGAACAGGAGCAGCGCCGCCATGCCGGCGATGAGCCCTTTGGGCACATCTGTCGATGGATCTCGGGTCTCCTCGGCAGCGAGCGGTACACCCTCTATCGCGAGGAAGAACCAGATCGCGAACGGAAACGCCGCCCAGACGCCGACCACCCCGAACGGCAAGAACGAGCTCGCGCCGGCCGCGTTCGTAGGATCTATGGTGAACAGGTTTGCCACTTCGAACTGTGGGATCATGCCGATCACGAACGCCGCCAGCGCCACGACGGCCACGATCGTTATGCCGAACGTCACCTTGAGCGCCTCCCCGACGCCGTATAGGTGGATGCCGACAAAAACCAGGTAGCAAAGGAGGTACACGATCCACCCGCCGATCCCGGTGAGGGTCTCCACGTAACCCCCGATGAACGTGGCGATAGCCGCTGGGGCGATAGCATACTCGATCAGGATCGCCGTCCCCGTCATGAACCCGCCCCACGTCCCCAGCGCCCGCCGCGCGAACCCGTAGCCCCCGCCCGCTGTGGGGATCGTGGACGACAACTCGGCCAGGGCGAACACCATCGCTGTGTACATCGTGGCCATGAGCACGGTGGCAATGAGCAACCCGCCCCACCCGCCCGCGCCTAGCCCGAAGTGCCAGCCGGCGAAGTCACCGGATATGACGTAGGCCACCCCGAGCCCGGCCAGAAGCA
The DNA here is from genome assembly GCA_035697505.1 of Rubrobacter sp. Taxonomy (GTDB): domain Bacteria; phylum Actinomycetota; class Rubrobacteria; order Rubrobacterales; family Rubrobacteraceae; genus Rubrobacter_D. The sequence goes on from DASSCV010000090.1 coordinate 9,563, forward strand.
CCCAGCCTGCAGCCCCCTTCTGGAGCTGACGCTGCTCCAGATACTCGGACCCGACGTTCTCGTAGCCGGCCCCCTGCGCCGTCCGCCTTTCCTGCTCGCTCATCCCGAACTCCCTTCCCGAGAAACTACTCCCCGCCGCCACCGTCCACGACATCCAGCCAAGACTGTCGGCAAGGTCCCCATTCCCGTGCCTGCCCTCTCGCTACAACGGCATCATAATTAATACCAATTTGTCGTACAAGAGGGTGAACACATAGAATTGCATACAGACAGCGGTCCGTCGGGTAGGATTCTGGGTGCATCGGGCGTTTGCGCACGAGGGAGACCTGACAGACGGGCGTCCCGCGCGGTGGTCACGCGAAACATTCCTGCCGGGGAAGCTCAACCACCACGTCGTGAAAGGGCTCTTCGAGGTGAGGAAGCTTCCGTAGTAGGTGTCAGGCTACAGGGATAGACTTTGCCGGTTCTCGAAACTCGTTGCAGATGCCTCGAGTCTGTAACCTCTCAACAATAGGAGGATGGATTGCCTGAGATAGTCTGGGAAGATTTCGAGAAGGTGGATGTACGGGTCGGCACGGTCGTCGAGGCCAAGCCTTTCCCGGAGGCACGCAAGCCTTCGATCAAGCTCATAGTGGACTTCGGACCGGAGGTCGGGACCAGGAAGACCAGCGCCCAGCTCACGGCGCACTATGCGCCTGAGGGACTCGTAGGAAAGCAGGTCGTGGCCGTGATCAACTTTCCCCCAAAGAGGATCGCAGGCTTCCAGAGCGAGGTGCTCGTCCTCGGCGTACCTGACGGGAATGAGGCCGTAGTGCTCCTCTCCCCCGACCACGAGGTCCCGCCGGGTGGCAGGATGTTCTAGGAAACTTCTAGACGAGCGCTTCGTACCCAGGTAGTATCGTTTACTCCGATCGGAAAGGGAGGTAATGCGGTGAGTGAGACGAACCTGGAGCAGTTTCGGGAGGTTGCGCCGGCAGGGCGGTTCACGCTGCAGAACTCGGCCATGCTCAAGGTGAGGTTGGAGAACGACCAGATCCAGGCCAAACTCGGCTCGATGGTCGCCTACCAGGGTGACGTCCGCTTCGAGCACAAGGGCGGTGGCCTGGGGCGTTTCTTCAAGAAGGCCGTCACCGGCGAAGGCGTCAAACTAATGGCTGCCAACGGGACGGGCGACCTCTTCCTAGCTATGGACAAGCGCAAGATCATGATCCTGGATCTCCAGAACGAGCGGATGACCGTCAACGGCGACAACATCCTCGCCTTCGAGCCAGGCATAGACTGGGACATAATGCGCGTCGAAGGCGCAGGCCGGCTCGCAGGCGGCCTCTTCAACGTCGTCCTCGAAGGCACGGGCAAGGTCGCCGTCACCTCGGACGGCGAGCCCGTTCTCCTCGACACCTCGACCCCGACCTTCGCCGACCCCGAGTCCGCCATCGCCTGGAGCGGCGGTGTGAGGACGGGCGTCAAAAGCGATGTATCCTTCAAGACCTTTACGGGACGCGGCAGCGGCGAGTCGTTCCAGGTGTCTTTCGAGGGGGCTGGCTGGGTCCTCATACAACCCTCGGAAGGTGCCGCCGTCCCCGAGCATTCCCATGCCGGCGACGGCGGCGGAGGCGGCGGTATGGGCTCCTTATTCGAGGACTAGCCGGCCGCCCCGCAACCGCGGGAAGGAAAAGGGCCAGATGGATGAGCAACGGGTGCCCGACCTGGATCAGATGGACGAATAACAGCTGCGGCACTGCCTCATCGACCTTTTTCCGATACTTCTTATGTACGGATGCGCTGAACTCTGTGGTATGATGTACATAAGTTAGCTGGTGGGGGTATGATGGAATCAGGGCGGGTAACCAGGGAATGGTTGGAGGGGTTGGACCCGGCGGAATTCCGGGAGATCTCGGCCATGATCTCCGATATTCAACGCGGGCGCGCATTGGCGCGGCGACAGAAACTCGAACTGCGACGTTCTGCAGTTCGTAAGAAGGCCCGAAACAGACGATACCTCGAACTGGAACGCGTAAAATGCGGCAAGAAAGGTTGCAAAAAATGCGCCAGCGGAGAGCTTCACGGCCCATACTGGTACCTGTACCGGCCCAAGGAGAACGGACCAGGTCGTACCAGCGAGTATGTCGGTAAGGTGCTGCCCGAAATCCTCGCCAGGGAATTCGATGTCCCCGAAGACCAGCGAACGGCGAATTAGCTGATCTGCTTCTTATGTATAAGATCTGGCACTCCTCCAAACCAATTCTACATAAGACAGGCAAACGAGATTCGAGTCGAATCTGGAGGGCTAGGCGCGGTCCTCCAGATTGAATGCTCTGGTGGTACCTAGCACCCTCCCCGAGCCGTTCACGGCCTTCAGACCGAGGTAGGGCTGGGTTGTATGTACTGTGATCACGGTCTCGAAGCCCTGACTGGGGGCTGATGCGAGGGGTTCGAGTCGATCTGGTGCGCTCCCGGCCAACACCTGCCAGGTGGTTACCTCTGTAGCGCCGTTCCAGCTGGCGTAGATGGTTACCTCGTCATCGGCTCCGAGCTCGGCGGCGATGGCAGGGTCATCGATAGGTTGTCCACTCCAAGGGAAGCGGAAGGCCCTGTAGGATTCGCCCTCGGTCGGGTAGGCGGCGCTGAAGAGCAATCTGCCATCATGGTCGAACTCCGAGAAGACCGGCGCACTGCCCCACCCTACGAAGACGTTGCCATTCGGCAGTACCTGCGCGTTGCCCTGGGTGGCGGAGAGCAACTTGTCGGGGTGGGTGTACTCCTGCGCCAGGCTGGCACTCATGGCGTCTTCGTCGATCTCGACCACAATGGCGCGGGACTGTTCTACTCGGTTTATGTTGCCATTATCGAAGATGGTGATAGTCCCGTCTGTCTGGCGGCGGGCGTCGTGCTGGAAGGTGGTCCTGGTACCAGGACCCATCTCGAAGTCGCTCTTCTTCCCGCCGAGTCGCCACACGACCTGGCCCGTCTTTCGGCTGACCTTGTACACGGTACAGGTCGAGCGGGAGGAGATGAGCAGGTGATCCTCATCATATACGTCTATGGAGTTGATGTGGAAGTAGTCGAAGTGTTTGGTATAAGACTCGTCGAGGCCGACGTGCTCCAGGCTGTGCCACTCGAAGAGCACCTCGCCGGTTTCGATGTCGAGCTCCTGGACTATCCCGTCGAGCACATCACGGTCTACGGGATCGCCCTCCGAAATGAGGTCTCTGGGCAACTTGTTGTAGATCGTGATCAAGGCCGTATCCTGGGGCGTGATGAGGAACTCGTGGTGGTCACCCTCGTAGCCGTTGGCGGCCCCGAACCGGGCCAGTTCGCGGTAGGAGCTATCGAGGATCACGTACTCGCCCTGGCCGTATCCTGTATGGTATCCCTCCCACCAGGTGAGCACCGTCTCTCCCTTGTATTTCTGCGCTCTGAAGTTCATCACATCCATATCCTCGTTCTGCAAGAGGCGCAGCCACACGGGCTGTCCGTCGTTGCCCAGGATCATGCATCCGTCCTGCCCCGGACCTGCCTCCTCGGGCCCGTTCTTCGGGGCGATGAAGATGTAGCCGGGAGCAGTATCGCGCGCCTGCTTGATCACCTCGATGACCGGCGGGTGGAGATCCGGACGCGAGCGGAAGTTCCATGCCTGCCCCGCTGGTGCGGATGCGGCCCTCGCCCTGGCGCGTGGGACCGGATCGCAGCCAAGGTTGCCGCCGAGCGTGATCAACGCCGCGCCGCCAGCGGCCTGGAGGAATCTCCTTCGCGTGAACGTAGAGTTAAAGTTGGCACCTCTTTCTCGCTCTTGCACAGGCTACTTCTCTTCGCCCATCTTCCTGAAATTATGCAAGGGACACTCCTTTACCCTACGCCTACAGCGGCATCTCATAGCCTTCTGGGGCACTCTCGCAGCGGCGCGGGTCCCTGGACCGCTATCCTACGACGAGGTTGACGAGCCTGCCTGGCACGTAGATGCTCTTGTGGATCTCTTTGCCTTCGAGGTGGGGACGGACCCTGGCGCTCGACAGTGCCAGCCCTCTGGCAGCCTCCTCAGAGATATCTGCTGGGGCTTCGATGCGGTCGCGCAGCTTCCCGTTGACCTGGACTATGAGCGTGATCTCCTGAGCCTGGATCAGGTTTTCCTCATAGCCTGGCCACGTCTGCTCGTGCACGGAATACTCCTCCCCCATCGCGGCCCACATCTCCTCGGCGTGGTGCGGCGCGAACGGGCTGAGGACCGTGACGAAGGTCCGCAAGGCTTCGTGCCACTCGTCGTCCTCGACGCGGCCTCTGACCGCGAGCAGGTAGTTGGTGTGCTCCATGAGCGCGGCGATGGACGTGTTGAAGCGGAAGGTTTCGAGGTCGTCTGTGATCTTCTTTATCAGGCGGTTCGTCCGGCGCTCCAGCTCCGTCGGGTCGGCCTCGCCGCCCGAGGAGTCGCCTCCTGTCACGAGCGAGAGGGCGCGCCTGAGCCAGCGCGAGACACCCTCTATGCCCTTGCCGTCCCAGGGACCACCTTCGTTCCACGGGCCTATAAACATGAGGAAACCCCGGAGCGCGTCGGAGCCGAAGCGGTCGACGTACTCCTGCGGGTTGACCACGTTGCCACGGCTCTTGCTCATCTTCTGCCCGTCCGGCCCGAGTATGTTCCCCTGGTTGCGCAGGCGGACAAAGGGCTCGTCGAAGTCAACCAGACCGAGATCTCTCATGACCTTGGTGAAGAAGCGGGCGTAGAGCAGGTGCAAGATGGCGTGCTCGATGCCGCCGGTGTACTGGTCGACGGGGAGCCACTTCTCTCCACGCTGGGGATCGAACGGTCCCTCCTCGTAATGTGGCGAGAGGTAGCGGTACCAGTACCACGAGGAGTCCATGAAGGTATCCATCGTATCCGTCTCGCGCGTGGCCGGGCCGCCGCAACCGGGACACTCGGTGTTGTAGAAGTCAGGGTCGAGCTTGAGGGGCGATTCTCCCGTCGGCATGAACTCGGCTTCATCTGGGAGCAGGACCGGCAGGTCCTCTTCAGGGACGGGGACGATGCCGCACTCGTCGCAGAAGATTATGGGGATCGGGGTCCCCCAGTAGCGCTGGCGGCTGATCAACCAGTCGTGAAGCCGGTAGGTGACCGTAGCCTTGCCGGCTTCACGCTCCTCGAGCCAGGCCGTTACCTTCTCCTTGCCCTCCATGCTCGGGGTGCCGTCGAACCTTCCCGAGTTGGCCATCGTGCCCTCGCCGGCGTAAGCCACTTCGAGCGCTTCGCCGTCCCAGTCCGGCGGCGCTATCACCGTCCTGATCTCGATGCCGTACTTCCTTGCGAACTCGAAGTCTCGCTCGTCGTGGCCCGGGACGGCCATGATCGCACCCGTACCGTAGCCCATCAGGACGTAGTCGGCGATGTAGACGGGGATCTCTTCTCCGTTGGCAGGGTTGATCGCGTAAGCCCCTGTAAATATGCCAGTCTTTTCCCTCGTCACGTCGGTGCGGTCGATCTCGCTCATCCTGGCGGCCCGCTCGACGTAAGCTCCCACCTCGTCGGCCCGGTCCGGGGTCGCTATCTTCTCGACCGCCGGGTGCTCGGGACTCATAACGAAGAACGTGGCGCCGAAGAGCGTGTCCGGGCGGGTGGTGAAGACCTCGACGGGTCCGTAGCCTTCGATCTCGAACCTGATTTCGGCGCCTTCGGAGCGTCCGATCCAGTTCCGCTGCAGGGTCTCGACCCGCTCTGGCCAGTCTATCTTGGAGAAGTCCAGCAGCTCCTCGGCGTAGTCAGTGATCTTGAAGAGCCACTGCGCCAGGTTCTTCTTTACCACCGGCGTCCCGCACCGCTCGCACCGTCGATCGGGGCCAACCACCTGCTCCCGCGCCAGCGTCGTGTTGTCCCTGGGGCACCAGTCGACCGGGGCTTCCTTGCGATACGCCAGTCCCTTCTCGAAGAACTTTATGAAGAACCACTGGTTCCAGCGGTAGTACTCTGGGTCGCAGGTCACGATCTCTGAGTCGAAGTCGAACATCGCGCCCATCTGCCTGAGCTGGCCACGCATGCGCTCGATGTTCGCGTAGGTCCATTCGCGGGGTTGTATGCCCCTCTGGATCGCTGCGTTCTCGGCGGGCAGCCCGAAGGCGTCGAAACCTATCGGGAAGAACACCCTGTAGCCGTTCATCCGCATAAAGCGCGCTCTGGTGTCCGAGGGCGTCATCGGATACCAGTGCCCGACGTGTAGATCACCACTCGGGTAAGGGAGCATCGTGAGCGCGTAGTGCTTGGGCTTGCTCTCGTCCTCGTCGGTCTTGTACAGGCCACTCTCGGCCCACCGCTCCTGCCAGCGGCGTTCGAGGTCCGTGGGATCGTATGTCTTTCTCTGTTTCGTCTCGCTCACGAGAGACTCCTTCGGTTAAGGGCTTGGGGTGGTTCTAGATCAGGGGAAATCCGCGCAGGGCTTTATAGTCGGGAGTCCGACTTCTGAATCTTGTGATCCCTGGCGCACATATCCTTAATATAGCATCAGGTATAGCCTTTACAAAAGGAGACTGCCGCCCGGAATTCACTCCGGGCAGCAAGTAAGAGCCTGTCGGTGAGAGTCCTACCCCGCCGCCTCAGCACCTTTCCCGGCCTCTTTACGTTCGCGCCGGGCGGAAACGTCACGGAACAACGAGATCAGGTACCCGAGCACGGCGGCAACCGCCAGGTACGCGCCGATCATCCATACGGCATCCTCCAGGCCTGCGGCCTCGGATCTCCTGCCCCCACCGAAGAACCATAGGGAATCTCTCCAACCGCTTTCCAGGCGTGCTGCGCTGAGGGAGCCGTCGTAGACCCTCAAGGACTGATTGCCTCTACGTACATATCCACAATCTCTTCGATGCGCCCGGAGGCGGGCTTTCGCGGCGGTCCGCCGACTACGAAGAGGCCATCGAGGACCGCGTATGTGAGCAACGGGCCAACGAACATTCGCGCTGCCGCCTCTCCATTCACGTCTTCCCTGATCACGCCTCGTTCCCTGGTCCGCTCTATGAAGACGGCGAAGCTGCTCATGGCTCGCTCGGGTACCGTGGCGCGGAAGAGTCCGGCCAACTGCGGAAACCTGTGGACGTCCGCGATGGTCGTCCTGAGCAGCGCGAGATAGTCCGGCTGCATCATGGTCGTGACAATCTTTTGCGCCAGCTCAAGCAGATCCCGGCGTAGCTCTTCCCGGTTCTCCGGTGACATCCCCTCCATGGACTCCAGTGCCCGCGTCTGGGGGTTCTCGATGGTAAGCTTCCGCAGTACGTCCACGAAGAGATCCTCCTTGCTGGGGTAATATACGTAGAGGGTCCTCTTGGAGACCTTCGCCTCAGCCGCAATGCTATCAGTGCTGGAGGCGGCAAAGCCGTCGCGCAGAAACACCCTCCGCGCGCCAGCCAAGATCTGGTCCCGCTTCGCCCTGGCCCTCGGACCAAGCTCCTCAGATGTCGAAACCACCTTACCTCCTATTTTAGTAAACTAAACAGTACCGTTTATCATGAATGGACTCGCGAGGTTTGTCAAGAGTGGTTCTCAGGGACGGGTAGAGTTTCAGGTAAGGATGAGGGCGAGCAGGGCGGCAACGAGCGTGCAGAGTACGTTTGTAAGCTCGTTAGTAGCGCGGGGTGAGAGGGCCCCGATCAGGCTATCCGCAATCGTTCCCAGGAAGGCCGCTATCGCTATGAGGAAGGCGAATCCTGGTGTCTCTAGCATTGCGAGGGTGAGCCCTAGTGCGGCCGTAAGACCGGCTGCTACTGCGCCTGCGAGGGTTCCTGGCAGTGAGATGGCCCCGTCGGTGCCTGGCGGGACTTTTTGGAGGGTTGTGATAAGGCGTGGCCTGCGGCTGAGGAGCTGGCCTATCTCCGACTCTGCCGTGTCTGCGAAGGCGGCGCCGAGGGAGGCGACGAAGGCGGCGGCAAAGGGCTCCGACCCTGTTGCGGCGAGGATGGCGCAGAAGGTGGCGACGGCGCAGTTGGCCAGGGCGTTGCGGGCGCTGCGGCGTCCGCCGTGTTCCTGGGCGGTTCCGGTGCGCGCTTTGCTAGCGTAGCCGAGCCGGGTCAGGAGGGAGCCTCCGATCACGAACAGGGCGAGGACCGCGAAGCCGCGTGGTCCCAGGGAGGCGTAGATCGTGGTCCCGACCAGAAGTCCGCCCAGAGCGCCGCTGCGGCTGATCATCCCGAGCGCGTAGGCGATGGCGGCGAAGGCCCCGGTTACCAGGAGGGCGCTCAGGAGCTGGGAGGCCAAGTGGTCCCTACGGGCTCCCGAGCCGTTCGAGGAGCCGGCGGGCGTAGCGCTCGCACTCCGCAGGGACGGCGTGCAGGAGAGCGGGTTCGACCATACCGGCCTTCACGCCGGTCCCTGTCAGGCGCTCGACGCCCTGATAGAGGAGAGACCCAGCCAGGGGGCTCGGTTTGCTAGGAACCGCGACGATTACACCGTAGAGGTGCGGCGCGCCAGGGTCGCCGACCGCGCCGACGGCGTCGATGGCGTCTGGGCGGTCCTGTCCGATGGCGAAGACATGCACGGGAAGACCTTCCGTGGGAATCCGGGCCTCCCTGAGACTCTCCCAGTGCGCCGTAGTCTTCGTGAACCCTGCTTCCAGCGCGGCCCTGGAGAGCCCTGACCAGACGTCGCCGGCCACCCTACTGGCGAGTGGGCTCTCGTAGTCCACGAAGATGCCTACTGTGGCTTCCGACACGCCAGGGATGTTAGCAGAGTCGAGGGCTATCCCTCATCCACCGCGCGCTTCTGCAAACGGCGCAAGAAGACGTCTATCTCCTTTACTGTCTGGAGATCACCGTTCTTCTGGGCAACTTCCTTGCCCTTCAGGAAGACGTTCCTTGCTTCGGCGTTTTCGTGGAGCTCGAAGTGGGCGCGGCCCAGCATCCTGTAGGCAACGGAGTAATCCGGCTTGTTTTCGACCGCGCGCTGGAGGTGATCGCGGGCCTCCCCGTAGCGTCCTTCTTTGAAGAGCTCGTTGCCGAGCGAGTAGAGGACCATGGGGTTTGTCGGGTCCCTCTGGAGCAACTTGCGGAACATGTCAGAGCGGGGAGCGTCCATGCGCCCTTTTTAGCACGCGGGAGAGGGATCTGTTAGATTCGTCCACCGCACCTTCGCACTAACTGGAAAGGTGGGAATGGACATAGGACCGCTGCTGCGGGATCTCGCTGAGGGCGCTGCGCTGGAGCCATTTCGGACGCTGATAGAACCCCTGCGAGAGTACGATAGGACGCGCCAGAGCGACCTGGTGCTGACATTGAAGACGTACTTTTCGGCCGGCGGCAACGCGAGCGAGGCCGCAGACCGGCTGTTCTTGCACCGCAACAGCATGCTGTACCGGCTGGAGCGCATTCAGAAGCTGACCGGTTTAGACTTGAGAGACGACAGGGTAGCGCTTGCGCTACAACTGGGACTGCTGGCTAACGAGAGAGGAGAGCGAGATGCAACTGAGCACCCGTAACCGACTGCCAGGCACCATCACCGAGGTGGTAAGAGGAGAGGCGGCGGCCAAAGTAACCCTCCAGGTCGGGGACAATCACATGGTGGCCCTCATCACCCGCGAGAGCGCCGACGAGCTCGGCCTCGAACCGGGCAAGCAGGCTACCGCCCTAGTCAAGGCCACGGACGTCATGATCCTGACCGAAGGCGGAGATGTAGCCTGACCAACGGC
>DASSCV010000091.1:0-3200 GCA_035697505.1 Rubrobacter sp.
TCGTTTGTCTTGGATGGCTTGTTGAAGCCAGTTAGTTTCCTCACGTACTGCAGCGAAGCGGCCTTTATCTCCTCATCGGTTGCCGTTGGTGCGAAGTTGAAAAGAGTCTTGATGTTCCTACACATAGAACTAGGTCTCCAGACCAGCTGACCGAGCGCATGACTCGGTCGCTATCGGTTTGCCTTCCGTTCAACAGCCCGTGGATACGACCTTCCATCTCACGTATACACCTCACCTTGTCCCCGTCGACGCTACACAGCGTAGTTCAGGCCACCGGCGCGAAATGCCCGTCGGTTATGCAGATAATGATACGCAAGATGTGGATCGGCCACAGAGTCAGAGTTCCTGTATTTCCTGCAAATCGTAGGGTGACTCCCGTGGCACGAACCCGCAACCTTTGGAGCCACAAGTTGTTGATTGCGGCTCAGAGGCCGTCGAGACGAGGCTCGGGTAGGCGGAGAGGGAGGAGCCAGTGAGGGCCGTCGCCGCAACCGACCGCGTGTCGGCCGACGCTGATTGCGACAAGGGGACCATGCTTCGTAGTACGCGTGGGCCCCAGCTGCGAGACGATATCTTGATGATGGCGTGATCGGATGCCTGATCGTGATTGAACGTTACCAATGCGAGCCCCTAATCGAACACAGTACTGAGGTCCCACCTGACGTTACCACCGGTGGTCGGTTCATCGCCCTCGCCGGCTGCTGAAGAAAGCGTAGCCAGCGAAGGCGATCAGAGCCACGAGCACGACCGGTCCGAGCACGGTGGTGAAAAGCAGCACAAACAAGAACCTGAGCAGTCTGAAGATTCTGAACAGCCTGAAAATCCCGCGCCCTCTACCGAAACCGAAGCCTCGCCTGCCAAAGCCTCTCATCACAGTCCGTAGAAGATCCTCCGGCAGGGCGCTTGCGAACAGCAAAACTGTGTACAAAGCCAATTCGAGGTGCCACGCCGCAATCGCGTGGATGTAGACCATAAAGCTTGTGCTCCCTTCGGCGCCCGCTTCCCTATACTCTGGCGTTATACCAAAGCAGGGAGTGCTGGTACACGGCACGAGTTAGTAGAGGGTGCGGTTTCGATCTGCGGCCTTCGGGCTTTGCCCGAGACAAGCCAGCGGACCGCTCCGCCCCGCGTCGCTTGGGAGGCCACTCACCTCAGTGCTCTTAGGCTAGGAGGGGGCGCAGGCGGGGTGGTGTCACGTGCCAGGGAGGCTTGCGGTCTTAGTATCAGAACGTATGCACCTCAGAGGATGGGAAGAAAGGATGGCGAGGACCTTCAGCGTGGATACCAGGATTGCCCCCTCTTCGCTGCTGGCGAGGGCGAGGAGAGCGGCGAGCAAGAACGGTGCCATCCTCGTCGGCGACGAGAGATCGGGGCGCTTCTCCCACGAGCTGGTCAAAGGCGAGTACCGCATGGTGGGGCAAAAGGTGGTGGTCACCATAACGGAGAAGCACTGGCTGCTGCCTTGGCCCGTCGTGGAGGTCCGCTTGAGGGAACTCCTCAAGTAGTTACTATCCTTGGTGTCTCGCAGCCTCTGCTAGTGACCTGCTGCCTGCCATTCTTTGATAGCCTCTATCGGGTGGATCAGCATCACGATATTCAAGGTGAGGTTATCTCTGATCCAGAGAGCTAGCGCAACCTCCGTCAGCACAAACAGCGCGAAAGAGCGACGGAATCCGAGACGCCGAGCCATCATGAACCCGAGACCGCAGACGAGGATATCGCCGAGCGAGTTCACGATCGTGTCGCCGTGGTAGCCTAGCGCGGCGGTCTGTTCGCGGTATCGCCGAATAACGAACTCCGAGTTCTCGATTACTTCCCACGCCGCCTCGATCGAAACTGCAAGCCACAGCTGCCAAACGGCCGACAGCCGTGGGGCGATCAGCGCGAGCAATCCACACAGCAGGAAGCCATGGAGCAGGTGCGTGAAGCTGTAGGGGTCCAACAGATGCTGGGAGTTGTCCGAGCTCCAGGGGTCGCCCGACCAAATTAGAAGGTTGTCACATGAACACCACCACAACCGCCCTTGGCTGCGGAGTAGGTAGGTGGTGCCAACCAGGACCACGACGATGGCTAGCCACGGACAAATCCTTCGCATCCTACGCTGAAGAGTATGGGATCGCCATTAGTGGCGCTAGCAACTGACCGCAGATTCTAACGTTAGTTGTCTGCGGCCGTGCGTAGGAGAGGCGCCGGCGGGGGCGGATCGTGTTAGGTAGCGGATCTGGGTTCGTCGAGCTCGGTCGCCTGTCTGCCGGGGAGCGAATAGGAGAGCGTCCCGCCCGCGCTCTCTACGGAGAGGTGCCCACCTCCGGCCAACTCCGAGAGCATCCGGTCGGCCTCCTTCACGGTGAGCGAGGTCTCCATCGCCGCCTCCGTAGGGGTGATGACGCCGCCGTTGTCCCGGAGGGCCGACAGTAGCTCCCGCTCCTTATCGGAGGCTAGCGGGAGCGCACGTCGCCGTTTGTTGGCTTCTTGCAAGGCGCTGGCCAGGAGCGCGACAGCGGGGATCATCAGGCCGAAGGAGACCACCAGCGTGCCCGGCGGGGCAAGGATGCCGAAAACGAACGCGCCGAAGACGAAGACGAGGCCCAGGCTCACCTTGACGTAGTCGAGGCCCTCCGGCTCGCGGTTCTGGCGCTCGATCTCACCCAACTCTCTCCTCCACGGCCATGCTCTCGTTCTCTTCTACGTTGCCGAACATTCTAGCTCAACAGTTCGAAGGTGGCGGGGCTCTCGCGCGACCGGCGTGGTTCGCAGAGACCGAGGTCACGTACGAGCGGCATGGACGCTAACGTCACTAGCACCGCCGACGGAGGCGCCGGCGGGAGCGGAATGCAGAAGTGGGGCTAGCTCCTCCTATTGCTCCGACTCAGCAACCGCACCGATCTGACGCATCAAGCCAAACTGGTCCTCGACTGTCCATGACTCGGCGATCTTGCCTTCCTCTATGCGGTAGAAGGAGATGCAACAGATTTCTACTTGCCTGTATCGTGCGCAAGCTACCCGGAATGAGACATCGGATCTAGGTTCCTGAGCGCTCGCAACACGCCCCCACACACCGCAGCTCCTATCCTGCGCCCCGCAAGCTCTGCATACTCTCCCTCCTTCTCTGCACCCACGAAGAAGCACCCAAGCTCCTTTGAGGCTACCCCACTGGTCCCTGATCCACAGAAAGGGTCGAAGACCAGATCCCCCTCCCT
>DASSCV010000092.1:0-4199 GCA_035697505.1 Rubrobacter sp.
GGTGGCGAGCAGGGGAGCGAACCCGCCGACGTGGTCGAAGTGGCGGTGACTCAAGAACAGGTGGCGCACGCTCTCCAGCGGAATCCCGGCGGTCTCGAGGCGACCGAGCAGCACGGTGCCGCTGGAGGTGTCGATCAGCATCGTCTCGTCACCAGAGAGCGGTAGAGCCAGGCTAGACTGCGCCCTCTCGCCGTTGAGGGCGTCGCCGGTACCGAGGAATGTCACACGTCTCAAGCCAGCCTCTCCCGAGAGTTTCAGCCCATCTCCTTAGTTCACCGTGGGAGCAGCCCCCATGGTTGGATCATCGCCCATGTACGCCTTGCGTATAACACAAGTAGCAGGCGGACGCGAGCATATAGTCCAGCACAAAGGAGAATTCCTGAAGCGGGTCGCGAGCCGTCCCTACCAGCAAACCGCTTCCAAAGATGCTACAAACTATCTCGCTGCCTTACAAAGGCAGCGTTCAGGGACTCCGATCCATTCGGATCTACGGCATCTGGAAGGTTGCACTTGGGCGCGGAACACAGAGGCACGAAGAACGGATTGGCCTTCGATCTGGGCGCCTTCGACCTCGACGGGACCGTGTTGCGGCGGAACCTGAGGATCACACAAGGCACCGTTGCCGCCCTGCAGAGTCTCAGAGAGCGGGGGATGAGGCTCGTCGTGGCGACAGGGCGGCGCTTCGAGGACGCCAGAGAGTACGCGGGGAGGCTTGGCTTCGCGGATCATGACCCCCTGATCTGCTACGGCGGTTCGATGGTAAGGAGGATGAACGGCGAGACCCTGCTGCACCGCAAGCTGCCAGGGAGTCTTGGCATAGAGGTGCTCGAGTGGGCAGCAGCACAAGATCTGCACGCCCGCGTCTTCCTCGACGGGCGTATCATAACCTCGCCAGACACACCCGCGGCGCTGGATCACCTCCGGCGTTACGCTGAACCTGGCGTCTCCGTCGTGGACTCACCGGCGGATTGGCTCAGGGAAGGCACAGAACAACCGACGAAGCTCGTGATCGTGGATCGCCCCGACGATATAAAGGGTTGGCTCGGGGAGGCGCGTACGGCCTTCGCCGGGCGGCTCTTCGTTACGCGCAGCCTGCCGCACTACGTCGAGATCGGCAGTCTGGATGGCACGAAGGCGTCGGCCCTCGGCTTCCTTTGCGACAGGTGGGCGATCGAGCCGGAGCGTGTCCTCGCCTTCGGCGACGCCGATAACGACATAGACATGCTCCGCTTCGCCGGGCACGGGGTCGCGGTGGGTGGTATGACCGGCGAGGTCCGCGAAGCCGCCGACAGGGTCGTACCAGGCGTGGACGAGGACGGTGTCGCCTGCTACGTCGAGACGCTCCTTGGAAGATCTTAGATGCCCGAGTTGCCCGAGGTCACCGTCATCTCGGAGGATGTGGCCGAGCTTGCGGTGGGTCGCGAGGTTCTGCGGGCCGCCGTCTTCAGACCCGACGTGACCAACGTGGAGCCAGAAGAGTTTGGGAGGCGACTCGTCGGGAGGACGCTACGTGCGACGTCTCGCAGGGGCAAGATCATCGTCCTCGACTTCGGGGAAGTCGTCGGGCTCGTGCATCTGGTCATCTCCGGGAGGGTATTGCGGCTGCCAGAATGGAGGAAGCCGGACAGGATGAACACCGCGGTTCTCGAGTTCGGAGGCGGACCCCTGGTGCTGGCTTTCACGCGGCTCTGGCTCGGGTACTTCGACCTCTACGAGCCGGGAGAGGAAGTGAGACACCCCTTGATCTCACGCCTCGGCCCCGACCCACTCTCCGAGGACTTCACAGTGGAATACCTTGCCTCAGCCTTGGGCCGCAAGGCCGGCGTGAAGGCCCTGCTTCTCGACCAGTCCGTTGTGGCGGGCCTCGGCAACATCTACGTGGACGAGATCCTCTTCTCCGCCGGCGTCCATCCCGCGCGCAAAGCCAGCACCCTTACCAGAGATGAAATACAGGACATCCACTCCGCAACCCGCGACATCCTGCATCGCGCCATCGAGCTGCGCGGCACTACCTTCGACTCCTACCACGACGCATTCGGGGAGACCGGCGGGTTTCAGCACCATCTCAAAGTCTTCGCCAGGGCGGGCGAGCCGTGCCCACAGTGCGGCACGGAGATAATGAAGTCGCGCGTCGCAGGCCGAGGAACGCACACCTGCCCAGCCTGCCAAGTCAGCTGGTAAGCACGCCCCGGGCCTGGGGGCCCTCGCTCGTCAGCATTTCGGCTTCTCCCAGTCCGACTTGCTGATAGGCTGAAATGCTATTCCGGCGCCCCCTCGATTAGCTTGGGATGTGCGTTGGCCACGTTCTGGGCTTCATCGTAGATCATCTCGGCCTTCTGGTAGCCTTCCCCGACTTCGGTGAGCAGGTCGAGGGCTTCCTCGCGGTTGTTTTGGAGGGCAGGATCTTCTTCCAGGATGCTGTAGAACTCTATCTCCTTGGCCTCGGCGGCGAGTTGGGCGTCCATCGCCTCTGAGAGCAGCCTGGCATACTCCTTTACCGAAGGGTCGACATCGAGGTTGGCCACGGTCTCCAGCGATTCTCTGGCGTCCTGTAGATACTTGCGCGCTTCTTCGAGGGTGTTCTTGGCCTCGGCAATATTGTCCTTCTCCTTCGAAGGGTCGTCCCCGGATTCGATCTTCTGCTTGACGTCGGCGTAGGTCGAGCGGGCATCGTCGAAGAGCTCGTTGTGCTGGGAGATAGACTTGTTCGCGCTGCTGATAGCCTCGTCGGCCTGTTGCCGGGGGTCCTCCCCGAAGACGGCCGAGCATCCGGCGAGCACGAATGCCGAGAGCAAAATTACAACAAAGGGCGCCAGGCGGTTTATCATGTACTTCATGAGTGAAAGCAGTTTACCTCTCTTGGATGCACTCAGGTTACGTTCCTTTCCTGGAGGTGCCAGGCGCGTGATCGGCCGGCTTCTCGGCCGTCGAAAAAAGGAGCCGGCGCCGGACCTGGCCTTGATCTCGCTGGCGGCGTCCGCCATCCGGGAGTACGCCGGGAAGCACGCCGCCCTCTTCGAGCGGGCTGAGCGGCTGCGGAAGAAAGCCGACCGGTTGGAGAAGGCCGGGATTCCAAGCGAGAGCGCCGCCAACCGCGCGGAGCGCGCCAGGAGGGAGGTCGAAGCCGGACTCCTCGCCCTCCGCGCTTCCTTCGCCTCATCCGTAGGAGGGAGTGCTGGAGAGCGGGCCTTCGACCATGAGGTCGAGCGCCTGTACCCGACGCTTGGCGTCCAGGGCCAGTAACCCCGGCGCTCCTCGCGAAGCGTTCGCTCTTCTCCGCTCCTATTCTCCTGAGGTCAGAGACCCGTAGGTGTCCATGGCGAACTTGCGTGCCTGGGGTCCTGTCCTCGGGTGAAGGAACAGGAAGCCTACGACCGCAACAAGGACGAGGAACAGCAGGCGACCGCCCCATCCACCGCGCTCGCGGACCTTCTCCCCCCGTATCCGCTTGCTGCCCTGGCTGGCGGCCCCCGCCGCAGCCTCGACTTGGCCGCGGAGCTTATCGTCGTCCCATAGTTTGGTGATGATGTTGGTGGGGTCCTCGCCGGAGAGCTGGTCCACTATGGAGCGGGCCGACTCGACAAAGGTGCGGATGTTATCCCTGAGGTCGTCGTCGTAGAGCAGACGCTCGATCACCGGCTTGGCGCCAGTGTAGGCCGCGGCCAGCGTCGCCATGGGGACTGGCGAATTGGACTCGGCCTGCTCTCGTAGCTTCTCCGCCCGGCTCTTTCTGCCAAACACGCGAAACCTCCCTCTCCTGGATCGTCTATGCCTGTGACCCCTACATCATACCCGTTTCGCCGGGCCTCTACCCTGTCGAGCCGAGCGGCTCCATCCTGACCCACAGAGTCTCCCCGTCGACCGTTACCCTCTCAGAGCTGCCACCAGGGGCGCTGGCATCGAGGGAGAGCTCCTTTGCCAGTACCTCGGCCTTGAAGTAATCTCCCCAGCGACCTTGCAGAAGCGACGAGACCCTGGGGTTCCCGGAGAGGACGACGTTGATGCTCTCCTCTATCTCGAAACCCTTCTCGCGTCTCAGGTTCTGTACCCTGTGGACCAGCTCCCGCACGAGACCCTCGTCTACGAGCCCGGCGTCGAGTTCCGTGCGAAGGGCGACGGAGAGACGCCCCTCACGCTCCAGGGCGTAACCCTCCCTCTGTCCTGGCTCGACGAGCAATTCCTCGGGTGACAGTGTGATC
>DASSCV010000093.1:0-3919 GCA_035697505.1 Rubrobacter sp.
GAAGTCGGTGCGTTCCCTATCTAAGTGGTTGACGACGATGATGTGGGGGATGCCCTCCTTCTCCCCCCTGCGCCACACGCGCTCGGTGACGACCTGGATGGGGTCCTGGGCGTGGACTACCAGGATCGCGCAGTCGGCCACTCTCTGGGCTATGAAAGCGTCACCGACGAAGCCCCCGTCTCCGGGGGTATCTAGCACATTGACCTGGCGCCCCTTCCACCCGAGGTTGGCGACGCTCATACCCAGCGTCATGCCCCGCTCGGTCTCTTCGTCCGTGTAGTCGAGGACGCCGCTCGTCGGGCCGCTTCGTCCCGAAGCCAGCCCGATCATACCCTCGGCTATCGATGTCTTGCCGCTTCCGCGGTGCCCGATCAGGCACACGTTCCTGATGGTCTCCGTCTCTACAGCCACGAATTCCTCCTTTCATCAGCTCGACCCCACCCATCCCCGCGGGCGGGCATGTAGCTTATCGCAGGAAGGCTATGCGCGCAGGCCTGGCCCCACCCACAAAGAGCGTGCAGACTCCCATCGCAGGCGACAGGAAAAGTGCTAGACTCAGGGTTCGGGCGAAGAGGAATGTCGTCGCCAAAACCTCCGTTGGGGATCTGGACTGAGCACTAAGTTCGAGAAAAGGCGTGCTGTAGCCGTAACAGGAGCGTTGCGGGGGATCTTCTCTCCCGCCTTCGGGCTCGTGTTACTCGGGTTGCTCGTCAACTTCTTCTCCAGGGAAGAGATCTACGCCTACCTCGAATATGGCTTTCCGATGCTCGCGCTGTTCGGCGCGGCAGGCTGCATCGGTCAGCTCACGGTCAGCATCTCCCGACGCTCGGACACCCTGGTCTCCGCCTGCTGCATTCCCATTTGCGTTCTGCGGGCGAGGGTCGTAAGCGACGGCGTTCGTGGCGAAACTAGCGACCTTCCCGTCCTCATAGCACTCCTTTTCTGTGCGCTCGTCGTTCTCCTCGCCGGCCTCGGCGGCTGGGTGTAAGGGTAGCGCCCCGTCCCCGCGGGGCTTCCTGCGTCACCACACCCTGCTAGATAAAGGAAACGACGAAACATGCTCGACTACTTGAGGAACCTTCTAGATCCGCTATTCAACCTCATGGGGGGAACGCTCTCGACCTTCCACGGTTGGGGTGCGCCGTGGTGGCTGGCCATCGTCATGCTCACCATCGTCGTACGTACGCTGCTCTTCCCGATCACCTACCGCCAGGTTAGGAGCATGCGCAGGATGCAGGACCTGAAACCGGCGATGGACAGAATCCGGACCGATTACAAAGACGACGTCCAGAAGCAGCGAGAGGAGATGGCGAAGCTCTACCAGGAACGGCAGGTCAACCCGCTCGGCGGATGCCTACCCATCTTCATACAGCTCCCCATCTTCCTAGTCTTGTACTACACGATCAGGCACTTCGACACGCTGGAAAGCTTCAGGACCGGCGGCCTCCTGTGGTTCCAGAACCTGACGGTCTACGATCACCTCTTCATACTCCCCGGCCTCTACATCCTTACCATGATGGCCTCCCAGGAGCTGACCATAAGGAACACGGCCACCCAGCAGAAGCAGCTCATGCGCCTTCTGCCCATAATCTTTGGCGTCTTCCTCGCCAGGTTCCCCGCTGGACTCTTCGTCTACTGGGTAACCTCCAACCTCATCACCTTCGCCCAGAACTACGTGATCTACTACGTCCTCCCGCACAAGAATGTGGAGACCGAAGAAGTGAAGCCCGCCCAGCAGGAAAGACACGAGGTTCCTCAGGCCCAGAAGCCCACGCAGAACCAGAAAAAGAGCGGTCGGGCCAGGAACAGGAAGAAAAAGAAGGTGGGAAAGAGGAAATAACGCAGGTTCAGGATTCCAGAGCTTATCTTGATGGCTTGGCCGATCTGCAACGTGCTGCATTGGAGCGTTTGGCATCAAACAGACGCCCCTGGTTCTCGCCGGGAGCGTCTTGCTGACGACTGAAGCCTGATACCTACAACACAGCCTCCAGAAAGCGCCGCGTCCTCGGGACCTTCGCCCCGCCGAGGGCAACCTCGATCGACACGCGAAGGTGCTGCTGGCAAGGGTCTACCTTCCTCGGCTCGCAAGGACCTACGCCGTGCGGCGGTTCAAGCGGCGTTCGAGGCGGTTGGCAAGGTAGATCAGGGGCAGGCAGATCGCCAGGTAGATGAGCGCCGCCGCGATCAAGGGCGTCCCGTTGAAGGTCTCGGACTGCAGGACCCGCGCCGCCCGCAGGAGCTCGGCGAGCCCTATTACCGAGACGAGGGAGGTGTCCTTCACCAGTGTTACGAACTCGTTGGTCAGGGGCGGTATCGTCCGCCGGAAGGCCTGGGGCACGATAATGTAGCGCATTGTCTGGACGTGGGAGAGGCCGGAGGCGCGTCCGGCCTCCGTCTGCCCCTTGTCGATGCTCTGGATGCCGGCGCGGAAGATCTCTGCGACGTAGGCAGCGCTGTTCAGGCTGAGCGCCACCAGCCCGGCGAAGAACAGGCTCTCGAACCGGATGCCGACCGAGGCGGTCGTGAAGTAGATGATGGTAATCTGCACCAGAAGCGGCGTCCCCCGGAACACGTCTATGTAGGCCTGGGCGGGCCAGCTCAGTATCCGCGAGCGGCTGATCTTGAGCAGGGCGAACACGAGACCCAGGACTATCCCGAGAACCTCCGCCAGGAGGGCGAGCGCGATCGTTATGAGCACTCCCTGCAAGATAGAGTCGAGGTTGTTGAAGACTACCTCGAAGTCCAGGTAGTTGGTCTTGAGTCTCTCCAGGTTGAAGCTGCTCGGGTCGAAGTCGACCGGCATCTCTGCGCCTCCTCTAGCCTACGGTATCTTGTTCGGTTTCTCGCCGAGCCACTTCTCGTAGAGCTCGGCGTAGGTGCCGTCCTTCTTTATCTCCTCGAGCGCCTTGTTGGTGGGCTCGAGGAGATCGCTGTCCTGGGGGAAGGCTATACCGTACTGCTCGCCGGTCGGGAATGTCTGGACGACCTGGAGCGTCCCGTCGCTCTGGTTGGCCTTGTAGGCGGAGACCGGGAAGTCGTTTATGACGGCCTCTATCTGGCCGTTCTCAAGCGCCGCGAAGGCGTCGGTGATGGTGTCGAAGGTCCTGACTTCGCCGGTTATCATCCCCTCCTGCTTGAACTCTTTCGCCTTCAGTTCCCCGGTGGTGCCGAGTTGCACCCCGACGGTACCGTCGCCGATGTCGTCTACCGACTTGATGGGGGAGTCGCTCTGGACCATGAGCGACTGGTCGGCGTTGAAGTAGGGGTCGGAGAAGTCCACCTTCTCCTCGCGCGCCTTGGTTATGGTGAACGACGAGAGGCCCGCGTCGTAGAGGTTGTTGCCAAGGCCGGGGATGATCCCGTCGAAGGTGACGTTCTGGTACTCGGCCTGCAGGTTAGCCCTCTTGGCTATCTCGTTCATCAGGTCTATGTCGAAGCCGACCGGCTTCCCGTTTTTCGTGAACTCCATCGGTGGGTAGGAGATGTCCGAGGCGACCGTGATCTGCTCGCCTCCGCCACCACCCCCGCCGCCCTGGCCACCGCCTCCACCGCCGCAGCCTGTAAGGACGAGTGCGATCGCGAGGACGAGCGCTACCGAGATGCTCCAGAACCATCTGATTCTCATGAACCTTCCTCTCCCGAATTATCCATCAAGTGGCTGAGCCCAGCTGACCCTCTTAGTGTAGCAAGGAGCGGGGTCGTGGACCGCCCTTTAGCCCGCCAATACTAGTTATCCGCTGTTATGTGATCGCAGACTCAACACCGAGGAGCCCAACCACCTTACATATGCAGGATCTGATCCAGGAAGCGCTTGGTGCGCTCGTTCTGGGGGTTCTTGAAGAAGTGCTCTGGGGTACCGACCTCCACTATGCGTCCCTCGTCCATGAAGACGGCCCGGTCGGCGACGCGCCTCGCGAAG
>DASSCV010000094.1:0-4047 GCA_035697505.1 Rubrobacter sp.
ACGTTGATCGCGACGGCGAAGCCCAGGCGACTGCGCATCCCGCTCGAGTAGGTCTTGATCGGCTGGTCCATGAACTCCCCGATGTCCGCGAAAGCCTCGATGTCGTCGAAGCGCTCCACCATCTCATCGTGCTCTATGCCAAGTATCAGGCCGCTCAACATGGCGTTCTCGCGCCCCGTAAAGAGCGGGTTGAACCCCGTTCCGATACCGAAGATCGCCGACAGCCGGCCTCGGACCTCGACCTCCCCCGTCGTCGGCCGCAGAACGCCCGAGATTATGCTAAGAAGCGTACTCTTCCCGGCCCCGTTGCGGCCAATGACGCCCAGGGTGGTGCCTGGCTCCACGTCCAGGTTGATGTCCTGCAGCGCCCAGAACTCGTGGCTTCGTTTGGCCTTGCCGAAGCTCAGGATCTCGCCCAGCCTCGAGGACCGGCTCGGGGAGATCCTGTACTTCTTGCCTATTCCCCTGAGGGAGATGGCCGGCGTCACAGGTGGTCCGCAAACCCCGGCTTCACTTTGACGAACAGCGCGAAGCCAGCGAGGAACAGAAATACGGAGAACAGGGCGAAGTAGAGCGTCGCCAGCCCGCCAGGAAGCGTACCCTCGAGGATCATAGCCCTGTATGCGCCCACCAGGTAGGCCAGCGGGTTGTAGTCGTTTATGAATCGCAGGTTCTCCGGCAACGCCTCGGGGGGCCAGAGTATGGGTGTCAGGAAGAAAGTCCCTCTAATGATGGGTCGGAGGACCTCGCCCATGTCGGGCACGTAGGTTCCGACGACCGCCATGATGTAGGTCAGACCCAGGGTAAACAACAACTGCAGCACTATGATCAGGGGCAGCAGCAAGACCTGCCAGTGCAACCTGTGTTGCAGAACGAACACGAAGAAAACGAGCGCACCCACGCCGAAGAGCTTGTCTACCAGAGAAGCTACCGCGTTGGTGAAAGGGAGCAACTCAAGCGGGAAGACCACCTTCTGCACCAACCCCGCGTTGTTCCTGATGCAGTTGAGTCCCTTGGTCAGCGCTTCGGAGAAGGCCATGAAAGGGAGCAGACCACAGTACAGGAACAGCCCGAAGTTGAGCGTTGGATCGTCCTC
This sequence comes from Rubrobacter sp., assembly GCA_035697505.1. Lineage (GTDB taxonomy): Bacteria > Actinomycetota > Rubrobacteria > Rubrobacterales > Rubrobacteraceae > Rubrobacter_D. The sequence continues at coordinate 1,097 of DASSCV010000094.1, forward strand.
TACCTCCCTGAACCTCAGGCCGACCACCTCAGAGAAGATCAACGTCAGGAAGAAGACCCAGATCAGGGGTCCCAGTATCGCCCACGCGAGGCCCAGATAGGATCTCTTGTAGCTACGGGTTACCTGGCGGCGGACGAAGTACCTCAGCAACCAACGTTTGCGGTAGAACGCCGCCAGGGAGTCGAAGAACTCACCCGCGAAGCTTTTCTTGCCGTTGTAGGTGTACGTGGCCAATTACGTCCCTTGTATAGTAGGCAGCGCCGCCAGTAGTGTAAGCCATGTGCCCGAGAATGTGGGCAGCGGCAAGTTTACATAAGCAAGGATGTACTTGCCAGCCTGCGGCTCTGGACTATCTCACGGCGCTGTCGGCGTCGATCCTGCCATGCCCGAAGTGGGGATCGTCCCCTGCAGGACCGAGGTCCTTGGCGGTGTCCTGCATACGCTGACGGATCGAGTCCGCAGGCATGCCTTGGGAGGCGAGGAGCCCGGCTAGGCCAGACACGAAGGGCGCCGACATGCTGGTCCCGCTCTGTATGTCGTAGCCACCCGAGTTGTGGGTGGAGAGTATGTTCGTCCCCGGCGCGGCCAGATCCACCCAGTCGCCGCGGTTGGAGTAGAAGGCGGGCCTGCCATCCGCAGTGGTGGCGCTCACGGCGATCACCTGCGAATACGCCGCCGGATACCGCGGCACCGTCGTCCCCTCATTGCCGGCCGCCGCCACCACGACCGCGCCCTGGCCATACGCGTGGTTGACCGCCGTCCTTAGCACGCTGGAGTTGCCCGGCCCACCGAGCGAGAGGTTCACGACGTCGGCACCCTGGTTCACGCTCCACTCGATACCCTCCACTATCCGCGAGTCTGTGGTGAACCCTCTCGCGCCCATGACCTTTGCTATGAGTAGCCCGCACTCGAAGCATCCCCCGGCCACGCCCTTGCCGTTGTCCGTGAGCGCGCCCGCTATGCCTGTTACGTGGGTGCCGTGCCCGTAGTCGTCGTCGGCCACCGCGTCGCCCTCGACGAAGTCTCTCTGAGCTATGATCCTGCCTATGTCGGGATGCTTCCAGTAGGCGCCCGAGTCCACGATGGCGACCTTCGCCCCACCGCCCTTCGCGTCGTTCCAGGCGCCACTGAACCTCGTACTGGTGAGCCCCCACTGGTTACCGAGCCTCGGGTCGTTTGGCATGATGTAAGGCTCGCGCAAGTAGTTGTAGTCCACGGCCTCGACCCTCGCTTTGTGCCTGAGATACACCAGCTCCCGTGCGAGGGCTCGCTCCCGCGCCGCCTCGGATGCTGCGCGTCTGATCGCCGGGAAGGAGACGAGTCTCACCTCCCCTGGCAGATCCTCCAGGGTCCGCGCTCCCGAGCGCCTGAGGAGGGTCTCTTCGGCCTCCTCGGAGGTTCCAGGCTCATAGGCGACGAGTAGCTCCCCAGCGACGTACGGCGCACCCTGTGGGTCGTTCTCCACCCCGGGTTGCGCGCCAGGTTCCCCCTTCGACCCCGGAGCGAGGATTAGTAGGAGGACCGCCCAAAGTAGAGCAGCGGCGAAGGCGTACCCTTGAAGACGACCTTCGCCGCCTACCATAGTCTTGACCCGCAAACGTCCCCCCTAGAAAAAGACCATACTGTTTGCGCAAGGCCACATTATCTTACAAGGACGGAGAATTGTTAAGGGGTATTGTGACCCATTGCGCGAAAAGATGATCGAGTTTCGCGAGGGTCGGCGACGAGACCGGGGAGTCTGGCGCCCCTAAACAGGGCTCGGTGAGAGTATAATGGCCCATTGCATGTAAATAAGTCTTATGGGAGTAGATCGTTGCAATTACCTTGTGGCCGAGAAGTCCTCCTGAGGGCGTGGGAGGAACAATTTTGACGCCGAGGTTCAAGCGGGCCTTGCGGCGTGCTGTGAGAAAGGGCGAGTCCCTCCGCTTGCGGGCGCGACGATCGCCTGGCGACGTAAGGCCTGAGAACATCGTCTGGATCTTCGGCACGGGCCGTAGCGGCAGCACGTGGCTCGGCTCCATGATGGGGAGCCTCGAGGGATGCGCCATGTGGAACGAGCCGCTCGTAGGAAACCTCTTCGGCAACTTTCACTACCTCAGGGTGGGGAGGCGAAAGCGGGGCAGACAATACATCCTGGGAGAGCCCTTCAAAGAGACCTGGCTCGGGCCTATGAGGGATCTGGTCCTCGGGGGGGCAGCCGCCAGATTCCCCGAGGTGATCGGGGGCGGATACCTGATCATAAAGGAGCCAAACGGCTCCATAGGCTCGCCGCTGCTCATGGAAGCCCTACCCGAGAGCCGTATGATCTTCCTGATCCGGGACCCCAGGGACGTTGTGGCATCGAGTATGGACGCCCGTAGCGAGGGAAGCTGGCTCTCTGAGCGAAGGGAAGCCCAGAGACGTACGTCGAAGCCGGACAGGAACCCGAACGTCTACGTGAGGATGCGCGCTAATTCCTACGTGCAACAGATAGAGAAGACCTGGCAGGCCTACAGAGCCCACGGTGGTCGCAAGGTCCTCGTCAGATACGAGGACTTGAGGGCAGATACTCTGGAGACGATGAAGCGCATCTACTCGGCTCTGGAGATACCCGTGGAGGAAGCCGAGCTTGCGCGGGCGATCGAGAAAAACTCCTGGGAGAAGATACCAGAGGAGGAGAAGGGCAAGGGCAAGAAGCGGCGCAAGGCGAAGCCGGGAGGCTGGAGGGAGGACCTGACCGCAAGGCAGGTCGAGATAGTCGAGGAAATTACGGAGCCGCTCCTGAACGAGTTCTATCCCCACACGGCAAACACGCGGGGCGCGCTGTGATTCGGGACGCCTGGCGCAAGGTAAGGAGTAGAGGGATGCCGCCCGCAGGAGAGGAGACCGGCGGCATGAGGCCGGAGAACCTCGTCTGGGTGTTCGGTACGGCGAGGACGGGAAGCTCCTGGCTCAGCGCCATCATGGGCGAG
>DASSCV010000095.1:0-11578 GCA_035697505.1 Rubrobacter sp.
CCCTACACAACGGGGGATGGAGGGTATGAGCAAGCTCGTTCTTGCTGTCGGTGCGATGGCCTCGGCCATAATGCTGTCGTGCACGACGGTCGTGCTGATGGCTGCGCAGGGCGTCGCGCAGACAACGACACAAACAGTGACACTAGTGGGAGCTGGGGATATAGCCGAGTGTTCCCCAGACAACAATGCCAAGGCAACGGCGGCTCTGCTGGCCAATATACCGGGGACCGTCCTCGCTCTAGGAGACAACGCCTACCCCCACGGCACCCCAAAGCAGTACGCCAACTGTTACGATAACTACAAACTCCCCGATGGTAGCGTCTTCGATGCCAACCGCACCTACTGGTGGGGCCAGTACAAGACTGGCACGATGCCAGTATTGGGCAACCACGAGTACCACATTTCCAAAATGGCGCAGCCCTACTTCGACTACTTCAGCGCGAAGAAGGCCGTTGGCTTCAAGCAGCCCGCGGCGCCGGTGCCGAACACACCCGACAACCCTGGATTGACACCAGGCAAGGGCTACTACTCCTACGATAGGGGATCCTGGCACATCGTTGCCCTAAACAGCAACTGCAACAAGGTGGGCGGATGCGAAAAGACTTCCACTCAGGGCAAGTGGCTTCGGAACAACCTCGCTAACACCACCAACAAGCAGTGCACCCTGGCCTACTTCCATCACCCGCTCTATTCTACAGGCGAAAACGTCACAAACCCTAATGTGAAGCCTCTCTGGCAGATCCTCTATAGTAATGGCGCCGATTTAATCCTCAATGGGCACGCCCACCGCTACGAGCGCTACGCCCCACTAACCCCAGGAGGCAAAATAGATCCCAACAACGGCATCCGCCAGATCGTCGCCGGGACCGGGGGCGCACCGGGTGGAAGTGAGATCTCCTACGACCAAGCCCCTGGAGTGAAGGTCGTGGAGACTGGCACGTCGGGTGTCATCAAGCTCGATCTCAGCGCCGGCTCTTACCACTGGGAGTTTGTCCCCATAGCAGGCCAGGCCTTTACCGACTCGGGCAACGGCTCTTGCCACTAGGGCCTGCTGCACGTATGGCGAAAGAGGACGACGGGCGGGCTTAATAACAGCGGACTGGGGCCTTAAAACCTCGGTCTGTTTCATAGCCCAACTCCAGAGGACTGGCTTATTCACCCAAATTCGGCCCTTCGCGACCGACACCGAGCGGTATGCCTCAACGCCGGCTCAAAGGTCTCGAGTCTCGTTGGCAAACGCTGTTCTGTGGGCTGACGAGGCGACACCTGTACTGGAGCGAAAGTACCTGCACAGAGTGCCTTCATTGCCAATGGTACCGGTGCTATAGTGCCTTCTAGCAAAAGGAGGACACGCAGGAAATGGCCGACCCGCCCACCGGCACCGTCACCTTTCTCTTTACCGATGTAGAAGGGTCCACCAAGCTGTGGGAACGTTACCCGGAAGCTATGGGTGCAACCATGGCTCGCCACGACGAGATCCTGCGCGAGGTGATGGACTCCAGCGGTGGCTATGTGTTCAAGACCGTTGGCGACGCCTTCTGCGTGGCATTTTCCTCCGCACCCTACGCCTTGGAGGCGGCGCTCGCGGCGCAACGGGCGCTCGTCTCAGAGGAATGGGAGAAGACCGTGCCGTTGCGGGTACGGATGGCGCTGCACACTGGATCCGCCGACGAGAGGGACGGCGACTACTTTGGCCCGCCTGTGAACAGGGTAGCGCGTCTGCTCTCGGCCGGTCACGGCAGGCAGATCTTGCTGTCTTCTGCCACCAAGGAATTGGTTCGCGACGCGTTGCCGGAAGGGGCGTCCCTGAGGGACCTGGGCGAGTGGCGCCTCAAGGACCTCTTCCGTCCCGAGTGCGTCTTCCAAGCGGTGACACCAGGATTACCCTCCAGTTTCCCGCTTTTGAAGACCCTCGACGCGAGGATAAACAACCTTCCCGCCCAACCCACCCCGCTGGTCGGGCGTGAGCGGGAACTCAGGGAAGTATGCGGTCTCTTGCGTGAGGAAGAGGTACGCTTGCTCACCCTTACGGGACCTGGCGGCATCGGCAAGACCCGCCTTTGCTTGCAGGTTGGGGCGGAGCTTTTGGACGAGTTCGAGGACGGCGTCTTCTTCGTGGCGCTCGCCCCCATAACCGACCCCGCCCTGGTGGCATCCGCCATCGCTGAGCCGCTCGGGGTCGTTGAGACCGGAGAACGTCCACTGCAGGAGGGACTGGAAACCTACCTTCGAGACAAAGAACTGCTGCTGGTTTTGGACAACTTCGAGCAGGTGCCTGGTGCCGCCCCGCTTGTCGGGGATTTGCTCTCTGCGTGCCCCAGGCTCGAGGTCTTGGCTACCAGCCGCAGCGTGCTGAGGGTCTACGGGGAGCAGGAGTTCGCGGTGCCACCCCTAGAGCTACCCCGCCCAGGACGCCTGCCTGCTATCGACAGGCTGAGCCAATACGAAGCGGTGCGGCTCTTCATAGAGCGTGCCAAGGCTGCCAGGCCAGACTTCTCGGTGACCGACGAGAACGCCCCGGCGGTGGCCGAGATCTGCATGAGGTTGGACGGGTTGCCCCTGGCCATAGAGCTGGCCGCTGCTCGGATCAAGCTGCTGCCGCCCAGGGCGATGCTGGAGCGGCTGGGTAGCCGCCTGAAGCTGGTGACGGGGGGAGCGCGCAATCTGCCAGAGCGCCAGCGGACCCTAAGGGGCACCATCGAGTGGAGCTACACGCTGCTCGAAGAAGGCGAGCGGGTGCTCTTCGCCCGTCTCGCAGTGTTCTCCGGTGGCCGCACGCTTCAGGCCATAGAGGCAATATGCGACGCGAAAGGCGATCTGCCTGTTGACACGCTGGACGGTGTCTCCTCGCTTCTGGACAAGAGCCTCTTAAGGCAAGAAGAAGGGCCAGAGGGAGAGCCGCGCTTTGTGATGCTGGAGACCGTCCACGAGTACGCCCGCGAGAAGCTCGATGCGAGCGACGAGGCCGAGGAGGTAAGGAGGCTACACGCTGAGTTCTTCCTTTCACTGGCAGAAGAAGCCGAGCCGGAGCTGATCGGACCAGACCAGCTGGCGTGCTTGGAGCGTCTGGAAGCCGAGCACGACAACATGAGGGCTGCTTTGTCTTGGTCGCTGGAGAAAGAGCCCGCGACGGCCTTCCGGCTGGCCGGGATGTTGGCACGCTTCTGGGAAATACGCTCTGACTTCTCGGAGGGGAGCAGGTGGCTCGAGGCGGCGCTGCGCCTAAGCGGTCGCCCCAACACCATCACCGAGCCGGCCACGCGGGCGAAGCTCTTGAGCGAGGCAGGCACGTTCGCGTATTATCGCGCCGATTTCGACCACGCCACCGCGTTGCACGGGGAGGCGCTGGAGCTCTACCGGGAATTGGGAGACGATAGTGGTGTCGCCTTCGCGCTCATGTGCTTGGGGGCCCAATACGGGGAAAAGGGCGACCACGAGCGGGGGGCACCGTTCTTTGAGGAGGCGCTAGCGCTCTCCCGGAGGATCGGGGACAGGCGAAACATAGTCATGACCCTCCAGAATCTCGCAGATGTGGAGCGCCAGAGGGGCAACTACGAGCGGGCGAAAACGTTGGGTATGGAGAGTATGGCTCTGGCGCGCGAGATGGAGGACAAGTGGCAATTAGCCCGCATTGTAGGGTGGGTGGGATTGCTTACGGTCTTCAGGCTCGACGAACACGATTTGGCAGAAGGGTTCCTCAAGGAAAGCTTGACGCTAAATCGGGAAGTAGGGAGCTGGGAGTATTTCGCCTACAGCCTGGAGGGCTTCGCTGGCTTGGCCGGAGCGAAGGCCCAAGGGGCGCGAGCTGCTCGGCTGTGGGGTGCGGCGGAGGCCCTGCGCAAGACCATCGGTGCTCCACTCTCGATCGAAGGGCGCCAGTACTTCGAGCGCAGCATGGTCGCCACACGCTCCCAGCTCGGTGAGGCGGCGTGGGAAGCGGCGTTCGCCCAGGGGATGGCGATGGCGCCGGAAGAGGCTGCAGAGTACGCCCTGGGAGAAAGCGACCGTGCTTGATCCGATCACCTTAGCGAGGAAGGGTGCTCACACACTGCCGGCAGCCACGAACCCATCACCCCCTGGGACGCTCCTTCCCCCAGGGTGTCATTCGGTTAATGCCTCGCCCTCCACGGTGATGAATGGCCAGTCGTAGCCTTTGGGGTGGGGGTTGAGCTTCAGTACCCCGTAGGTTTCGTCGTTGTGAACCTCGCCGTTAGGTAAGGTGGTCTCGATCTCGTGTGAGAGAACGTGGCAGCCGGCTATCTCCAAGTATTTGTTACTGTTGAGGGCTACCATGTGACACCCGCTGAGATCGTAGGAATATAACACATCTTGCTACCCCAATGGATAGATAGACACGATGCTGCATCTGACACCCGATTAAGTGTGTCACTCGGGAATCGGCCTTGATCTTTCCGAGATCGGGACATCCTCAACTGAATTGGGCCTGATTTGCCAGTCATTGATCACAAGTTCGTCCCGAATTCATTCGGGATTCATTGCCGTGGGGCAAACTTCAGAATAGACAAGAGCGCGGGACATGACATGTCATCTTTGCAGGAGGTAAAACATAGGAGCAGCGATGGCAAATACACAGGACCAGAACCCTCGGTGGGTTGTACGCCTGAGGCCCACGCCGGACAGCGATATCGACCGTCTGCTCCAAATACCGCTTGGCCTCGATGTGTGGGAGCGAAAGCGGGATCCCGAGGTGCTGGTCGTCGCAGCAACCGAAGGCCAGATCAGCGAGCTGGAGCGCCGCCGACTGGCGAGCGTAGAGCGGCTTGGTACGGTGGAGGAATACGTCTCCGAGTTCCAGTCGCGCCCACGAGACCAACACGACGCTAAGGACACCAACGAAAGCGACGAGGAGGAGTTACAGAGGTGAACATCGTATACACGGTTCGTTCAGATTCGCCACAAGCGCCGCCACTCGCGCGGTTGATCGATCTGCCCTTGGGCCTCGATATCTGGCAGGTAAAGGCGGACCACGTGGTATTGCGCGCGGCCGAGGAGCAGGCCACGCGGCTGCGCCAAATGGGCTATTCGACCGAAGAGGTTGTCGAAACCGAGACCCACCTCGCCAGGTTCGCCACTGCAGAGGCTATCGCCGCTTATCATTCGGCAGAAACGCTAGAACAAGACTTGCGTCAGCTGTCTGAGAGCCAGCCGGAGATCGCGGAACTTCAGGAGATCGGGCGCAGCTTGGAGAACCGACCGATCTGGGCCTTGCGGATCGGGGAGCGGCGTGGCAGCGAGCACAAGCTGCTGTTTATGGGGTGCCATCATGCCCGCGAATGGGTCTCGGTGGAAGTACCTTACCTGCTGGCGGAGCATCTTGTAAAAAATGCCGGCCAATCTCCGGTTGGGGATTGGCTGCAGAGGGGCGAGATTTGGGTCGCCCCGATGGTCAATCCCGACGGCCACGAATTCTCACGCAGCCCAGCAACCCGACTGTGGCGCAAGAACCGGCGTCCCAACCCCGATGGCAGCATTGGCGTGGACCCGAATCGCAACTACGGCTATATGTGGGGCACGCTGAATATAAGCACCTCGAGTCACGTGCCTAGCGATCCGACCTATGTAGGCCCCCGTGCGTTCTCTGAGCCCGAAACGCAAGCGGTGCGGAACCTGGTTGCCAGGGAGCTGTTCCGCGGGGTCATCACCTACCATAGCTTTTCGCAGCTTATCCTCTACCCGTGGGGTTACACCCTGGAGCCTATCCCAGACTCGTCCGACCTATCCACCATGGCAAAGCTTGCTAAGCGGATGCAGCAACTGATCCATGGGGTGCACGGTAAAACCTATACGCCGCAGCAATCGTCGCAGCTTTATTTGACAGCGGGTGACACTACTGACTGGACCTACGGAGAATACGGCATCCCGTCGTTCACCATCGAGTTACGACCCGACTCGATTCAGAATGGGGGATTCATCCTCCCTCCCGAACAGATCCAGCCAACGTTCGAAGAGAATCTGCCCGCCGCAATGGAGTTCATAAAGCGTATTCTCTAGAAGCATGGCCGAAAACTCAAGCTCCGAGACTGGTTCCGGAGCCTGGGATCGAGTAACAGAGCCGCAAATAAGCTGCAAATTGAGATCAGTGCCGCAAGCAGGGCGCGAACGTATATGGAGATGATCGTCCTGGGGTGGTTGCGATCTCGCATGAGGCCAGTCCCCGTCGCCACAAGCGTGAGATTGGCGACGGTGGCTGCCATAAGGAGCTGGAAGAGGGTCTTGGTACGACCGAAGTAGCGGGCCTGGCGAACGCCGAGTTGCATCAGCCGCGCCAGTCTGTGCTCGGCGACCTGACGCAGCTTGCGATACGGCGCGAACGCCTCGCTTTGCTGGAATGCTCTCGCCTCCTGGAGCAAGGCCTCCTGCGGATGGATCATAACCACCCGATCTTTCCCCGGGCGCGCTCGCATACACGAAGGTCGCAACGGACATACGTCGCAGATGGCCGCGTCGAAGCGGAATGCTCGCAAGGGGACGCCCGGTGCTCCGTAGCGGTCGTGCGAATTGAGACTTCTATTGGAAATTCTTATGTCTTGCTACGTTCCCTCTCTTTTCTCTCAGAATTCATCGCCGATTCATCGCTACCGCTCAAAATAGTCCTGCTATGAACCCACTAGAGATAGAGGATCTCCCAAATATGGTGGTGCCAAGGGGCTGCGTAGTCACCACCTACGGACATGCTGAGCAGAGGTCCACTCTTCTAAAGGAGGTAGAGTAATGCAAGAGTTTCCTCTCCAGATGCAACATCCTTCCGGCAGGGTGATGTCACTCGAACGAGACCGCGTATTGACTGAACTGGCCGAGCCAGTCGCTGCTGCGGACGCCAGAGCCACTACGCTCACTGACCTTGGCTTAGTGGAAGAAACAGAGGCCGAAACCTTCGAAGCCGACGCTACCATCCTCCCCCGGCCCATGCAGGTTCTCAACCGTACTGACACACGAGTGTGGGCACGTACGGCCGACGGTACTGCATTCCAAGCTACTAGTATTGAGCCCCCTGAGACGCGATCCGTCCGTTCGGTATCTCCAATCTACCGTCTCGAACTGCAGGGACGCTCGGAGCTGCTCGCTGTTCTGTCGGATGCGATGTTGATCTACTTCACCCCTGAGGATCCAGATAGAGTCTCTGAGGTTCTTGAGCGGTATGGACTGCAGGAGGACACCGAACGATCCCAGTACTTGGGTGACTTTGGTTACTTCCGCGTGCAGCAACCACTTGAGGCAACAGCGATCGAGTTGCGCCCAATACTCCTGAGGGAAGAACCAAACCTGGTCCGAAATGTTCGCTTTGAGATCATGCCGATGTTCAGGCCTACAGCCTACGTTCCGAACGACGCACTCTACGCGGACCAGTGGAATGTGCGGCAGATCGTCGCTGGAGGTGCCGGGCAGACGGCATGGAACCTTGATCGAGGCGACCCCAACATCGTAGTCTGCATCCTTGATGAGGGTTGTGACCTCAACCATCCCGACCTCAATTACGCAAGCGATGGCATTAATCTAGGCACTATGATGCCCGACGGTAGCCCGACCGGAAACCACGGCACGGCCTGCGCTGGCATCGCCACTGCCAGTATCAACAATGCGACCGGAGTAGCGGGCATAGCTGGCGAGTGTCATATTCTGCCCTAGCTTTTCAGAACTGGACCGATGTTGAAGTCGCGGCCGGAATTCGATATGCGGCACACAACGGGGCCCGGGTTATCAGCATGAGCTTCGGCTGGGACCCATGGGACCATGCGATTATCGACCCAGCGATACAGGAGGCCTTCGACCTAAACGTGATCATGTGCGTTGCTACACACAATTACAATGGCCCCATAACGTATCCGGCAACTAACCCCTTAGTGATGGCCTGCGGCGCCTCCGACCAAGTCGACAACCGAAAGTCGCCAACGAGCCCGGACGGCGAAACGTGGTGGGGTTCGGACTTCGGACCCGAGATGTCTGTTGTGGCTCCTGGTGTCTTGATACCAACCACGGATCGCATGGGAAACGTAGGCTACACCATCGACGATTACATGACGAACTTCAATGGTACGTCGTCTGCGACACCACACGTTGCAGGGTTGGCGGCCCTACTGCTCTCCCGCGATAATACACTAAGCGGCGTCGAGGTCCGAACGATCATCGAGCAGACTGCTGACAAAGTCGGAGCAGTCCCATACGCTCCTACCCCAGGTTACCCGAACGGCACCTGGAACCAGGAGATGGGCTACGGTCGGATCAACGCGTATGAGGCCGTCCAGGCTGTGCCCACCATGGCCGTTGCCGGAAACTGGACACTGTTTTACGACTGGTTCTGTGACGGCACCTATAACACAGCAACCATGACCGTCAACACCGATGGAACCTGGACCAACAGTGAGGGCTCCAGCGGCTTGTGGACCCAAGATGCTGGGTTGTTCACGTTCACGTTTGACGGCCTTGAGACGACCTACGCTGGCAACCTTGCGAGCAAGTCTATAACTGGCACCAGCACCACCTTCACCGGGTTGAACGGCTGCTTTTACATGCTACAGGAGGGTGTACCAACCGCGTTTGCCGCAAGGCGTGTTGCTGGTCAGAGGGATGCTGCGGGCAACGAATAGTTTCACGCGTTCGAGCTGCCCCGCAAGCCGTCTGAGCAGCAGGCGAACCCTAGCCACTGCTTACGCGGGTTTTGTGGGCATCTGCAGCGGGTGGGCGTAGAGCCGGGACATCATACCCCAATCCTCCTGTTTCTTGCCCTTATAGCAAAAGGTGGCTATTCTTCGACCCTCAACCGAGGGTCGGTCATAAATAATATAAACGCCAACACGGCAGACAACGAGTTGGCTCCGTACCTAGACGCACATAGACTTCGCGTGCAGAGCACCTACACTTCCCTTGGCACCATCCGCAACGATGAGCGCTGGCTGCACCTCTCCATCATGGATCAACCAGAGAAGGTACCCAAGATGAGCGAACCTAGCCTTCTTCGGCACCGATCTCTCGCAACAGCTCCCCACGCTGCGCAGCCCCCATCCTGCGCCCCGCAAGCTGGGCATACTCCTCCTCCTTCTCTGCACCCACAAAGAAGCGCCCAAGCTCCTTTGAGGCTACCCCACTGGTCCCAGATCCACAGAAAGGGTCGAAGACCAGATCGCCCTGGTGGGTGGAGGCCAAGATGGCGCGGCGCAGGAGGCGCAGCGGCTTCTGGGTGGGATGATATCCGTGACTTTTTTCCCTTGTGGGGGTGGCAGGGATGCGCCAGACGGAGGAGAGCTGGGCTGATGGGTTTCTGCTGTTTATCAGATCGTAATTGAAGGTATGGCCACAGCGGTGTTCCTTTCTCGCCCACATCATAGTCTCGTGGGCGTGGGCCCACGCAAGTTGGGACAACGCCTAACGTAGTATTCCGTGCCGTGATAAGCACATGTCAGAGCCCAGCCGCCTCCCACCTCCCTCTAACAGGATCCCATACATAGAGCACTGAGGTCACATAATGCTAAAGACTTTCGCCCCAGTAGTCGGGTTTAGCCCGTCACCTCATGGGAAAAGATTGCCGTTGTGCGCTCGTTGAGCAAATTGCTTCCTTACTTGAGGCCCTACCGCTGGCACGTGCTACTTGTAGTGTTGTGCGCTTTAGGAGCTACGGCGATGATGCTCGCTGGGCCATGGTTGATCCGGGACCTGATCCGAATCATCGCCGCCCAGAGCCAGGGTGGCGGCTGGAAGGAGGCGGTGGGACCGGTCTCTTGGCTCACGCTCGGTCTGGTGGCGTCCTTCTTGCTGCGGGCCGCTTCTCTGTTCTTGATGGGCTACGTAGCCCACATCGTGGCCTGGAGCTACGTGCGCGACCTCACAATCTCCCTCTACGAGCATCTCCAGCGCCAGTCACTTGGCTACTACGGCGAGCGCCAAACCGGAGAGCTGCTAACCCGTCTGAGCAAGGATACCGCGGACATGGAACCGTTCATGGCCCACGACATCCCCGACATCATCGTAAACGTCTCAATGCTCGTAGGCATCTCGGCGATCCTCTTCAGCCTCGACCCGGCGCTGACCGCGCTGACGTTGATCCCGCTTCCACCCTTGGCCTTCTTCGTCGTGAGGTTCAGCGACCGGATGCACGAAGCGTTCACACGTGCCCGGGAGCACTATGGTGCCCTGAGCGCTCTGCTCCAGGACAACCTCTCGGGGATGAAGGAGATTCAGGTCTTCTCAGGGGAGGCACGCGAGAAGAGGCGCGTGCGGGGTCAGGCGCAGCGACACACGCGAGATAGGCTGAAGGCCAACAAACTTGAGGCTCTGTGGACCCCAGGCATCGAAGTTATCGCCGGTGCCGGCACCGTGATCGTGGCGTGGTTCGGGGGCCGGGCTGCACTGCAGGGTACGCTGCCGGTCGAGGACCTGGTGGCCTTCGTCCTCTACCTCGGCCTGTTCTACCAACCGCTCAGGCTGCTGGCGCGTACGAGCGAAAGCTTCCAAGAAGCCAGGACCGGAGCCCAGCACGTCTGGGAGGTGCTGGACGTACAGCCAGACGTGGTCGACCCTCCGGGAGGAGTGGACTCCGGCCGAGTCCAGGGTAAGGTCCTCTTCGAGAATGTGGACTTCGAGTATGAGCCGGACCTGCCCGTCCTCCATAAAGTCTCCTTTGAGATCAAGCCCGGGCAGACACTTGCCTTGGTTGGACCCACGGGCGCTGGTAAGAGCACGATCGTCAGCTTGATCCCCCGGTTCTACGACCCCAAGCGGGGACGGGTTTTGATCGACGGCATAGACGTTAGTGAGATGCGCCTGGCGTCCGTGCGCCGCAACATCAGCATGGTCTTGCAGGATACATTCCTCTTCGCCGGTACAGTAAAGGAGAACCTGCGCTTCGGCAACGAGGGAGCCTCAGACGAGGAGATCGTCGTGGCGGCCAAGGCAGCCAACGCCCACAGCTTCATCGAGGCGTTGCCGCGAGGGTACGGCACCCGCGTGGGGGAACGCGGAGTCAGGCTCTCGGGCGGGCAGAAGCAGCGTCTCTCCATAGCGCGAGCAATCCTTAAAGATTCACCTATCCTCATACTCGACGAGGCAACCTCCTCGGTCGATACGCAGACCGAGGAAGAGATTCAGGAAGCGTTGCACGAACTTATGCAGGAGCGGACCGCGATTGTGATCGCCCACCGGCTCTCGACTGTGCGCCATGCTGATCTCATCGTTGTCTTGGAGAGAGGAAGCATCGTAGAGTTAGGCACTCACGAGCACCTAATGCGATGCGAAGGACTCTACCGCAACCTCTATGATCGGCAGTTCGGCGCCGCTGCCTAGAAGAGATCCGGCAGCCTAAGGCACCGCGAAACACGTTTGCCGTGGCACGCGGTCCCGTTTGTTGGTCACCGGTGTGGAGTCTACTTGCTTCTTGGCAGCGCTGGCACACTCATGGGCGTGTGCTAGTTGGAGAAGCGACGACCGGTGTGATCACCCGCCGAATCGTAGGGCTGAGCGCGCTTTCGCCTTGGCTGCCTCTTCCTCCCGGTCCTTAGGCGGTGCAGTGGTTTCGAGGGAGGCGAGCAAATGCTCCGAGATCCTCGCGATCTCTTCGACTGCGGAG
>DASSCV010000096.1:0-3651 GCA_035697505.1 Rubrobacter sp.
GAGGTATTCGTAACCGATCCGAGAGACGTGTGGGTTATGGGGCAGGTTAGGGGGAGGGACATGGTAACGTTGCAGACATGCACGCCGTATCCCACCTTCCAGAAGCGACTGATCGTACGTGCCGACCGCCTCTAGCATCAAATCCTTGCAGATTACAGCCCCGAGCAATTCATCGTACCGATGCCCGTAGATCCTGAGAACGACCAGTTTCCAAGAGGTCCCAACTGCGGCCCTTCGACCTGCGTGTGGTGGCCTACGATCCTTACGTGACATCAGAGGAGGCGCGCGTCCTTGGCGTGGATCTCATGTCGCTGGAGGACTTGTATGCGTCGTGGGAGGTCGTGTCTCTACATGCGCCGCTGCTGCCTGAGACGGAGGGCATGATCCTGGGTTCCCACCTCGCCTCCATGAAGCGGAACGCCGCCCTGATCAACACGTCCAGGGGCGCCGTCGTGCGTGAGGCCGAGATGGTCGAGGTTCTGGAGGAGCGGCCCGACCTGTGGGCTGTCCTCGACGTCACGAACCCTGAACCTCCTGAGCCGAACTCCCGCCTCTACGACCTGCCCAACGTGATGCTCATGCCCCACATCGCCGGCTCGCAGGGTAACGAGTGCCGGCGCATGGGCCGCCTTGTCGTTGATGAGCTGCGCCGATACGTGGCGGGACTGCCCCTCGAGCACGAGATCACCAGGGCGGCCCTGATGGCCTGACGCGATGGAAAGGAGATCGATGAAGCTAGGAGTCTTTACCGTAGGTCTGCCTGATCTGACGCCGGAAGAGGCCGTAAGGGAGCTAAGGAACGCTGGCTACGATGGCGTAGAGTGGCGTGTTACCCGCGTCCCCGAGGAGGCGAGGAGCGAGGAGCCCTCATTCTGGGGGAACAACCTCTGCACTCTGGCGCCCACGGAAGAGGAGGCCCGTCGGGCGTGCCGTATCTCGGAGGAGGCAGACCTTGAGGTACCTGGGCTTGGCACCTACGTTCCCGTCGGCGACCTGGAGGCTGCGCACGAGGCGATGCGCTTCGCCGTGACGGCCGGCGCGCCCCAGGTACGGGTGGGAGCCGGCGCCCCTGACGGGCGCTCTTACGGAGTGTTATTCGCAGCGGCCAGGGTGTTTCTGGAAGGGGTCGAGGATCTCGCCAGGTCCCACGGGGTCAAGGCTCTCATAGAGATCCACCACAGGACCATCTGCCCGAGCGCCTCGCTCGCCCACAGGCTCGTCTCGGCCTTCGACCCCGATCTGGTCGGTGTGATCCTCGACCCAGGAAACATGGCCCAGGAAGGCTTCGAGGACTATCGCATAGGGGCTGAGCTTCTAGGTTCTTACCTGGCGCACGTCCACATCAAGAACTCCGCCTTCGAGCGGCCCGCCGCCGGCGGCGTGTGGGAGCCGCGATGGGCGCCACTGGAGGACGGGGTGGTGGACTTCGGCCTGGTATTCGAGGCCCTCGAATACGTCGGCTACGACGCGTGGCTCGTGATGGAGGACTTCAGCGGCGTCCGTCCGAGTAGGGAAGCGCTGAGATATAACCTGGAGTTCATCCGGTCGTTTGTGTAACTATTTCAGGTAATAGGTTACAGGCAACAGGATATGCTCGGGATAGTCCTCCTTGGAGAGGACATTTGCTCTCCACCTGCCTGCTGGTCTTGTCGACTTCATGTGCGCCGCGGCCGAGTAAGGACGCAAGGCCGGAAGAACCAGGCCCCGCGTTATGTGCGGGGCCTGGTAGAAACGAGAAGGATTCAGCCTGGCACGTGGGCGAACGTGTCGGGGTTCGGACCGGTGCGACCGCGCTCACCCTGGTCGAGGACGGAGATCTCTTCCATATCGCCGGGCTCGATCTCGAAGTCGAATAGTTCGAAGTTCTCCCGCATGCGCGATGGTGTCACCGACTTCGGGAACACTATGTCGCCGCGCTGGATGTGCCACCGCAACACGACCTGCGCCGGCGTCTTGCCCATGTCCTCAGCGATCCGGGTGATGGTTGGATCGTCCAGGACTGCCCCCTGGGCGATCGGTGACCACGCTTCGGTGGCGATTCCGTGATCCTGTCCGTACTCGCGCACGGCTTCGTTGGTGAAGTAGGGGTGTACCTCGATCTGGTTCACCGAGGGCACCGTGTCGGTCTCCGCAGCCAGCCGCTCGAGGTGTTCGATCTGGAAGTTCGACACGCCGACAGAGCGGGCACGGCCATCGTCGTGAAACTCTTCGAGCGTCTTCCAGGTGGAGACGAAATCGCCGTCGTAGAGCGCCGGCAGAGGCCAGTGGATCAAAAACAGATCCACGTAGTCGAAGCCGAGATCCGAGAGCGTCGTTTCGAAAGCCTCACGGGCGTCGTCGGGCTCGTGCAATCCGTTGTTGAGCTTGCTCGTGACGAATACGTCACCACGGTCGATGCCCGAAGCCCGGATACCCTCGCCGACCTCTCTCTCGTTGCCGTACATCTCCGCTGTGTCGATGTGCCTGTAGCCTACCTCGATAGCCTCTCGAACCGCCTCTGCGGTGTCTTCGGACTCGATCTGGAAGACTCCGAAACCGAGCTGCGGAATGGTGTAACCATCGTTTAGAGTAATGCCTGGTACTACGCTCAAAATCGTACAACTCCTTCGTATCTCGTGACCTGCCTCCCGAATTGGGAGTGACACGACCGTACCCCGATCCACCCTTCCCCAAACCGTGATTACGAGTCCGTGAGATCGATACCGCGTTTGGACTGCAGATACACGCTTGGGAGGGCATCACACCGAATCAGCTTGAACAGTTTTCTATCGAGGGAGCGGGAATCCACTAGTAGGACGCCCGTAGGCAAAATAGCGGGCTCCGTCGTGCCGTTTGCACTCCCCTGACTCGGTATAATGCATACATACGTTAGAAAAGGCCAGCCCCTTTTGATAAACTCCACCATGCCCTGCGCGGGGGCGTAGTTCAGTTGGTTAGAACGCCGGCCTGTCACGCCGGAGGCCGCGGGTTCGAGTCCCGTCGCTCCCGCCTCTTCCGGTCACACCACGTTCCGCGACAGGGCGCGGGACGACGCTCCCTGTCACCGCGCGCTCGCCGGATTCGTGTTCCGGTCGTTCAGTCCCTCGTCCTTGACAACAAAATATACTGAAGAACAGATAAGAGCCATCAGGAGGTACAGTATGTCAGAGCCAATAGCGGTTACGGTCGACACTTTCGAAGACGAAGTTTTGAACTCCGAGGTTCCTGTCTTGGTTGACTTCTGGGCGGCGTGGTGCGGGCCGTGCAGGCAGGTAGCGCCGGTTATGGACCAGATCGCCGCCGAGTACGATGGTTCGGTGAAGGTTGCGAAGGTCGATGTAGACGCCGAGACCGCGCTCGCCGGCCACTTCGGCGTCTCCAGCATCCCGACCATAGCATTCTTCGAGCCGGGCGAGCAGCCCAAGGCCGTGGTCGGCGCGCTCCCCAAAGAGATGGTCGAGTCAGCCTTCGAGTTGGACCGCTTCGCCGAGGCAGGATAGACCCACAGACCATAAGCGTCCTGCCGGGGACAGGAGCCGGCCGGACGCTTGATAGCTTCTACCCGGTACCGTAGAATCACTCCCTGCCTACCCTCAGGCGGGATAGCTCAGTTGGTAGAGCACATGACTGAAAATCATGGTGTCCCCGGTTCGAATCCGGGTCCCGCCACTC
>DASSCV010000097.1:0-23385 GCA_035697505.1 Rubrobacter sp.
CCGTCTGGCGAGTAGGAGGGCTGCCCGCCGCTGGTCAACTTGGTCTTACCACCCCCGCCGACGTAGATCGTGTAGATCTCCGTGACTCCGGTGGCGTTGCTATACACCATGTAGGCGATCTTCTTGCCGTCTGGCGAGTAAGA
The DNA here is from genome assembly GCA_035697505.1 of Rubrobacter sp. GTDB lineage: Bacteria > Actinomycetota > Rubrobacteria > Rubrobacterales > Rubrobacteraceae > Rubrobacter_D. The sequence continues at coordinate 144 of DASSCV010000097.1, forward strand.
AGGAGCGGCTTCCTCCGCGTTGTTGTGGGTGAGTTGGGTCTTACCTCTCCCCCCAGCATTGATCGTGTAGAGCTCGGCGTCGTTTCTATCCAACTCCACGTAGGCGATCCTCTTGGCGCTGGGCGAGTAGGAAGGTGTGACGTCGTCCCTCTTGTTGTTGGTTACCTGGAACTTATCCCCGCCGCTGGAGTTGATGGTGTAGATCTCGTAGTCGTTCCCGTCGTAGGCCGAATAGGCTATCCTGCCATTCTTGCCCGGAAAGGTAGCTTCCGCCTTCTCTGAGACCCCCGATAAGGCCACCGCGCAAGCCACCGCAGCCACGACCATCACCGGTGAATAGAGCGTCCGACTTGCCATGTGGATCTCCCCCCTTCGTCACGTAACGAGGGAAGTATACTCCAGGGACGGGCGGCCTATAGGCCGAACGCCACGCCCGTCCCGGCGGGGAAGGCACCGGCCTCGAACGCCACGCGTTCGTCGCCCCGCAAGAGCGTCCCGCGGCCCAGGACCACCTCACATCCGACGAGAAAGCGTCCGCTCTGCCGTTCGGTATCGCGGCGGGGCTTATGGCGGGCATCTTCGAGGAGCTAGGCTGTCCGGGATACGCCGTGCCCGGGAAGGCTGTGTGCCAGGGCGTCTATATCGAGGTCGGCGGGGTCGACGACGGGAGGTTCGGGGAGGGTCTGTGGCGGCGGATACTTCTGTCCGATCCCGCAGTCGAAGACGACGACCTCGTCGTCGCGCCCGATCTCTCCTCTGCCGCGCAGTACTGGGACAGCGGCGAGGGCCGCGGCGGACTCGGGGCTGACGTAGCCGGCTCCCATGCGTCCTGCGAACGTCTGCATCTCCGAAATAGAGTCTTCGCTCACGGCCACGGCCGTGCCTTCCGATTCTCTCAGGGCGTCCAGGATCAGGAAGTCACCAACGGCGGAAGGGACCCTGATACCGGAGGCCCTGGTGTTGGCGCCCTGCCAGGGCTCGGCGAACCTGTTTCCCGACTCGAATGCACGGACTATCGGCGCGCAGCCCTCTGATTGCACGCTCACCATCCTTGGCCTGTTGGGCCCGATCAGGCCGAGTTCCCCTAGTTCTTGGAAGGCTTTCCACATGCCCACGAGGCCAGTGCCCCCGCCAGTTGGGTAGACGATCATGTCGGGAAGTCGCCAGCCGTGCTGTTCGGCGAGTTCGAAGCCCATGGTCTTCTTGCCCTCGACGCGGTACGGCTCTTTAAGCGTGCTCACGTCGAAGGCACCTATCCTCGGGGCGAGGGAGGTCGAGATCTTGCCGCAGTCGGAGATAAGACCTCGCACCAGGATAAGCCGCGCCCCCATCGCGAGCACTTCCTGCTGGTTGACGAGGGTAGCATCCACGGGCGTCAGCACCGTGACGTGCGCGCCGGCAGCCGCACCGTAGGCCGCGAGCGCACCTGCGGCGTTTCCCGCCGAAGGCGCGATGAACGAGGTGACGCCCAGCTCCATTGCGCGCGAGACGGCCACTGCCATCCCTCGCGCCTTGAACGAACCCGTAGGGTTGAGGCCTTCGGCCTTGGTGGAGAGATGGGGTACGCTGAGCGCCCGGCCGAGCCGTGGTTGTGCCAGGAGCGGCGTATCACCCTCTCCCAGATACACGACGTTAGTCCGGTCCCTCACCGGCAGGAGTTCTGCCCAGCGCCAGAGACCACCCGTCCGGCGCTCGGCCAGCGATTCCTCTGTCAGAGTTCGGGTGGCTTTCTCGATGTCGTAGCGGGCTAGCAGCGGGCGGGCGTCCACGGGGTCGAGCCCCATCAACTCGTCCGCAGGGTAGCTCTCCCCCGAAAGCGCGCCCTGTAGATGCGTAAATGTAGAACCGGTGTCGTTCAAGTCAACCCGTTATAACCGGCGCAATTCTACCCGAGCGCCGAAGGTAACACCATCCCGAAACCTCGGCGCTCAACGAGCGTGAGCGGCTGCGACTGTCTCGAGGAGATCTAGCACCTCCTGAACAGGGACTACGTCGCCGTACTTGGCATCCAAGTCGTAGAGGTTCGCCTCGTGGGCGTCGGGGTTGCGGTCGCCTACGGCCTCGCGCGGGACGACGGGGCGGAAGCCGTACTGGAGGGCGTCGACGGCCGTTGCGCGGACGCATCCAGAGGTGGATGCGCCGGTGATGATGAGGGTGTCTATGCCTGCGGCTGTGAGGAGGCTGGAGAGGCCCGTGCCGAAGAAGCCTGAAGCGAAGAGCTTGTTCAGGACGGGCTCCGTCGCCCCCGGGGCTATGCGGGGATCGACCTCGGCCCAGCGGGTTCCGGCCCGCAGGGTCAGGAGGGCCGGTACCTTATCTATGAAGGCTGCTGCGGTAAGTTTGTCGCTCTCGCGGTAGGCGACTGTGGTGAAAACGATGGGGATCTCTGCTCGTCGGGCTGCTCTCAGGAGTCTCTGGATCTCCGAGATCGGGCCTTCGAGGTCACAGGCCAGGGGAGATTCGGGATCTGTGAACCCAACAGTCATGTCTATGACGACGAGGGCGGGACGGCGACCGAAGCCGCCGCGTCCGCCGAACCCTTCTATGTGCGCCAAAGTGTTACCTCCCGTTACCCCGCGCCTTGCCGAGCTCGCCGGAGAGCCACTCGTCGAACTTGCGGCGGGTCTCGGCGATTATACGCCGCTGCTCATCGAGGGGCGGCAGGTCCCCATGGTCGAATCCCGACGACTCGCCACGGCTAGCCATTATCTCCTCGCGCTTCGACCCGGTCGCTCCCGCGTCGACGGCGCCGTCCTCGTCTACAACGACGCCGTAGAATTTGCCGGCGGCTTCGGGGCTGATGAGGTTCCAGCGGACGTCTTTGGCTATTGCCTCGGAGTCGCGCTCCAGCGGATCTCCGACACCGCCGGCGCCTGCCGTCTCGAAGATGAGACGATCGCCCTCGAAGACGGGCACGTCGCGCACTTTGGCCGGCATGTCGACCTCTTCGCCGTTCGCCCTGAGGAGCGTCTTCCTGGAGGCCGCACCAGGCTTGCCGCCGTCCACGCCGTAGGGGTAGGTGTGATGCCTATCGTCCTGGTATGTAATGCGGCCGTCGGCCAGGAAACGGTAGACTTTCTTTATCCCGCAGCCGCCCCTGAACTTGCCGGCGCCGCAGGAGTCTTTGCGGGCCGAGTACTCCTCCACGATCATGGGGTAGTAAGTCTCCATGTACTCGGCGGGGACGGCGAGGAACTCGGGCCACCAGGAGTGTCCGTCGAGGCCGTCCTTGCCTGGGATGGCCGGAATCCCGCCATAAAGGATCTCCATGGTCTGGAACGGCTCGCCGGTCTCTTTTACGCCCGAGTAGACGAAGTTGGGGCTCGTCCCGTAGGATCCCGAGACGTTGAAGCCTATGGCCTTGGCGTAGACGGCTCCGAGGACGTCGAACTGCCGCGCCATGACGACCAGGCGGTTGCTCAAGGGCGCAGGCTCCTTGGGACGCAGGACCGTACCGTCAGGGATATTTACCTTGATAATGTCAGCGTAGCCGTCGTTGAAGAGGATGGTCGGGTCTACGGCGGAGATCAGGAAGACCCCCGCGAACATCTGAAACATCTCTTTGTTGAGGAGGAAGTTGACCGGTCCAGGGACCTGCGCATCTGTGCCCGTCCAGTCTAAGTTCAACGAATCACCCTCGCGCCACATCGCGAGCTTGAGCTTTATGGGACCGTTGCCCAGACCGTCATCGTCGGTATAGTCCTCGAACTCGAAACGCTCGCCTTCGGGGATGAGCTGGCGGATCAGATTTATGATGCTCGTGCGTGTCCGCGCGAGGAGCGCGTCGCAGGCCTCCAGGTACGTATCTTTACCGAAGCGGTCGCAGATGTCTTTTACCCGCTGGGCGCCTGCGGCGGTCCCAGCGGCTATGGCCATAACGTCGGCCTGGGTCTCACGCGGGGTGCGGGAATTGTGGCAGAAGAAGCGCAGTACCTCCTCGTTCAGAGTGCCTCCATCGTAGAGCTTGACCGGCGGCAGTCTGACGCCCTCCTCGTATATGGAGCGGGCGTCGATGGGGATGGACCCCGCGGTCGAGCCACCGACGTCCATGAGGTTTCCCCACTGTAAGGCGTAACCTATGTGATCTTCTTCGTAGAAGATCGGACGTACCAGCAGGATGTCGGGAAGGTGGGAGGTACTCCCCTCCATCATGTATGGGTCGTTGAGGGCGATGACGTCGCCGTCCTTCAAATCCTCGACGGTGTAGGGGGAGTTCTCCAGCACGGTCTCTACGGGGCTCCCGAACTGGCCTACGACCATACGGCCTTGGCGGTCCGCTATGAGGGGGAACTCGTCGGCCTGTTCCCGGATCACGGGGCTTACGGCGGTGGTGACGAGTACCCTGTCCATCTCGTGGCGGATGTTCTTCAGGGCGTTCTCGATGATGTCGAGGGTAACGTGGTCTATGTCGTGTTCCCGGACGAAGTCCGGCTCGGCCTGCTCTTGCAATGCCATTGCTTATGCCTCCTCCATCAGGATATTCCCGAAGCGGTCAACAGCACCCCTGTAGCCAGGCTCTATGACCGTAGTCGTATCGTCCTGCACAACGATCGCGGGTCCTTCTACTTTGTCGCCGGGACGAAGCCCGCCGCGGTCGTGTACCGGGGTCTCGACCCATTCGCCACCGAAGTACACCTGCTCTTCGCGCAGGATGGGCCCCGATGCGTCCTGGGAGGCGCCATCCTCGCTCTCGACCAGGCTCACGCCTTTGATCGTACCGCGGCCGACGACGCGGACGGTGGCGATCTCCAGCGGCGAGTCAGGCAGCTCGAAGTTGTATCGCTGACGGTGGGCCTCCTCGAACCGGCCGCGCAGGAAGGCGCTGTCCTCGCCAGTGAGCTCTTCCAGCTCGAAGCGGCAAGGGATCTGGATGTTCTGCAGGTGGTAGCGGCAATCCGCGTACAGGTCGAAGCGTTTGTGCTCCTCCCCGACACCCTCCCCGTCCAGCCACTCATCGGCCCCCGCGATGAGCCCCTCGACCGTCGTCTTGAGCTCGGAGGCTGGTGTCTCCTCGGCGGTACGCAGGTACGTCTCCGGGAACTCGTTCTGGATGTCAGAGGAGAGGAACCCGAAGGCGCTCATCACGCCTGGGGTTGGGGGTACGATCACCGACCGCGACCGGATGAGACGCCCGAGGGCGTTGGCGTGCATCGGGCCGGCCCCGCCGAACGCGACGAGCCCGAACTCCCTGGGGTCGTAGCCGCGCTCGACGCTCACGACCCTGAGCGCGGCGTGCATGTTCTCGTTGACGACAGCCAGTATCGCCTCTGCCGCCTCCTCTAGGCTCATCCCGAGCTGCTCTGTAATGGTCCCGACGGCCTCTCTCGCCGCTTCCTCGTCCATCTCCAGCGTGCCTCCTAAGGCGACGCCAGGCGGTATGCGGTGCAATACCACGTTCGCGTCGGTCACGGTCGGGGCCTCGCCGCCGCGCCCGTAGGCCGCCGGCCCCGGGTCGGCGCCTGCGCTCGCCGGCCCGACCTGAAGGGCGCCACTCGCCGAGACGAACGCGATGGAGCCGCCGCCAGCCCCGACGCTATGGACGTCCACAGCGGGGGATTTGAACTGGAAGTACCCCAGCTGGATGTCGCGCCGCACGGGCGTCTCGCCGTTCAAGCATAGCGACACGTCGGTGCTAGTTCCGCCCATGTCGAACGTGAGGATGTCGGGGACCCCGATCTCACGTGCCAGATACGCCGAGCCGGTGACACCGCCTGAGGGTCCTGACAAGGCTATCTGGATCGGACTCTCCGCAACCGCCTCTGTGCTCATCGCCCCGCCGTCGGAACGGACGATGGAGAGCCGGCCGTCGAACCGCTTCTCCCCCATCGAAGACTCGAAGTTCCGCATGTAGAGCATCGTGCGCGGCTGCACGGCGGTGTTCACCACGGTGGTGAGCGTCCGCTCGTACTCGCCGTACTCCTGCCCGATGTCCGCCGAGATGGAGACCGAGAGGTCCGGGTACGACTCGCGAACGATGTCCCGCGCGCGCCGCTCGTGCGCCGGGTTTACATAGGAGTTCAGGAACCCGATGGCCAGCGACTCAACACCCCGGTCAGCCAGTTTGTTCACCGCCTCGCGCACCCCGTCCTCGTCCAGTTCAGTCAGGACGCTGCCGTCGGGGCCGATGCGTTCCGTGATACCGACCGTATCCGTGGGGTCAGCGGGCGGGTCAGGCTTCTGGAGGGCCATCCAGCCGTAGAGTGGCCCAGGCGTCCAGGCGCGGGCGAGGAGGAGAACCTGCTCGTGGCCCTTCGTCGCCAGCAGGCCGACGCGAGATCCGGTGTTCGTGAGGATCATGTTCGTCACCACGGTCGTGCCGTGGAAGAGCAGCTTCAGGTCCGTGAACCCTATGCCCACCTTCTCGCAGACCGCCTCCATACCCTCGACCACGCCACGCGAAGGATCGTCGGGCGTGGAGAGGACCTTGCCCTCGGTCAGCTCTCCCGACCCTTCATCAAAGACCAGCACGTCCGTAAAAGTCCCACCGACATCAACCGCAACGTTATACATGGTCGCTCCCTTCGGTCGCTTTGCATTTCAGCTCTCTGGTGGGTGGCCAGGCGGCTTATCGTCTGAGCTACCTTCTGCGGACTGTTTATCTGGACATGTCATGCTGGTTGCCCTTCTTCGCTTGGGTGGCGCTGCAGAACCTGTTAACTGAGACCTAACTCGAAATTTCCTGCTTTGTGGACCTGTCCAGGAAGCTCTTTGTCGAGTTGCTGTGCGAGCCAGGTTGCTACTTCGATGAGGGCGTCGAGGTCGATTCCTGTCTCGTAGCCCATGCCGTGCAGGAGGTAGACGAGGTCTTCTGTGGCGATGTTGCCCGTGGCGCGCGGGGCGAAGGGACAACCGCCCGTGCCGGCCACGGAGGCATCGAGGACCGTCGCGCCACTCTCCACGGCGGCTACGGCGTTGGCTATTCCGGTATTGCGCGTGTCGTGGAAGTGGCAGGCAACGGTGATGCCGTGGGCCGCGACGCCCTCTACGAGCTTCCTCACCTGGTTTGGTACTCCCACGCCGATGGTGTCGGCCAAGACGATCTCGTCAGGGCCAGAAGCCGCTACGCTGCCGGCGATCCGGAGTACGTGCTCGGGCTCGACCCATCCTTCGAATGGGTCTCCGAAGGCGGCGGAGAGCGTGATGGAGACGCGTACCCCATCGAGCCGGGAGCGCTCCACGAGCCGGGCGGCGAGTTGCGTAGCGTCCGCCACGGTGGTGTTCTGGTTGCGCTTCGCGAAGGACTCGGTTACCGGGAAGGCGTAGCGTACTTCGTCTACTCCGGCCTGGATGGCCCGCTCGTAGCCCTTCTCGTTGAGAACGAGGCCTGCATAGCTCGTGCCCGGGGAACGCTCTATGGCCGCCATTACCTCTTCCGCGCCGGCCATTTGCGGCACGCGTTTCGGGTTGACGAAGCTGGCCGCCTCGACGCGCGGGACACCGGCGGCCGCGAGCTTCTCGCAGAGCTCAGCACGGACACCAGGAGAGAGTGTTTGGTACTCGTTCTGTAGTCCGTCTCGGGGTCCCACGTCGACTATCTGGATGTACATCAGACGATGCCCCGCTCGCGCAGACCGTGGAGGTCCTCCTGGCTTATCCCGAGCACCTCTTCGAATACCTCGTCGTTGTGCTGGCCTAGCTTCGGGCCTGTCCAGCGCACCTCTCCTGGTGTCTCAGAGAGGCGGGGGACGACATTCTGCATCGGGAACGGACCGATCTCCGGGTCCTCCACGCTGATGATGTTCTGGCGGGCCGCATACTGTTCGTCCGAGAGCATGTCTTCGGCGGTGAAGAGCTTCCCTGCCGGGACGCTCGCTTCCCTCATGACCTCGAGCACCTCTTCCGCGCTTCGTTGGCTCGTCCAGTCGGAGATCAGGCCGTCCAGCTCTTGCTGGTTCTCGCCGCGGGCGTGGTGGGTTGCATATCTTTCGCCCTCGGCCCACTCGGGATGTCCGAGCGCCCTGGCAAACCGTCCGAAGACGGTGTCGGCGTTGGCGCCGATCACCACGTAATCACCGTCGCCGGTAGGGTAGGTGTTCGACGGCGCCACGAAGGGCAGGATAGCCCCGGTGCGCCCGCGGACATGCCCGGCGAGCGCATACTCCGGAATCGTGCTCTCCATGAGGGCCAGGACAGCCTCGTAGATCCCCACGTCCACCACCTGCCCTTTGCCACCGCGCGACTCGCGGTTGTACAGTGCAGTGACCGCGCCAAAGGCGCCGAACGTCGCAGCGAGCGAGTCGCCGAGGCTGATCCCGACCCGCGGTGGCGGACGGTCAGGGTATCCCGTCACGTGCCTTATCCCACCCATGGCCTCGCCGATGGATCCAAACCCCGCCTGGTCCTTGTATGGTCCTGTCTGTCCGTATCCAGATACCCGCACCATGACGAGACCTGGGTTGATACCACTCAGGTCCTGGTATCCGAGGCCCCATTTCTCTAGCGTGCCAGGCCTGAAGTTCTCGACGACCACATCGGCCTCGGAGATGAGACGGCGGGCGAGGTCCTGCCCCTCCCCCTCCCGCAGGTTGATGGTGACGGATTTTTTGTTGCGGGCGATTATGGGCCACCAGAGGGTACGTCCCTCTGTACGGTGGCGGCCCCACACGCGCATGGGGTCTCCCTTGCCTGGTGGCTCGAGCTTTATTACCTCGGCGCCGAAATCCCCGAGAAGCTGGCCGCAGAAAGGACCGGCAAGCAGACTGCCCATCTCGATTACGCGCACGCCTTCGAGAGGACGGGTCCCGTTGCCCTCCTCAGCCATTCATATCCTCCTTTAGGGCTCTGATGACGAAGTCACGGCCCTCGTAGACGTGCTCGCGCATTATGATCTCTGCCCTTTCGGCATCGCCATTCTCTAGGGCTTCCAGGATCCGGCGGTGATAGTGGTTGGAGATGGTCCGCTCGTGCAACGTGTACCAATAGAACGCCTTGAACATTAGCGGTATCTCGACGGTCCGGTTGATGAGGCGCTCCAGGCGCCTGTTGCGGCTGGCCTCGACGATTGTCCCGTGAAACTCCTGGTTGAGCGCCACGAGGGCCCGAATCTCCTCCTCGTGATCGTCGAACTGGCCTGGCAACCCCTCCATCTCCCTAGCCAGTTCCCTCAGCCGCTCTAGTTCACGCCTCTCGATGCGTCCAGCCGCACGCCTGGCAGCGTGGCCTTCGAGTACGGCGCGCAGGTCATAGATGTCCCATACGTCCTCGATGGAGAAAGAACATACCGTGGCCCCGCGGTTCGGCGTGATCTCGACGAGTCCCTCGGCCTCGAGCATGGTGAGAGCCTGCCTCACAGGAGTTCTGCTCACCCCGAGCCGCTCCGCGAGCTGCTCCTCGATCAAACGCTCGTCAGGACCATACTCGCCCGTCAGAATCAAAGCCCGCAACCGCTCCAATACCCCAACAGGCCGCGGCCCATTGCTCCCGTCCCGCAAAACACGTACCACCAGACCTCCGTTCTCGACCTACGGAGAACCCTTTGTATACAATCTTAGGCGCCCACGAATCGTGTGTCAATATTGCAACCTTTTCAGCCCGATTCGCCCTCCGGGCTCCGCTTGTCAGTTCTTGTCTTTGCTCGTAGCCGAATATGCGATTCTGTGGATTCGCAGTAGATAGGACATTACGTCGACGTTTCGACGAAGCAGGCGGCCACGCGCCATTGCCCGTTGGCGAAGCACCCTTTCTAGGTCTCGCGCACCTCGGCGAGTACGGCCCCTCCTGGGACGAGGGAGCCCTCCTCGAAAGGGAGCGAGTGGACCACCCCGGCGTGGGGTGCTGTGACGGGCTGCTCCATCTTCATCGCCTCGAGCACGAGGAGGAGTTGTCCCTCCTCGACTTCCTGGCCCTCATCGACGAGCACTTTCACGACCGTACCTGGCATCGGGGCCGTGAGGCTGGCGGCGGCATCGGCGTCGGGCCCTGTCTCGTCCACGGCCGGAGGCGAGAACTTGAGGAGCTTATGGGTGGCGCCGCGTAGTGAGATGAGAACCTCTCCGGGACCAAGTAGTATTCCAGCCTCGAGGGGCTCCTCGTCGATGAGGGCACGGATGCGGCCATCTCCGTAGTAAAGAACCTCGACGATGGACTTTTCGCCTTCGGCGGTGATCCTGAACTTTCCCGGCCCGGCACGCTCCGCTTCGACGCGGTGTTCGCCGTAGTCGAGGGTAGTCACGCCCAGGAGGCGCCAGGGGCCAGCCGCAAACGGGTCCGATGACGCCGGTATGCGGTGCAGTTCAGCCGCTGAAGCGAGCATCAGGGCTACGCGCGGGACGGGTTTCTCAGGCTGAGGCTCCGTGAGGGTATGCTCTTCGAGGAAGCGGATCGTGGTCTCGCCCCTCTCAAACGCAGGATGGGTCGCGATGCGCTCGAGGAGGGGGAGGTTGGAGGAGAGACCGAGGATCTCGTAATCTGTGAGGGCCCTTCGGAGACGGCGGACTGCGGAAGGTCGATCTGGGGCGGAGACGATCAACTTCGCGATCATCGCGTCGTAGTTTATTGGCACCTCATCCCCGACCTCGAACCCGGCGTCGTTGCGGATGCCTGCACCCTCAGGTGGCGCAAAGGTTTCGAGTAGCCCGCCCGAGGGCATCCCCTGCTCGTCCTCTGCGTAGATGCGAACTTCGATGGCGCTGCCCCGTAGGGTCACTTCCTCCTGGGTGAGTGGGAGTAATTCTCCCGCTGCGACGGCGAGTTGGAGGTGGACGAGGTCCAAGCCAGTAATGAGCTCCGTCACGGGGTGTTCGACTTGCAGGCGCGCGTTCATCTCCAGGAAGTAGAACTGGTCACCGTCGAGTAAGAACTCTACCGTGCCTGCGTTTATGTATCCGGCCTCGTGGGCGAAGCGGACGGCGGCGTTGCAGATCGACTCGCGGAGGTCAGGGTCGAGCGCCGGGGACGGGGCTTCTTCAACGACCTTCTGGTGGCGGCGTTGGATCGAACACTCCCGCTCGAAGAGATGGAGGACGTTGCCTTGCCGGTCCCCGAGCACCTGCACCTCCACGTGGCGCGGATCTTCCACCAGCTTCTCGAGGAACACAGACCCATCTCCGAAGGCAGCCTCAGCCTCCCGGCGCGCCCCCTCTACCGCCTCGGCGAAGTCCTCGGGATGGGTCACGGCCCGCATTCCCCGCCCCCCGCCTCCCGCGCTCGCCTTCACAAGGACCGGGAAGCCGATGAGATCAGCCTCCTCCGCGAGCCGCTCCTCGCTCTCGTCTTCACCGTCGTAACCTGGGATCGTCGGCACGCCGGCCCTGCGTGCCAGCTCCTTGGCCCGCACCTTGTAGCCGACGGCATCCATCGCCTCGGGCGGGGGTCCGACCCAGGTTGCACCGGCCGATTGGACCGCTCTGGCGAACTGCGCGCTCTCCGAAAGGAAGCCGTACCCTGGATGCACGGCTTCGGCACCTGAGCGTTCGATCACATCGACGAGGCGCCCGACATTCAGGTAGCTTTCCGGGGCCGGAGCAGGACCGAGCAGGTATGCTTCGTCGGCGAGGCGGCGGTGCATCGCGTGTTCGTCCGCTTCCGAATAGACGGCGATGCTCTTTATTCCGAGTTCACGGCAGGTGCGGATGATTCGGACAGCAATCTCGCCGCGGTTGGCGACGAGGACACTACCGAAGCTCACCGCTCCCTTCTCCAGCGCGGCTCGCGTTTCTCGAGGAAGGCAGCCAGCCCCTCCTGGCCCTCCTCCCCGGTGCGCAGCTCCGAGATCACACGCGCCGTCAGGCCCGGCGCCTCCATCGGCTCCGTGGTCTCGAGCCTGCGTAACAGCCCCTTCAGGGACGCCTGTGCGACCGGACCTCCTCGGAGAAGCTCTCCTACCTTCTCATCGACCGCCGAGTCGAGTCCCTCCCTCGAAACAACCCTGTGTACAAGACCGATCTCCCCCGCCCTTTCCGCGTCGAACCGTTCTCCGGTGAGGAACAAAGCTGTGGCGTGCGAGACCCCGATCTTACGTACCACGAACGGTGAGATCGTGGCCGGAGCGATGCCCAGCCGCACCTCGGAGAAGGCGAACCGCGCCTCCGAATCGGCCATGACCACGTCAGCCACGGCGAGGAGACCGGCCCCTCCACCCATCGCGGCGCCATGCACCTTTGCCACCAAAGGTTTCGGACACTCGTCTATGGTCCAGTACATCATGGCCAACCGTCTTGCATCATCCAGGTTCTCCTCGTAGGAGAAGCCAGCCGTCTCCCGCATGTACCCGACGTCAGCGCCGGCGCAGAATGAGCGTCCTTCGCCAGCAAGCACCACGACACGCACCCCATCATCATCGGAGATCTCCTCGAAGCAGCGCGTCAGCTCCCCGATGAGATCCGCGTTCAGCGCGTTGTGTGAATCGGGCCTGTTCATTGTCACAGTCGCCAAGGGGCCACTCCTGGTCGCCTTCAACGAGTCAGGCATGGGTACCCCAATCTCTGTGTAGCGGCATTATGTGTATTCTCCGATCCAACGTATCTCTCCGTCACCTGCCCAGGAAGCCAGCGCCTCGGAGAGCTCCCGAGGCCGCACGTCGAGCTCCGTCAGGATGGTCAGATCCACCCAGACCGGCCTGTAGGTTCCCTTCGCGGTCGTTCCCGACGTCATCATCTCCTTACCCCGTCCCGTGCCGAACGTTCCTCCTGCGATACTCGCAAGGTAGTATCGCCGTTCGCGGCCATCACGGTAAGTCACGAAGATAAGATCCCCAAGCTCTACGCTAACCCCCAACTCTTCGTGCGCCTCGCGCACGGCTGCCTGCTGCGGACTCTCGCCAGCCTCGACCCTGCCACCGGGAAACACGAAGTAGGTGCGCCCGTCGCGCACACGTTCGATCAGGGCCACCCGCACGTTCTCCACGATCACTACGGCGGCGCGCATCCTCACATCCTGAAAATCCCGTAGCGCGTCTCCTCCGCGGGGGCGTTTGCCGCAGCGGAGAGGCCCAGGGCGAGGACCATTCTAGTATCGACAGGATCTATGACTCCGTCGTCCCAGAGCCTTGCGGTAGAGTGGTAAGGGTTGCCTTCATCCTCGTACTTTTCGAGGATCGGGGCTTTGAAGTCTTCACGCTCTTCGTCGGTCATCTCTTTGTCCTCGCGTCGCAGGCCTTCCTCCTGCACGGTGAGAAGGACGTTCGCGGCCTGTTGGCCGCCCATCACGCTGATGCGGGCGTTTGGCCACATCCACAAGAAGCGTGGCGAGTAAGCCCTGCCGCACATCCCGTAGTTGCCGGCCCCGAACGAACCGCCGACGATCACGGTGAATTTCGGCACGTTGGCGTTGGCGACCGCCATGACCATCTTGGCACCGTCTTTGGCGATGCCGCCTGCCTCGTACTCCCTGCCGACCATGAAGCCCGTGATGTTCTGCAGGAAGACGAGAGGGATACCGCGGGAGGAGCACAGCTCGATGAAGTGCGTGCCCTTGAGCGCGCTCTCGGAGAAGAGGATGCCGTTGTTGGCCAGGATGCCGACAGGGTGGCCCATGATCCTGGCGAAGCCACAGATCAGGGTCTCACCGTAGAGCGGCTTGAACTCGTGCAGGCGGCTGCCGTCCACCGTCCTGGCGATGACCTCCCTGACGTCGTAGCCCTGCCTGTAATCGCTGGGGACGATGCCGTAGAGCTCTCCCGGGTCGTAGAGCGGCTCCTCTGGTTCCTCGACGGTCCAGGGCACGTACTTCTTCCGGTTCAGGTTCTTTAGGATGGATCGGACGATGGCGAGGGCGTGGTCGTCGTTTTCTGCGAAGTGGTCGGCGACTCCCGACCGGCGGGTGTGGACTTCGGCGCCGCCGAGCTCTTCCGCCGTTACTTCCTCGCCGGTCGCTGCCTTGACGAGGGGAGGACCGCCGAGGAAGATCGTACCCGTCCCCTTGACTATCACGACTTCGTCGCTCATCGCGGGCACGTACGCTCCTCCGGCCGTACAACTCCCCATCACCGCGGCGACCTGGGGTATGCCCCTGGCGCTCATCTGCGCCTGGTTGTAGAAGATGCGGCCGAAGTGCTCGCGGTCGGGAAAGACCTCGTCCTGCAGCGGCAAGAAGGCGCCTCCTGAATCGACGAGATAGATGCAAGGCAGGTAGTTCTGTTCGGCTATCTCTTGCGCCCTCAGGTGTTTCTTGACGGTCATTGGGTAGTAGGTGCCGCCCTTTACGGTGGCGTCGTTGGCAACGACCACAACCTCGCGCCCGGAGACACGCCCGACCCCAGTGACTATGCCCGCTGCAGGAACCCTTCCGTCGTACATACCGAAGGCCGCCAGGGGCGAGAGCTCGAGGAAGGCCGTGCCTGGATCGAGAAGACGATCGATCCGCTCGCGCGCAGGCAGCTTACTGCGCTCTCTGTGCCGCCTCTGGGCCTTCTCCCCCCCACCGCGCCTTGCCTCGGCAGAGTGCTTGCGCAGCTCATCCACGAGCGCCAAGAAGGCTTCGGCGTTCTTCTCGAAGGCCTCGCTCTTTGTATCCACGAGGGTTCCTAGCCTGCTCATCCCTCCCCGTTCGGGTGGCCCGCCCTTCAGGGGCATGTTAACTATGGCTCCCGGCATGCGCCACAGTACGCGTCCAAGGGCGCCGTTGCAACGAGGTATTCCCAAGTAGAATTACGATGAATGACCCTGTTTACACCCGAAGAGCGAAAAGAGATCGCCGAGCGAGTAACCGGGCTGCTTGGCAACGATGACCGCATAGAAGGTGTCGTCATCGTAGGCTCACTTGCGGGTCAGAGCGATCGCTGGTCCGACATCGACATCGAAGTCATCGTCGCCGACGACGAAGAATTGCCTGCGGTTACCGCCGACTGGGTCGGGAACCTGTACGAACTCTTGCCCGTCGTGCACCACTTCGAGACGGCGTTCGGAGATACGCTCGTGCGCGGCTTCCTGCTCGAGAACCTGCTAGAAGTGGATCTAGCCTTCGATCAAGCCGGGTCGTTTTCTATCTGGAGCCCGGCGAAAGTAATGTTCGATCGCACGGGACGCGTTACGGATGTCGCCAACGCACATGCCCAAGATGATCTTTACGCACCGGATCTGGCGGACGAAGCAGGCTTTGCATGGCACGATGTACTGCACGCCTGCACCGCCGTGCGGCGCGGCCGTCCCTGGCAGGGTCTTTGGTACATGGAGTGTGTCCGAAACCGTACCTTGAAGCTTGCACAAGAGCGGCGCGGCTTCTACGCTGACTTCTTCGATTACGTGGACGATCTGCCGGTCGAAGAGCTTACGCCCCTGAAGGATACACTCGTCGTCTCTCTTGCTCCTGAGTCACTGCTGGGTGCCATCGAAGTTGCCACACGAATCTTCCTTGCTGAACTTCGTCACGGCGAGCCAGCCCTGGCGGACCGGCTGGAAGGCCCGCTCCTGGAGTTCGTGCGGCTTCGCTAATCGTAGACCAATCAGCGACGAGTACGGGGATCTTGTCCACCGACGTCGGGTTGCAGTTACACGCCGGGGGTTCTTCGCGAGATTCCCTTGCCTACCTGACGCCGACGAAAGATCGTGGATTCCGGCTTCGAGCGGGCCGTCGAGAGACGCGCTGGCTCCTTCGCCCTCATCCGATTTCGAGCACGATGAGCAGGTCTCCCGCCTCGACGTTCGTGCCCGAGGCCACGGCCAGCCGTTCGACGATCCCGTCTGCCTGGGCCCTGATGGCCGACTCCATCTTCATCGCCTCGATGCTCCCGATCTGCTGCCCGCCAACGACTTCCTGGCCTTGGTCGACCGTGAGCGTCACCACCCCGGTCATCGGCGCGGCCACGTGTCCGGCTTCGCCGGGGTCAGCCTTCTCGCGGGCAGGGACTTCGGGTTGCAGCGAACGGTCCTGGGCGTCTATTGGCCGGGGCTGGCCGTTTAGCGTGACCAGAAGGGTCCTTATGCCACGCCCGTCGGCCTCCGTTATGGCTTCGAGGCGTACGTACAGCCGGACGCCGGGCCCCAGGTCCACGGCCAACTCCTCGCCGGGCTCCAGCCCGTAAAGAAACGCCCGGGTTGGGACCACCGACACGTCGCCGTAGCGTTCCCTAACCGCGGCCTGCTCCTCCGCGGGTCCTGGCAACATCAGGCGGTTCAGCGCCGGTCTGCGGTCCTCGCCACCCAGAGCCGCCCTATCTTCGCCGGAGAGATCATCGTCGTCGTGGGACCCCTCGCGGCCGGCGAGCGCCAGGGAACGGAACGGCTCGGGCCATCCCCCGGGCGGCACGCCTAACTCTCCGCGCAGAAACCCTATGACGCTATCGGGCAGGTCATGTGATGCGGGATCGGTCTCCAAGTCGGCCAGGGAGATGTTCGCGGAGATCAGGTACAGGGCCAGGTCCCCGACGACCTTACTGGTGGGCGTCACCTTCACAAGGCGGCCCAGCAACGTGTCGCAACGGGCATATAGGGCCTCGACCTCCTCGAAACGCTCGGCGAGCCCCATGGCGTCCGCCTGCTGACGCAGGTTGGAGAGCTGTCCGCCGGGGATCTCGTGCCGGTAGATGGTGCCTGTCGGGGAACGGAGCCCCGCCTCGAAGGGAGCGTACAGAGTCCGCACGGCCTCCCAATAGGGTTCGAGATCCCCCAGGGCTTCGAGCGAGAGACCGGTCGCGCGATCGGTGTGGTCGGTGGCCGCCACGATCGCGGCCAGCGACGGCTGGCTCGTCATGCCCGAGAGCGGGGCCGCGGCGCCGTCTATAGCGTCCACCCCAGCTTCCACTGCCGCCAGGTAGGTGGCGAGTTGCCCCCCTGAGGTGTCGTGGGTGTGCAGGTGTACCGGCAGGTCGAACTCGCTCTTCAAGGCAAAGATGAGCTTTCGTGCCGCCGGGGCGCGCACCAGGCCCGCCATGTCTTTGATGCAAAGGATGTGCGAGCCGGCGTCGACCAACTCCTCGGCCAAGCGCAGGTAGTAGTCCAGGGTGTAGAGATCTTCGTTCGGGTCGGAGAGATCGCCGGTGTAGCACAAGGCTCCCTCCGCCACAGCTCCGGCCTCCAGAGTGGCCTCGATGGCGGAACGTATGTGGTCCACGTCGTTATTGGCGTCGAAGATGCGGAAGATGTCCACGCCGGTCACGCGCGCCTCGTCCACGAAAGAGCGCACTACGTCCGGCGGGTAGCGGGTGTAGCCGACGGCGTTCTGGCCGCGCAGGAGCATCTGCAAACAGACGTTGGGGAGGCGCTCCCTGAGACGGGCCAGCCTCTCCCACGGGTCTTCGTGCAGGAACCTGAGCGCGACGTCGAACGTCGCCCCGCCCCACACCTCGGCAGAGAAGAGCTGGGGCATGGTGTGGGCGACGTGCGGGGCGGCACAGAGCATGTCGAAGGTCCTCATCCGGGTGGCGAAAAGCGATTGGTGGGCGTCGCGCATCGTCGTGTCGGTCACCTGGAGAGTATCGGTCTCGCGCAGCCAGCGGGCGAAGCCTTCCGGGCCGAGGTCCAGCAGCCGCTGCCTGGAACCCGGCGGTGGGTCTCCCTGCGGCAGCGGCGGGAGCTTGGTGCGCGGGTCGGGTACCGGGGGCGGCGGCCCGTGCGGGCGGTTGACGGTGACGTCGGCGAGCAGGGCCAGGAGCCGGCTCGCCCGGTCGGCGCCGGTCGAAACGGCGGTGAGGTGTGGACGCTCGTCAATAAACGAGGTGGTCGCCAGCCCGGCCAGGAAGTCCGGCTCTAAGAGCACCGCCCGCAAAAAAGCCACGTTCGTCGCCACGCCGCGCACCCTAAACTCGGCCAAAGCGCGGCGAGCACGAACGGCTGCGGAAGGCAGATCCGCGCCGTGGGCGGTGACCTTCACCAAGAGCGAGTCGAAGTACGGTGTGATCTCCGTGCCCGCGTACGTGTTACCGCCGTCCAGCCGGATGCCCGCCCCACCGGGAGAGCGGTACACCGAGATACGGCCCGTGTCCGGCCTGAAGCCCTGGGCAGGGTCTTCAGTGGTCACGCGGCACTGCAACGCCACGCCGCGCTGCCGGATGCGGTCCTGGCTAAGGTCGAGATCCTGCAGCGTCTCGCCCCCCGCGATACGAAGCTGGGCGTGGACCAGGTCCACATCGGTCGTTTCCTCGGTGACGGTATGCTCCACCTGGATGCGCGGGTTCATCTCAATGAATACGTGACGCCCGTCCTCGCCGACCAGGAATTCGACCGTGCCGGCGCCCAGGTAGTCTACGGCGCGCCCGAAGCTGACGGCGGCCTCGCACAGACGCTCGCGCAGCCGCCTCTTGAGGTTCGGCGCCGGCGCTATCTCCAGCACCTTCTGGTGGCGGCGCTGTACCGAGCAGTCCCGCTCGAAGAGGTGGACGACCTCGCTCGCCGCGTCGGCCAGCACCTGGACCTCAATGTGCCTGGGCCTTATGAGGGCCTGCTCCAGAAAGACCGTGGGGTCGCCGAACGCGGCCTCTGCCTCGCGCGCCGCGGTCTTTACCGACCCCTTCAGATCCTCGGGACGCTCGACCAGCCGCAATCCTCGCCCCCCACCGCCGCCGGCCGCCTTCACGAAAACCGGGTAGCCGATGCTCTCGGCGGCGTCCGCCGCCTCGTCGGGATTTGCCACAGACCCGGAGGCTTTCAGTACCGGGATGCCTGCCTCCTCGGCGGCCCGGCGGGCGCGCAGCTTGTTTCCGGTAAGCTCCAGCGCCTGGGACGACGGTCCGACGAAGACGAGCCCGACCTCCTCGCAGGCCCGGGCGAGGTCGGCGCTCTCGGAGAGGAAACCGTAACCGGGGTAGATGGCGTGGGCCTCCACCTGGAGGGCTGTCTCGACGAGCGTGTCGACGTCCAGGTAGGCGCGCACAGGATGTCCCGCCTCCCCGATCTCGTATGCTTCATCGGCCTTCTGCCGGTGCAATGAGCTCCGGTCATCAGGAGTGTAGACGGCGACCGTGCGGATGCCTAGCTCGTAGGCAGCCCTGAACGCCCGGATGGCGATCTCCCCGCGGTTCGCAACGAGAACCTTTTGCAGCATCACGACCTCCTCTCCGGCCGAAACTTACTGTGAGACCAACCTCTCCTGCGCCCCTTCCGTGCTCTCTGCCAGGAGGGAGCGGGCGATGATCTGGCGGTTTATCTCGCTGGTGCCCTCCCCTATCTCGTTGATCTTGACCTGCCGCCAGTAGCGGGCCACGGCGCTCGTCTCCATAAAGCCCTCGCCACCCCATATCTGGACGGCCTGGTCTGCGGCACGCTTGGCGGCCTCGGAGGCGAACACCTTGGCCATACTCGCCTCCCGTCCGAAGGGACGGTCCTGATCCTTCAGCCACGCGGCCTTGAGCACCGTGTTGCGCGCGAGCTCTATCTCCATCGCCATGTCAGCGAGCTTGAACTGTATGGCCTGGAACTCGGAGATGGAACGCCCGAACTGCTCCCGCTGCTGCGCCCGCGCCAGCGCTTCGTCGAAACAGGCCTGCGCAAGTCCCACGGAGAGGGCGGCGACAGCGACCCTGCCGCCGTCGAGCGTCGCCAGGAACTGGTGGAAGCCTTTTCCGCGCTCGCCGAGCAGGTTCTCTGCAGGGACACGGCAGTCCTCGAAGTAGAGGGGGTGCTGGTCCGAGGCGCGCCAGCCCAGTTTTTCGTAGGCAGGGCCACGGGTATAGCCCGGCGTGTCCTGCGGGATGAGGATGGCGGTCAATTCGGGGGTTCCGTTCTCGCGGGTGCCGGACCTGGCGATGACCGTGACACCGCCGGTGATGTCGGTTCCTGAGTTAGTGATCCACTTCTTCGACCCGTTGACGACCCACTCGCCGCTATCGCGTTCCGCCATCGTGCGCGTCCCTCCTGCGTCAGTGCCGGCCTCCTCCTCCGTCAGGCCGAAGGCCCAGAGGTTCTCGCCAGTCGCACACCTGGAGAGGAACTCCTCCTTCTGTTCCCTTGTACCGTAGGCGGCGATGGGAGCGCAGCCCAGGGAGATGTGGGCCTCCATGGTTATACCGACCGATGTGTCTGCGCGTGAGACCTCCTCCAGCGCCAGGCTGTAGGCTACGAAGTCCCCACCCGAGCCGCCGTACTCTTCGGGAAGCGTAAGGCCCATCAGGCCGAGGCTGGCCATCTCTGCGACTATGTCGTAGGGGAACTTCTGTGCGCGGTCTAGCTCGGCGGCGCGGGACCGGATCTCACCCTGGGCGAAGTCGCGCGCCAGGTCGCGCCAGCGGCGCTGTTCTGCGGTCGGATCGAAGTTCATAATAATCCTCCTGATCCCTCGGACTGAGGGCATAATAGCAGCCGTACATCCAGAAACGGACGTACCAGTCACGGAAATATGTCGTGCTTTTCAGAAACCAATGTGTCCTGCGCGCGTATTAGTGGTTACAATTAGGCATAGAGGACCGATCGTTAAGGAGGCACGGATGCTTGGGGCACTAATTTTCTGGATCATTGTGGGCCTCATTGCTGGCGCACTGGCTAAACTGATTATGCCAGGGGATGACCCAGGTGGAATAATAGTCACGATCATCATCGGCGTTGTGGGAGCTGTTCTCGGAGGCTGGCTTCTGAGTCTTATTGGCCTCGGTGCTGGTGCCGCCGCCGGAGCGTGGATATGGTCCATCATATCGGGCATCGTGGGGGCTGTCATACTGCTGGCGATCTACAGAGCTTTTGTCGGCAGCAGAGCAGCCAGGTAACAAGAACGCTTCGAGGGCCGGGATGTCCAGTTCCCGGTCCTCGAACCATCATCGATCAAACCGCCAAACCACAACAGCGCGATGTCGTGCTGCCTCAGCGTGGCGATCATGAAGTAGGCTTCAGATCACAGGGGTAGGGCATCAGAGGGCCGTTCGCGAACGGCCCTTACGCTGACTCTACTGTGGTGCCTTTCAGGCCGTAGCGTTCGACTGCTGTCTCGCGGAGTTTGTACTTCTGGATCTTGCCGCTCGCCGTCATCGGGTATTCTTCGACGAAGTCAATGTACTCGGGGACTTTGTAGTATGCGATGTTCTCGCGGCAGTAGTCTTTGATAGCTTCTGCGGTGAGTTCGGAATCCTCGCGGAGCTTCACGGCTGCGGCGACCTTTTCGCCGTACTTTTGATCTGGGACGCCGTAGACCTGGACGTCGGAGACTTCGGGGTGGGTGTAGAGGAATTCCTCGATCTCGCGCGGGTAGATGTTTTCGCCGCCGCGGATGATCATGTCCTTCGCCCGGCCTGTGATCCTGACGTATCCATCCTCGTCCATGACCGCGAGATCACCCGTGTGGAGCCATCCCTCGCCGTCTATGACCTCGCTGGTCTTCTCCTCCATGTTGTAGTAGCCACGCATGACGTGGTAGCCGCGGGTCCACAATTCGCCCTGCTCTTCCGTCCCGGCGTCCTCGTCCGTCTCTACGCTGACGATGCGGACCTCGACGTCGGGGAGCTTGCGTCCTACGCTGGACACTCGCAACTCCAGAGGGTCGTCTGTGCGAGTCTGGGTTATGACGGGGCTCGACTCGGTCTGGCCGTATGCTATGGTGATCTCCGAGGCACCCATAACGTCGACGACCTTCTTCATGACCTCCATCGGGCAGGGGGATCCGGCCATGATCCCGGTGCGTAAAGATCTGGTGTCGTATCGCTCGAAGTCCGGATGCTCCAACTCCGCAATGAACATCGTCGGGACCCCGAGGAGCGCCGTACACCTTTCCTGATCCACAGCCTGCAACACCTTCTCGGCGTCGAAGCTCTCCACGGGGACCATCGTCCCCTCGTGGGTGACGGTGTTGAGAGTGCCAAGTACGCATCCAAAACAGTGGAAGAACGGGACCGGTATACACACCCTGTCCTCAGGCCCCAGCCTCATGCACTCGCCGATGTAGAAGGCGTTCTTTACGATGTTGGTGTGGGTCAGCTGCACACCCTTCGGGAAGCCCGTCGTCCCCGAGGTGTACTGCATGTTGATGACCTCTTCGGCGTCGAGCGACGCTTGCCGCTCGCGCAACACTTCGTCGGAGACCTCCTCTCCCCTCCCCAGAAACTCCTCGAAGCCCATCACGGGTAGACCTTCGGGCGAATCCCCGCCCATCAGGACTATGTGCTTGAGGAAAGGCAGCTCTTCTATCGATAACTCGCCGTTGCCGGCGTCAACGAGCTCGGGGACGGCACCTTGCAGGATCTGGAGGAAGTCAGCATCCCCGACCCCTTCTGTCAGGAACAGGGCCGCAGCGTCGGATTGCTGGAGCACGTACTTCAGTTCGTGTGACTTGTAGGCGGGGTTGATAGTAACCAGCACGGCCCCGACTTTGCCCGTAGCGAACTGCAGGATCACCCACTCAGGCACGTTCTGGCCCCACACGGCGACGTGGTCGCCCCTGTCTATACCGAGCGCCATCAAAGACCGGGCGCAGTTCTCGACGATCGCCTTGAACTCTGTGTAGGTGTAACGCAGGGTCCGGTCGGTGTAGACCAGGGCTTCATCGTCGGGTCGTCGCTCGGCTACCAGGTCCAGAAGCCCGCCTACGGTCAAACCATCGATATCCTCGGGGCGCATTCTTTCCTCCTCGTTTCGGTCCCCACCGATGTTCCGCAGTCTAGCAATCGAGGCCTGCCGCGCAAGCGCGCGTGTGGTATCCCTACCCGTCGTGACGCGCGGCGTCGGACTCCTGCGGCACCAGTATGTGGAGGGCGTTGGGGGCCACGGAGAAGTCTTGCGGGGTCATGGCCACCACTTCCCCGTCTATATTGACCGCGAGCTCAGGGTCGGTCTCGATCTGGACACGCGAGGTCCTGAAGTGGTGGACGCCTTCCATCCTGATGAAGTCGCCGCTCTTGAGGTACCTGGCGACCCCGATGAGGTTCCTCCGCCGGCCGAGATTTATGGCGTAGATGTCGAGGGTCCTGTCGTCTATACCCGATTCGGGGGCGACGATCATACCCCCGCCGTAGAATCTCCCGTTGCCGACGGCGACTTGCAGGAGACGGTCGTACTCGACGGGCTCGTGGTCACCCTCGGGGAAAGTCAACCTGGCGGAGAAGGGTTCGTGCCTCAGGAACGCCCTGATGGCAGCCGCGGGATAGGCAAGCGGACCCGTGCTCCGTTTCAGCCACGGGGAGAGGGCCCGCGTGGCCTCCACGCCGAGCCCGACGGAGGCGACGTTCACGTAGTAGTTGTCGCCGGCGAGACCGAGATCGATGTCGACAACCTTGCCTTCCGCTATCGTCCTGCAAGCACCCTCGATGTCTTGCGGTATCCCGAGGGTCCTGGCGAAGTCATTGGCCGTACCGAGGGGCAGGAGGCCCAGAAGCGTGTCGTGGTGCGCCAGGAAGTCGACCACGGAGCTCACGGACCCGTCGCCGCCGCCAAGGATGAGGAACCTGTATCCC
>DASSCV010000098.1:0-19187 GCA_035697505.1 Rubrobacter sp.
GAGCCTTCAGTTTGCGCCACACGGCGACTCTGTGGCGCGAGGGCTCGCGAGGGAGATGGTAGATCAAAATGAGCCACCTTATCTTGTGCTGGCCCTCTACAGGAGCGTCCATACCATCCCCAAGAGGGCGCCGACAGGGACCATGAGGTAGATCGGAGCCTTGAACCTTTGCAGCACAACGAACGATGCGACGGCCACTATCAGGGCGAAGACGTCGAGCCCCTGAAAGGAGACGCCATCGGGGAACAGGACCTGCGTGGCGAAGAACACCGCGAGGTTGGCGATCACGCCGACCACGGCAGCGGTGACTCCGACGAGGACGGCCCTGAGCCTCCTGTCGTTAGCGAGAAGCTCTATGTACGGGGCGAGCAGGAAGATGAACAGGAAACAAGGCAGGAACGTCGCGTAGGTAGTGATCAATGCCCCCAGCGTCCCGTATAACAGGGGGGCGAAGGGACCGGGGTCGTTGTACGCCCCGATAAACCCTACGTACTCGGTGACCATGATGAGCGGCCCCGGCGTGGACTCGGCGAGGCCCAGTCCCTGCACCATCTGGTCGGCCGTGAGCCAACCGTAGTGGTTGACCGCTACGTCGGATATGTAGCTCAAGACCGCGTACGCGCCGCCGAAGGTGACGAAGGCGGCCCCCGTAAAGAAGAGGGCCTCTCTGATGAGCACGTCCTCCCCGCCGCGCCAGATCCACACGGCCCCGACCGGCACAGCCCAGAGCACAAGGAACATCCCAAGGAGCCTCAGGTTACGCAGCATCGAGGGCGGGCCGCTGGATACGACCCGGTCTACCGCGGACTCTTCCTCCTGCGAGGAGCCGTGCCCGCCACTTTCAAAGGCTTCAGGCACCGCTCTGCTCAGTAGAAGCCCACCCAGGGCTGCGGCTAGCACCACGAGCGGGAAGGGGACAGACAAGAAATAGAGGGCGACGAACGCCGCGACCGAAAAGCCTATGAGCAGGTAGTGGTTGAGGGCACGCTTGGCTATCCGTAGTACAGCCTCGACGACGATGGCTATAACGACCGGCTGGATCCCGTAGAGGAGGCCCGTGATCGCCGGTACGTCCGAGTGGGCTACGGCCAGATACGAGAGGAGCCACAGCACAAAGATGGAGGGGATCACGAAGAAGGAACCAGCCACGATCCCCCCTACCGTCCCGTGCAACCTCCACCCGATGTACGTCGCCACCTGCTGGGCCTCAGGGCCAGGCAACAACATGCAGAAGTTGAGCGACCTCAAATACTGGCCCTCGGAGACCCACCGTTTCCTCTCGACCAACTCCCTGTGCATGATGGAGATCTGACCAGCAGGCCCCCCGAAGTTGATGAAACCAAGCTTCACCCAGAACCAGAAGGCTTCCCAGAACCCGACCGGCTTGACCTCCATCCCCTCCTTCGCCACCTCGGTCTCCACTCTATCTCCATTCGCCTAGTGAACAATATCGTGTACGGTAACCACGGTTACATCAGAAGTCAAGGTGTGGAGCGTTTCCGCGCGACGACCTGGACCGGCCGCGCAGAGGTGTATTCGCGACGCGGTCGCCCGATTGCCCCAACCCGATCGGGTTGCACGCCGTCATGATCGAGACGGTGGAGGAAAACGCCATCACGATCCACAACCTCGAAGCAATCGAGGGCACTCCCGTCCTGGACATCAAACCCATCCTCGGCAGAGTGAACCAGCGGTGATGTTACCCGCTCAGGAGTCCGATGTGAGGTCGAGCAGCCGAACGAGATCCTCGGGCCTCGAGAACATGGGCCAGTGGGAAAACTCGACGAACCACCAGGTAGGACCGGCGACCCCACGGAACACAGGATCGCCAGCGGCGATCATCTCACCAGAGCCAGTGAAAGCCTACAGAGGACTTGGGCAGCAGGCGTAACCACGACGTTGGTCTGACCGATCCTGAAATTACAGGAGAAGCGGAGCGCTGTTTGACGTCCTGGCACCAGAGAGCCGAAAGCTAATGATGCACCCAGGCTTCGGGGTCGCGGGTGAGCTTCGTAATCGAGGAAGGGAGCTTTCCTTCGACGAGGTCGGCGAGGGTTACGGACTCGAGGACGGCACGCAGATTGGCGCGGACCGCGATCCAGACCTCCTGCAGGTGTTCGGCCGCGCCCTGGTACTCGACAGCCTCGGGCCACTCGCCCCTGACGTTGGCGAGGGGTCCTTCGACGGCGCGGATGATGGCGGCCAGTGAGATCTCCTCCGCCGGCAGCGCGAGCCAGTAGCCGCCTGAGGCGCCTCGCCTGGTACGGACTATCCCTGAGCGTTTCAAATCGTGAAGGATGTTCTCCATGAACTTCTTGGGGATGCCCTGGGTCTCCGAGATCCAATCTCCCTTTATGGGGCCCGCGTCCTCGGTCGCAGCAAGGGCCAGCTCGGAGGCCGCCCTAAGCGCGTAGTCGGTTTTGGCCGAAACCTGCAAGCTACCTCACGCTCCCTGGAAGGCCATACCCGCCAGCCTCAACCTTCATCGTCACTCCTTCCCTCGCCACGATCCGGCACGTAGACGAACCAGTAAGACCCTATAAGCAACCCCAGGAAGAACACCAGCGCCCCGGCGAACTGCAGGTACTCCGTCGCCATCCAACCTCCTCTTTTTTCCGAAACCGTCAGGGGCCCCACCACACAATTCTACGATAGCAGCGCCGGCTTCGCCGCCTGGTCCGGATCAAGGGCCATGATGCCTCCCGCGGAGGTCCTGTTACTGTTCCCCAGCCGGCCTTTGTGCTGGCCGCGCCAGGTACTGGACGTAGCCGCGCGGGTTGCGTTCTGCCTCCTCGTTCAACTTTTCAGCCTGCCACTCGGCCTGCTCCAGCGTCGCGTAGCGGGCCACGACTATCTTCCCGAAGAGCGTCACCGCCACCACCTCGAAGCGTTCCTCTTCCACCCGGCTCCCGTCTTGACCCCCTTTCATTCTGCCTGCTAAGATCGCCCTAAGCAACGCTTTCCGGGAGAGGGAGTACAGGCGCTGGGGGCGTATCCGTGACGGACCCTGCACCCGACAAATAGAGGAGACGAGATGCTAGAGGGACTTGTCCAGAACTTCCAACTTACCCTTCCCTACTTTCTTCGCCGGGCTGAGCAGCTCTACGGGTACCGCGAGATCGTCACCCGCCGTCCCGACAAGTCTTTCCACAGGCACACCTACGCCGACTTCGTCTCTCGCGCCAAGAAGCTCGCCGTAGCCCTGGGGAAGCTCGGCCTGGAGCCAGGGGACAGGGTAGGCACGCTTGGCTGGAACACATACCAGCACCTCGAAGCGTACTTCGGCGTCCCTTCATCGGGACTCGTGTTGCACACCTTGAATCCCAGGCTGCACGAGGACGACCTCGCCTACATCGCCGGCCACGCCGAGGATAGGGTCATGCTAGTCGACGAGACCCTGATGCCCGTCTTCGAGAAGTTCAGGGGTCGTACTGGCGTCGAGCACGCTGTGGTCGTGACAGAGGGCGGGGATGTGCCCGAAGGTATGATCTCCTACGAGGACCTGATCGGGTCTTCCGACGAGGCCGACTTCGAGTACCCCGACTTCGACGAGAACCAGGCGGCGGCTATGTGCTACACCTCGGGGACGACGGGACGCCCAAAGGGCGCCCTCTACTCTCACCGCTCGACGGTACTCCACTCCATGATGGCAGCGATGGGCAACACGTTCGCGCTCTCGGAGGCTGACTGCGTGCTGCCTGTGGTCCCCATGTTCCACGTCAACGCCTGGGGCCTACCCTTCGCCTCCGTCCTCGTCGGGGCCAAGCTGATGATGCCTGGCCCGAATCTGGACGCTGCAAGTCTTCTCGAAGACCTGGAGCAAGAAGAGGTGACGCTCACGGCTGGTGTCCCAACCGTCTTCCTCGCTGTCTTGCAGGCTCTGGACGCGGAGCCTGAGAGGTACGATCTGTCGAAGCTGCGGGCGATGATCATCGGGGGGTCTGCGGCGCCCAAGGGCGTCATAAAAGACTACAGGGAGCGGCATGGGATCGAGGTCCTCCACGCCTGGGGCATGACGGAGATGAGCCCCATCGGGACCGTTGCCAACTTGACTACGGAGATGAAGAAGCTCCCTGAAGAGGAGCAGCTGGAGTACGAGGCCAAGCAGGGCAACCCCGTGCCTTTCGTAGAGATACGCGCCCGCGGCGACGAGGGCTTTGTGCCGTGGGACGGAGAGACCATGGGCGAGCTGGAAGTTCGCGGTCCCTGGGTCGCGAGTTCTTACTACGAGGCGCCAGAGGGGGACGACAAATTTACGGACGACGGTTGGTTCAGGACCGGGGACGTCGTCACCATCGACCGTTTCGGGTTTATCAAGATCACCGACCGCAGCAAAGACCTCATAAAGAGCGGGGGGGAGTGGATCTCCTCGGTCGAGCTGGAGAACGCGCTTATGGCCCACCCTGCCGTCTCCCAGGCCTGCGTTATCGCCATCCCCCACGAGAAGTGGGACGAGAGGCCTCTGGCAGCCATCGTCCTCAGGGAAGGCGAGAGCGCGACGGAGGACGAGTTGCACACCCACCTCGAAGTGGACTTCGCCAGGTTCTGGCTGCCAGACGCCTACGAGTTCGTGGAGGCCATCCCGATGACCGCTACGGGCAAGTTCCAGAAGTTGAAGCTGCGCGAGCAGTTCGAAGGCTACACGTCTCCCAAGAGCTAAGGTGAAGCTCATCGGAGCCGGCTTCGGCCGGACCGGCACGATGTCGCTGAAGATCGCGCTCGAGACCCTGGGCTTCAGCCCTTGCTACCACATGACCGAGGTCTTCGCGCACCCCGAGCACACGTGGTTCTGGATCTCCGCCTGGCGAGGAGAACCGGCAGACTGGGATGGGGTTCTCGGAGGATACGAGGCGGCCGTGGACTGGCCGGCCTGCACTTTCTACGAGGAATTGATGAAGCGCCATCCAGATGCGAAGGTGATCCTGAGCGTCCGCGAACCCGAGCGCTGGTACGAGAGCGTAAGGAACACCATCTACGAGTTGAGCGTGGTAATTCCCCGCCACCCCATCTACCGCATCGGCTACACGCTCGTCAGCTTCTTCGTATTCCGCGGGCCCGGGAACCGCAACCTGGCGGACGAGATCCTCTGGCAGGGTACATTCGACGGCCGCTTCGAGGACAAACACCACGCCATAGAGGTCTTCAAGCACCATAACGCGGAGGTCCAGCGTCGTGTGCCCGAGGACAGGCTGCTCGTCTACGATGTAAAGGCAGGATGGGGACCCCTGTGCGAGTTCCTCGGAGTACAAGAGCCAGAGGAACCATTCCCCCGCACAAACGAGGCAGCGGAGATGCAGCGCAGGCTGCGGGGAGTAAAGGCCATCTCCATCGCCGTGCCCGTCACCCTGACGTTACTGGCTGGGGCCACAGTCGTTCTGCTCCGCAGGCGCGCCTGATGGTAGAGATCCTCCTCCAGAAGAACGTGCCGGCCGGGATGCGCGACGGCGCGACCCTGATGTCCAACGTCTACCGGCCTGCTGGCGGGGGTGGGTATCCTGTCCTCCTCACACGCCTCCCATACGGCAAGGATCTTCCATCTGGCGCGTCGGTCCTGGATCCGGTAACGGCCGCAGAGGCAGGCTACATAGTCGTCGTGCAGGACGTGCGCGGACGTTACCGTTCGGAAGGGAAATTCGTCCCTTTCGTCAGGGAGTACGAGGATGGATACGATAGCGTCGAGTGGGCCGCCAAGATCCCCGGTTCCAACGGTTCGGTCGGCATGTACGGCCTCTCGTACTTCGGAAAGACCCAGTGGCACGCCGCCGTCATGGGGCCGCCCTCGCTGAAGAGCATGGTCCCGGGCCTCACCTGGGGCAACCACTTGAACGGCGTCCAGATGCGCGGTGGCGTCCAGGAGCTCGGCCTGATGCAATACTGGGCGCAGACGTCGCTAACCCTGGACCTCCTCTTCCGCAAGTACGCCGGCGACCGCGAGATCATCGGGGAGAAGCTCCCCGAGGTGATCCACACCATAGACACCCTCCTCGCAGGCGGCGGCTACGACGTGCTTCCGCTCAAGGACCTCCCGAACCCGGATGAGCTGGTCCCCTTCGTGGGGGGAGGTTTCGGGCGCGGCGTGCACCACGAGGACTGGGAATACCTCAACATCGAGGGCAAGTACGAGAAAGTAGACGCGCCAACCTTCCATATCGGCGGCTGGTACGACTGCTTTATCGGGGAGACGCTCCGCCAGTACGAGGCGATGAAAGAACGCTCTCGGGAAGCAGGGCTACGTCCGCCGCACCTTTTGGTCGGCCCATGGACGCACGGGGACTTCGGCAGCACATTCGGGGATCTCGACTTCGGCATAGGGAGCTCGGGCATGTTCCTGGACTACAGGGGCGACCTGACAGACGCCCACCTCCGCTGGTTCGACGCGACGCTGAAGGGAGACGAGGGCGCGCTCCGGGGTACGCCTCCGGTACGGGTCTTTATCATGGGAGAGAACCGCTGGCGCGGCTACGAGGAGTGGCCACCTCCAGGTTCGTATGGCGAGGATTGGCACCTGATCTCCGACGGCTCGCTGCGCCGTGAACCAGGTGGAACCAGGGACGGGCCTGCACGCTACGATTACGACCCCGAGGACCCCGTCCCGACGTTGGGTGGTCCCGTCCTCATGGCAGCCATTCACGGCTCGGGGCCGAGGGATCAGCGGCCCATAGAGAGCAGGCCCGACGTGCTCGTATACACGAGCCCGACTCTGGAGAGTCCCCGCAGGGTCCTTGGGTCCGTCTACGTTACGCTCTTCGCGGCCTCCTCAGCCCCAGACACGGACTTCGTGGCGCGGCTCGTCGACGTCCACCCTGATGGGCGGGCGATCTGCGCCGCTGACGGCATCCTGCGGGCGAGCGCCAGGGAGACCTACCCCGCGCCTGGTGTGGTGAGGCCAGTGGCGCCCTCCCCCATCGAGCCTGGTGAGATCTACGAGTACGTCATAGATCTTTGGGCGACGGGCATCACCTTCCTGCCGGGGCACAAGATTCGGGTGGAGATCACATCGAGTTCTCATCCCCGCTGGGAGCGCAACCTCAACACGGGCGAGAGCGCGCTAGAGTCCTCCCGCACCAAGGTAGCCCACCAGACCATCTTCCACGACGCGGAGCGACCGAGCAGGATTACGCTGACCGTAATAGAAGGGTAGAGGGATGAACGTCTCGAAAGCGGATTTGATCACCGGCTGTTCCTCAGGCATGGGATGGGCTACCGCCGAACGCCTCGTGGATGTGGGCTGGAGAGTCTACGCCACAGCCTGCAGTGTCGAGAAGATAGCCCCGCTCGAATAACGTGGTTGCGAACTATCGTCTCCGAAAATATCTTCTGTGCGCAGGCCTCATCACGTCGCTCTATGAATAAGACGAAACAGCCTGGCCCACCGTGACATTAGGACGCAGGACGGCGACGGTCTCAACGGTGAGGGATCAGGCACCCCTCCGGACCACGTCGAGGGCCGTCGAGTAGACGTTCAGCGGCCGGTTGTCGTCCATGGGCACGACCGTCACGTCGGCGCCCCGCCCGGCGACCACGGCGAAGGCTGGATCGTTGGTATCCATCACCGCTATCGTGGGGACGCCGGCGGCGATTGCAGCCCCCGCGAAACCGTGGTCGGCGACCACCAGGTCGACCGCTCCTGTCTGCCGCAGTACATCCCTCATGGGCTCGGGATCGTGGGTGTGGAACAGGCTGGCCCCGTCGCCGAGGGTGGCTACCGCCCCCGCCCAATCCAGGGACACTCCTCGCTCGTAGCGCCCGCGCGTCTCGAAGGTGAGAACGTCGCCGCCCATCTCTTGGGCCCACCTGGAGAGTCCGAGGTAGTAGAGGATCATAGCTCCAGGATGTCCGGTGGCGAAGATCAAGCGCCCCCCCGACCCGGCGACAGCCTCTATCCGCTCTCCCGTTTCGACGAGCCCCGCGGCCGTGCGCGCCGGGTCTATGCATCCCCTTCCCTGGTTCTCCTCCCTGTCCGGCGGGTTGCCGATCTGGAAGGCAACGGCGTCATAGGCTTCCTCGAACCCCACGTTCCACAGTAGCTCCTCCATCCCGAACGTGTTGGAAGCGTCGTGCTCGAGGAGCAGCCTTATCTTGTAGAGGTTGTTCTGGGCACCGTGGGAAGTACAGGTGCCGGCTACTCCAGCATCGAGAAGCCGGTAGGCATGTTGTCCGAGCAGGGGATTCACGGAGCCTGAGTTTAGCAGAGCCCACCGCGAGAGGACTGTCTAAGGTACCGTTGGCCCTTAGGATGGTGTCTCTTTCGGGCTTCTCGATCTCCTGACCGGAGCGATCGTCCCCGACATATGAACTTCGCAGAATTAACCTTCCAAGCAATTCGGTGAATAAGGGTAAGAAGAGAAGGGCCAAGTCTGCTACGCCCCAGCCCTCCGCTTCGTTTGCCGACTACTACTTCTACACCCTTGTTGTGCTTACGTCACCGTGAAGAACCACTTGTACTGCTGTTCGAGGGGGTTGCCCACCGAGTCCTCAGCCCCCGTGGTGACTACCGCCTTGTAGATGACCCCGCTTTGTAGGGAGCTGTTCGGGTCGAGCGTGGCCCTCGGGTCGAACTCAGCTGTGGCGGGGTCGTCCGGGAAGTATGTGACCACAGCGCCGATCTTGGTGGAGGAGCCCTTCTTGAAGAGCTTGAAGGTTTTGCCGTTTATGGAGGAGGCCCTCATCTCCTCAGAGAAGAAGGCCGTGACGTTGGTTGTGGTGGCGACTCCGGTGGCGTTGGTGCCAGGGTCGGTACTTGCGACGCTCGGCGGACCCGGGCGGTCAGTGGGCTTAGGGGGCGCATTGTGGCAGCTCCCGCTGCCAGGGTCAGTTGTCTTGCCATCCACGGTGCCGTCCACGGCGACGAACTGCCAGTCGTAGCCCTCGGGGTGGAGCGTGAGCTTTATCACGCCGTCGGCGTCGGCGAGGCGCACCTCGCTGTTGGCCTGGACGGTACCGAAGGAGTTCAGGCTCTTGCCCCCCGTGCCCACCACGAACTGGCTTATCCCTCCCTCCGGGTCCGCCTGCCCACCCGGGGTTTGTGGCGCGAAGCGTTCGTAATGGTGGGCGTGGCCGTTGAGCACCACCTCGGCACCCGCCTCGTAGAGCACGTCCCAGAAGGGCACCATCGCGCTGTTGTTGCCACGGGTTGAGGAGGAGAAGCGTGGGTGGTGGAAGTAGGCAAGCGTGCACGCTTGGTCCGAGTGGGCCCCGAGATCATCCACCAGCCACTGCACCTGCGCTGAGCCCGCCCCGCAGCCGCCGACCGCCGCGCAGTTACTGTTCAGGACGACCACGTGCCAGGATCTGAGGTCGTAGGAGTAGTAGCCCTTCTGCGGATCGCCCGCAGCCTCATCGAAGTACTCGAAGTAGCCTGAAGCGCCTTCCGTATAGTACTCGTGGTTGCCCACGCTGGGCTTGGTGCGCTCCTTGAACCGGCCCCAGGAGGGCTCGTAGCATGCGGAGAACTCGGCGCTCGTCCCTTGTTCGTAGGCGTTGTCGCCGAAGGTAGCGACCGTGCCTTCGATCCCCGCTAGCAGGTCTGCCGTCGCCTCGTCGCCGGTGCTCTTGCAGGAGGCTATGTCCCCAGCCCCGACCAAGACCGGGTCCGCCTCCTGTCCCACGGCCAGCCTGTCTACCCCAGCAGCGCCACCACGAGCGCAGCGACGATGGCCAGCGTCGTTACCTTTGCCCTCCTCATCACTTCCCCCCTTCAAAGGAGCCTACCAAGTACAGGCTCTTAACCGTATATTCGGCTATTCATGGTCCGCTCCATCGCTTGGCTGGGGCGTGGGCTTCTAGTGCCAACATCTACTTACCATTCGCCCGGCACACCACTCCAGCGAGCTTGCAGCCCTTGAGGGTGTCGTTGCGCAAGGAGTTGTGGTGGATCCTCACCCCGGAGGTCCTCTGGCGAGCACCGGCTTTGGCTCGGATGCCGTGCCCACGGTTCCCCTTGACGATGTTGTTTGCCACCCCGACGCCCTGGGCACTTACGAGCATTATGCCGGCCCGGCTCCCTTTGTCCTTCTTGAAGAAGCCGTTAGCAAACACGCGGTTGTTGGTGATCTTGCTGCCTGGCCCCCTACAGATTTCGTAGCGGATGCCGCTATTGCCGTTGTGGTGGACTACGTTGCCGCTGATTTCGATCGAGCCTGCGAATTCGTCGCACCAGATCCCGTACCAGTAGTTGTGGTGGACCTCATTGTTCCTGAAGGTTGCAGGACCTTTGGTTATCTTGACCCCAGCCGCTGAGGAGTTCCCGCCCTTGGTGAAGGAGGCCGAACCGTTATGGTCGATCTTGGAGTTCTTAAGGAGAAATCCTGGGCCAGGGTTACCGATACCCTGGTTCGGGTGATGGTGGAGCCTCACGTTAACGACGTGGAGGTTCCTACCGTCCTTCTTGATGGCACCCCCGCATGCTGGCTCGCACCAATCGCCGCCCCTGGTCCCGCTAATGCTGAGGCCGCTGATGGTTACCCCCTTGGTACCCCCTACGTTGAAGGCCATCAGCGCCCCATTGGCGTCTATTTTCGGGCGGGTCCCGTCGGAGTAGACCCCCTTGAAGGTATCCCCACTATTGGCGATGACCGCCCTCGCGAGCTTGTAGGTGCCGTCCTTGATGGTGAAGGTCGTGGAGGGAGGGCAGTGCGCTGCCACCCGGGCAAGGTTCTCGCCTGGAGTGAGAACCGGGTTGCATGTCGTGGCAGCGGAGGCAACGGATACACCTAGTCCGATCGCCATCGAAACTGCCAAGACGAGCAAGGGTTTCTTCACGTTCCCCCCCCTCCTACTAAGATGTTCTCCTTACTAAAGGCGGTACTATCATAGCAGATCCCACCAGCGCTCCGATCCGGGTAGTGTTCGCCTCCGCCCCCATGATTGCGTCCCCCCGAAGAAGTCCCCACGGCAGTACCCAAAGATTCCACCCGGAAAGGAGAGGTAGAGAACGTCGCGCCAGCCCGGAAGACCGCCGAGGACTCGATGGAGAGCGGCAGGACGAAGAGCAGAAAGAAGAAGGGCACGAGCAAAAAGAGGTAGTGGCCAGCCACCATAGTCGTCCTCGGCGCCAACGCGCGGACCGAGGACATACTTGCTCAACGCCTACGGGACCAGGGCTACAACACCAGGGTCCTAGAACCTACGATTGGCACACATGAAGGTCCAGAGCTCCGCAGTGTGGGAGCTCGGACCCAATAATAGAAGCCGGTGCGCCCAGCCCGGGGAAGTTGTGACGATGCGGTGGCGGAGGTTTCCGTGGCGTGTCAGCCCCACGGCGGTAGTCAAGCTCGCACCGCCGCAGGTCCCGCGCTACGCGGAGAGTGCGCAAAGCACAGGCCGCGCCAAGGAGGATAGTAAAAAAGCGCGGCCAACGACAGTATATAGGCTCGGGTCCTACGGCTCCGAGCCGGGGTCTTTGGGGAGCCGCAGTAGGAGCGATACAACCACGTTCACCACCACAACGATAATCACCGTGCGGACCATCCCTCACCTACTCCCCAGACGGGTTCCCCCGCCAGGCATGGTAACCCAAAGAACGGATTCCGGTAGGCTCGGGGCAAAGCGAAGGGCCGGTTTTCCCTCATGGCGCTTCCAATAGGGACCCAGCGGGTAAGAGAGTATCGTCTTTCAGTCTCGGTGCAAAATGGAAATAGGCCGCATCAGAAAGTCCGCTCTAGCGGGAGGCAGTCTCATCACTACAGGGCAACAACACTGCGCACGCCATCGTCAATCCACCGAAGGCAGCGTGCAATAGCCCCCCTTCCCATCCTCTCCCTCCGAAGGGGAATCCTAGGATGCTCATGGTGAAAGCTACCAACACTCCCGAAAGCAAGAAAAATATGCCCATCGCCGCTACAACACTACGAATGATCATGGAGGACCTGCGCGAATATCCCGCGTAAGCGAAGATGGCCGCCGAGCTCAGATAGAGCACGCTCACGCCCAGCCCTACTCTTGATATACGTACCGCGGCCGCCATAGCAATCACAGCAAGCACGGCCGCCCATACGCGAGCGTAGATGCGCAGCATAGGAGCCTCCCGCTCTGCGAAGGGTACTACAACGTCGTTACAAGCGCCGCCACCGTGGCTAACGACCTCGTTGTAGCCGGCAGGCAGGAGGCAAGAATGACAGATGCTCCCATGCTGGGAGCAATAGGATAGCAGTTGTGTTCGCGCACCTTGTATACGGCGGGAGAATGATCATGTGCATTCTGCATTATGGTTCGCCTGGTGCGAGCCCGAGTAGCTCCTCCGGCATCCTGACTGGTTTGCCGCTGGCAAGGTCTATGCAGGCGTGGCGCGTGTGGCCAGTGACGAGGACAGCTCCGTCGCGGAGCACCTCGTAATCGAAGCGGAGGGAGATCTTGCCGAGTTCCGCGAGGTGCGTGCTCAGGGTTAGCTCGTCGTCGAAGTAGGCTGGTCTGTGGTAGTGGAGGAGCGCCTCGACGACGACGAGGCCGCGGCCCTGACGCTCCATGTCTCTATAGGAGTGGCCTGTTGCGCGCAGCCACTCCACGCGTCCGACCTCGAAGTAGGAGAGGTAAGTGGCGTTGTTGACGTGTCCCTGGGCGTCGATCTCGGCGTAGCGGACCCGGATTTTGGTCTCGTGGACTATCTTCCCTCGAACTCCGGTTTGCGCTTCTCGCCGAAGGCGTTCATGCCTTCGCGGGCATCCTCGGTGGCGAAGAGCAGGGCGAACTGGTCAGCCTCGAACTCGAGGCCGCTTACGAGATCGACGTCGAGCGTACGGTTCGCAGCCGCCTTGGCGTGTCTGACGGCGAGCGGTCCGTTGGCGGAGATCTCGTCCGCCAGCTCCCTTGCCGCGTTCAACGCTTCGCCCTCGGCGACGACGCGGTTGACGAGGCCTATCTCCCTGGCCTCCCCGGCGCTTATGCGGCGGCCGGTGAAGATCAACTCCTTGGCCAGCGCGGGCCCGATCAGGCGCGGCAGGCGCTGGGTGCCGCCCATGCCAGGAAGTATCCCGAGGCTGACCTCTGGGAAGCCGAATGTCGCGTTCTCGGCAGCTATCCTGATGTCGCAGGCGAGCGCGACCTCACAACCTCCGCCGAGCGCGTAGCCGTTAACGGCGGCTATGGTGGGGACGGGGCTCCTGTCGAGCAGGGCCATCGCGGCGTGCCCGATCTCTGAGAAACGCTTGGCCTCCAGGGGTTCCATGATGCTCATGGCCCTAATGTCGGCCCCGGCGACGAATGCCCGCTCCCCAGCCCCCGTAACGACGATCGCGCGCGGTCCTTCTGACTCCAGATCGAGCAGCGCCTGCCCGATCTCCTCGACCACCTGCCTGTCCAGGGCGTTCAACTTCTCCTGGCGGTCGACGGTAAGAACTGCGATGCCGTTCTCACGTTCTAACTTCACATAGTCCAAGACGAAACTCCGTTTCTGGGTTACAGGTTTCAGGTTTTTCCTGAAGTCTGTAACCTGTAGCCCGAAGCCTAACTCACTGCCTGCTCGACGTACTCTACAGCTTTCTTCGTGGGTGTTCCCGGGGTGAAGACCTCTCCGACACCGAGCTCCTTTAGTTTTGTGATGTCTTCTTTGGGGATCGTACCGCCGACGAAAACGAGTATGTCTTCGGACTCGTTCTCTCTCAGGAGTTCGATCATGCGGGGCACGAGGGTCATGTGGGCGCCCGAGAGAATAGAGATGCCGATGGCGTCGGCGTCCTCCTGGATGGCCGCCTCGACGACCTGCTCTGGGGTCTGGTGGAGGCCCGTGTAGATGACCTCCATGCCGGCGTCGCGGAGGGCGCGGGCGATGATCTTGGCCCCCCTGTCGTGCCCGTCGAGGCCAACCTTCGCTACAACCACCCTTATAGTGCGCGCCATAGTGATCCTATTCTAACCGGAGCTCGAACCTCGCGCGGCTTTGCTCATCTCCTGAGCTCGCGCAGGTTGTCCCATAGGACGTAGAGGCCTACCACGAGCACGGCGGCGATTACGAGTTGCCAGAAGAACTCGTAGATGATGATGAGCGTGGCAACGACGGCGAGTCCTATGTTGGCGCTGCTGACGAGGTTGACGAGGCGGCCTCTGAAGCCGGCCTCGACGAACGCGAAGAAGGCGATGCTGAAGACGAGCATGGAGATCAGGTGTTCCCGCTCGAACATGGCTATCCCCACGAAGCTTATGAGCATGAGGCTTACGCTAATGGCCGCCCAGGCCTCGGCCACACGGCTCACCCTCAGCTCGTCTTCTGAGGCCGGCCTGTGGGCGCGGGAGATGTGGGCGCGGGCCTGATCACGCTCGCCGGCCTTCAGACGGCCGGCGTACTCGGTGAGGGAGTCTGAAACGGCCTCGTCCGTGGCGAGTTTTCCACGGAGCCGGTCCAGCTCTCCCGAGAGCTCGGCGGCGCGTTTGGTCCCTTCCTGGTAGGGCGCGTCGAGGTGGGACCTGTCGCGCATCGCCGCGAGCTCGGCTCCGAGCCTTTTGAGTTGCCGGCTCTTGTGGTCGATGTCGTCCCTCAAGGCGCCGCACCGCGAGATGATGTCGGCCCGCTGTTCGAGGATGGCCTCCAGCGTCTCGGTCGGAGGAGGCACTTTGTCGAGCCCGGCCCATCCCACGGGGTCGTACCAGGCACGGTTGATGCTCTTGTCACGGTTGTACATCGGCCCGGCGGGGGCGTCCTCGCCCTCGAATGGGTCCCTGGCGTAGAGCCCCCACAATCCGCGGTAGCCCGAGACCCAGTCGGGGGGTGGGTCCGAGATAAGTCTGGGCTCATCCCAAGTCCTGTCTCCCCTCTCCCCCACGCTCAAGCCGTCCCCGCGCGCGTAGTCCACAAAGGGTATGCTGAAGTAGCCTGACCCACCGCCTTCCTCGCCATCTCCCACGTACTGGCCGAGCCTCGTCTCCCAGAAAGACCGGATGGCTCCAGCCACCCTTGCGAGGGGTGAAGGTAGGGGGAGGGTCAGCTCCGTCAGGTACTCGCCTGGCGCGTAGTAGCTGGCGTGGGAGCCTGCGCCAACGTAGATCACAGGGTGCTCCCCCACCTTCTCGACCTCCGGGTCGTCCCAGCGGCGACGGAGGTTGTCCCCTGTGTAGTTGTGGGCCGCGTATGCTACCCACTCGGGGCTTACCTCTCCCGCCTCCGACTCGGAGAGGTAGATGAAGATCTTCTCCCAGTCCGCCTCGTGGTCGTTGGCACCGAAGAACCCGCTCCTCCAGTCGTTGAACGGGTAGAACAGCCAGTACTGGAGTACGATCCAGCCGTCCTGACGAAGCACGCGCCCGTGGTAGCGATATCGTTCCTGGTTGGCCATTATGCGCTCGTAGGCCACCGAAGCCGCTGCGGCCGATTCCCCTGGCACCCTTCCGCGGGCGAGGAGCGCGATCGAGTAAAGGGCGTCGACGAAGCGGGAGAAGTACCCGACGCGGGCGAGACGGCCCCGCCCGGCCCTGAAGAGTCTCGTCGACTCCTTGCGGTCCTTCGCGCGTCTGCGGAACAGTCGAAAGCGCCTGCCACGAGAGTCAGGCCCGAGATCCTCGGCATCCGTGAACTTGAGGAAATGTACGGCGCCGACCTCGTCCATAGGCTGCTGCGCGAGCCGGTCCAGGCTCAACTCCCCACCAGGCACGACGCATATAGCCTCCTCACCCGGCCTCTGCACCCAGAGGCTGCAGGCCTGTACGTAGGGTTCGACGTCCATCGGGTAGAACTTGTCCCCTGTCGTCGAGCGGATCACGGGCTCGAAACGCCGGAGAAGGGCCGTGGCGGCCTCCACGCCTGGGCTCTCAGTTTTCATGCGACGCTTGAGGGCTCTGTCCGGTGCGGAACACCATCCTTACGTCCTTGGAGTTGAGATAGAGGATCATCAGTATGCAGTAGGCCATGATCGGGTAGACGTAGCCAGGCTGGAACAAAGAGTAGAGCCACAGGCACACCGCCAGGCTCAGACCCTGCGCGATCGCGGCCAGAAGCCATCCCCTGCGTTGCAGGAAGAGAAAGCTCAGCGCCGAGAGCAGCGTCAGGACGGCGGAAGGGACGAAGAGGGCGAAAACAGCCACTTCTACGGCCTGATGCTGCGGACTCCTCAGGTTGATCCCCCTCCAGTCGACCTGCAAGAACTCGTAGCCGCCGAGGAGGATGAGCCCGATCACCTCGAGGATCAGGAGCACCCCGATCACCCTCACAGGCCGGTATGATGTCTTCTCTGGTTCTACCAGGGTCCAGGTACTTTCTCTCGCCTACCCGCCAATTCTACAGTCCAACGACTATCGAGCTGGCCAAATACCCCCTCACCGGTATTTCCACGAGTTCGGCCAGTAAAATGAATCGGCGACGTGAGACCTGGAGTTTCGGGATTTTTCCGAGAGATCTAGTCCTTCTCGACGGGATTGGTGAGGGATCCGAGGCCCTGTATCTCGATCGAGACCTCATCTCCCGCCTTCAGCCACACCTGGGGGTCGCGGGCCGCTCCGACGCCAGGTGGCGTGCCTGTGACTATTACATCGCCTGGGACGAGGGTCATGCCCTGCGAGAGGAAGGAGACGAGTTCGGCGACGGAGAAGATCATCTTCGAAGTCGTCCCATCCTGCATGACCTCGCCGTTCAGGATGCAGCGTATGGAGAGGTCCTGGGGGTCTTCGATCTCGTCCGTGGTCGCGATGAACGGCCCTAATGGGCAGAAGGTATCTATGGACTTGCTGCGCGTCCACTGTCCGCCCTCCGAGAACTGGAGGTCGCGCGAGGAGACGTCGTTGGCGTTGGTGTAGCCGAAGACGTAGTCGAGGGCCTCGGACTCGGAGACATTGCGGACGGCCCTCCCGACAATGACGGCGAGCTCGGCCTCGTAGTCGGGTTGCTCGGTTATGGGGGGTATCCTGATGGCCTCGCCTGGCCCTATGAGCGCGTTCGGGTATATAGCGAAGACGATGGGCTTCTCGGGGATATCTGCCCCTGTTTCTGCCGCGTGGTCCTCGTAGTTGAGGCCTATGCCGATAACCTTCTGAGGCCTCGCTATCGGGGCGTGGATGCGGGCGTCCCCGAGCGGCACCGTATCTTCTCCCGGCTCCGGGCTCCCACCGTACTCGATGAACTCGATCATGTCCTCGTGGCCGAGGGGCCTTATCTCCTCGCCCTCCAGAGACCCGACGCGCTGCTCTCCCCCACCCACGGAATAGGTAACCAGCTTCAAGAGCTCTCCTCTCCTAGAATTCGAGACGCAACGATACGCATCTTAGCAGCAACGCGGGTGCCCAGGCGTCCCTACGGCTGGAGACGCTCGATCCTCCAGGCTCCATCTTCGCGGCGATACACGAGCCTGTCGTGCAGCCTGCTCTCGCGTCCCTGCCAGAACTCGATAGTGTCGGGCTCGACCCGGTAGCCACCCCAGAAAGGGGGCCGTGGGATCTCACGCCCCTCGTGCTCCGCCTCGAGTGCCCTTACCCGCTCTTCCAGAATGCTCCTGTCCTCGACTGGACGGCTCTGCTCGGATGCCCACGCCCCGAGACGGCTTCCTCGCGGACGGCCCGCGAAGTAGGCGTCGGACTCCTCGCCGGAGAGACGGCTCGCACGGCCCTC
The DNA here is from genome assembly GCA_035697505.1 of Rubrobacter sp. GTDB lineage: Bacteria > Actinomycetota > Rubrobacteria > Rubrobacterales > Rubrobacteraceae > Rubrobacter_D. The sequence goes on from DASSCV010000098.1 coordinate 17,525, forward strand.
GATCCTGACCTGCCGCTCCAGCTCGCCCCAGTAGAACAGGAGGGCGCACCTGGGATTCGTCTCGAGCTCGCGGGCCTTGCGTCCCTCGTAGTGCGTGTAGAACACGAAGCCCCGCTCGTCGTATCCCTTGAGAAGTACGGTGCGGGCTGAGGGTTTCCCATCTGTGGTGGCGGTTGCGAGGATCATGGCGTTAGGCTCGTGGAGGTCCGCCTCGACGGCGTTCTCGAACCACGCGTGAAACTGAACAATGGGGTCGGGGTCTACGTCGGCTTTGTCCAGGCCTGCGCTGGTGTATTCCTTGCGGAGGCTCGATGCATCCACGGTGTATCTACCAGCCCCAGGTGCCGGGGGCGCCGTCAAAAGGGCCGACTGTATTGGGGGTGATCCAACCCCCGTAGAAGTCCCCTTCCTGCGCCTGGACCTTCTCCCCCCCGACCCTATTGTCCACGTCCTCGACCCTCGGCGAACGCGGGTAATCCCAGACGGACTCCTGTCCCTGACCTGGTTCTATTCGCCTGCGGCCCATGAAGTCCTCCTCGTCTTTGATCTCCTGAGATTATATGGTCGATAGAGAAGTACCCTCGTGTACGCAGGCGTACGATCCGCGGACACCTAGCCAGTCCTCGTGAGGGTGTATAGTTCACTGGATGCGGGTGGCGTGAGAGAAGGGACTTTTGTTTTCAAGGGTCGGTGACGCTCTCTCTGCAGGGTACGATCGTCTCAGGACCAACGTGTGGTCTATCTTGCAGGCGGCTGTAGCCTCGAGCCTGGCCTACTTGGTGGCTGAAGTGCTCGTCGGGCACGAGCAGCCCTTCTTCGCCCCCATAGCCGCCATTATCTGCCTCAGCGTAACGTTCGGCCAGAGGAACAGGCGTGCCATCGAACTCGTCTTCGGGGTCGCCGTCGGGCTCATGGTAGCCGACCTCCTCGTGCTCGTCATAGGGAACGGGACGCTCCAGATCGCCGTCGTCGTACTCCTTGCGATGGCGGCTGCGGTTTTCTTCGGAGGAGGAACTATAGTGGTCAACCAGGCTGCCGTCTCGGCGGTCCTCGTTGTAGTACTGCAGCCTCCCGAAGACGTCTTCTCGCCTGAACGCTTCGTCGACGCGCTCATCGGGGGCGGGGTTGCGCTCGCGATCAACTACCTCTTCCCCATCAACCCCGAGCGCCTGGTCGAGAGGGCCGCAGCCCCCGTCTTTGATGAGCTGGTCGCTGTGCTGGAGGAGATCTCCGCCGTGCTGGCGGACGGAGACGAGAGACGGGCCGAAAGGGCCCTGGAACGGGCCAGGGAGCTAGATGGCAAGGTCAGAACCCTCAACGAAGCGCTCGAGGCGGGCCACGAGACGGCCAGGCTCTCGCCGACCCGTCGCAGGTCCTTGAGGCAACTCGAGTTCTACGGCAGCGCTGGCATCAGGATCGAGCTGGCCGTCATAAACACCCGCGTTCTGGCCAGGGGCGTCTACAACGCCATCAGGCGAGGAGATAGGATACCCCCGAAACTGTCCGAGGCCGTCCTCGACCTCTCGCGGTCCGTGAGGGCCCTGGCCGCGTTTCTGGAGGATGGCGAGGGGCCTGAGGAGGCCCGCCGGTGGGCGCTCGAGGCGGCCAGGACCGCCACCGAGATCCTGGAGGAGCGTCACGAGCTCGGGATCAGCGTCCTCGT
>DASSCV010000099.1:0-3510 GCA_035697505.1 Rubrobacter sp.
GGCGGCGGGATCAACTGGCTGATGCGCAAGTACGGGCTTACCATAGACCAGCTCCTCTCGGTGGATCTCATCACCGCTGAGGGCGAATTCATCAAGGCAAGCGCCTCGGAGAACCCTGACCTCTTCTGGGGGCTGAGGGGAGGAGGCGGCAACTTCGGCATCGTCACAGAGTTCGAGTTCCGCCTCAACCCGGTGGGACCGACCGTGCTCGCCGGGCCGATCTTCTGGCCCATAGAGGAGGCACCAAACGTCCTGCGCTTCTACCGCGAGTGGATCTCAGAGGCACCGGACGAACTCATGACTATCGTGACCAACCGGAAGGCACCACCGCTTTCGTTCGTGCCCCGGGAGCTGCACGGCAAGCTGATCGTGGGCGTCGCGTGCTGCTATGCGGGACCACTCGAGGAAGGGGAGAAGGTCGTGAAGCCGCTCAAAGAGTTTGGCTCGCCAGTGCTCGATGTGTGCGTGCCCAAACCCTATCTCGCCCACCAGGCGATGTTCGATCCGTCGTTCCCCCACGGGCGGTGGTACTACATTCGGGCCTGCGACGTAGCGCAGCTCACTGACGAGGTCATCGACATCACCGTCGATCACGCGTTGCGGATCAACTCTCCGTTTAGTGCTCTAACGCTCTGGCAGCGAGGAGGGGCGGTCGCGCGCGTGGGCGAGGACGAGACGGCCTTCGGCGGACGCAGCGCCGGGCATACGTACAACATCGGAGGCATCACCGAGACCGAAGAGGGCTTCGACGAAGAGCGGCAGTGGGTTAGGAACTTCTGGTCAGCCCTCGAGCCCTACCACACGAGCGTCTATGTGAACTTTCTGATGGAGGAGGGTGAGGAGCGGATCCGCCAGGCCTACGGGCCCAGGAAGTACGACCGACTCAAGGCGCTCAAGCGCCGCTATGACCCCGACAACCTCTTCCGCCTCAACCAGAACATAAGGCCCGATGCCACCGTGTGACGGCACACGCCAGGCTAGCTCAGCAATCGAAGAAGGGGCGGCCAGGGCTTCGTGGCTCTGGCCTTCCTCCTTGCCCTCATAGAAAGGCCGGGTTGGAGACCGCTTCTTTTAAGGAGCGGAGGAAAACCCGACGCCTCACCACCTCTCTATACTTGAAGATTCGTGCCATAATCTGGGTGTGAAACTGACTGTGCAAGTCAAGCTCCTTCCTACTCGTGAACAGGCTGACGCGCTCAATGACACGCTTAGAACTTCCAACGCTGCGGCCAACCAGATAAGCCAGATAGCTTGGAAGCATCGATCGTTCGGACAGTACAAGGTGCACGGCTTGGCCTACCACAAGCTCAAGTGCTCTTCCGGGCTCTCTTCCCAGATGGTGATTCGCGCCATCGCCAAAGTCGCGGACGCTTACAAGCTCGACAAGAAGCGCAAGCGCACCTTCAAAGCGCTCGGGGCCATCGCCTACGATGACCGTATCCTTCGTTGGAAGGATGAGGAGGTTTCCATCTGGACCGTAGCCGGGCGCCAGAGAATCCCGTTCGTCTGCGGCGAGCGCACCGCGGAGATGCTGAAGTCCCGTCAAGGCGAATCCGACCTGGTGTTTCGCGGGGGCAAGTGGTTTCTTCTGGCCACGGTTAATATCGAGGAGCCGCCCGGCACGCCGGAGGACTGGATAGGCGTCGACCTTGGCGTCGTCAATATCGCTACGGACTCCGACGGCGAAACGCACACCTCGGAGAAAACCGAGAAGTCGCGCAGGCGTTACGAGCGCATCCGTTCCAAGCTGCAAGCTGCCGGGACGAAGAGCGCCAAGCGACATTTGAAGAAGCTCGCCAGGCGAGAGAGACGCATGAAGCGCGACGCCAACCACGTTATCTCAAAACGGCTGGTATCCAAAGCCACCGAAACCAACAGGGGTATCTGTCTCGAAGACCTTCAAGGCATCCGCTCGCGGACCACGGTTAGAAGGGCGCAACGTTCGAGACAGGGTAAGTGGGCTTTCGGGGAGCTTCGGAGCTTCGTTGAATACAAAGCCACCCTCGCCGGTATAGCCTTCGCGCTGGTCGATCCTCGCTACACCTCGCAGACTTGCTCGGGTTGCGGGCATTGCGAGAAGGCGAATCGGCGCACCCAGTCGGAGTTCGTCTGTAAGTCGTGCGGGTACGTTGCGCTCGCGGACGAAAACGCCGCCGTGAACATACGGCGCAGGGCTCTCGTCAACGAGCCTATCGTAGCGTGTGTGGAAGCTTCTCTGCCTGCACATAGTTACAAGCCGACTGCTTTAGCTGTCGGTAGTTGACTCACCCAAGAACAATCAACCTTCAGCCTTTTATTCTTGCTGAAAGCTGATGGCTAACCGCTGATGGCTGACAAGGCGCGAAGCGCCGTGCTGACAAGCGAAGCCCGAAGGGCTGAGCGTGCTGAAATGCTGATCAGCGCGGATTGGGGAAGGGTCAACCCTTCCCTAACCCGCTAAAGTATCCCGGACTCGATGGCGCGGACGGCGGCCTGGGTCCTGTCCGACACTCCAAGCTTGGAGATTATGTGCTGGACGTGGATCTTGACGGTCCCGCGGCTGACCATCAGGTTCTTGGCGATCTGGGGGTTGGTCTGCCCCTGACTCAGCAGCCTCAACACCTCGATCTCCCTCGGCGTCAAGCTCTCTATCTGCTCCGTCCCTCTCGACTGCCCAGACCCGCTCGACCCGGCCTGATGTGCCCAAGTATGAGTTGCCTCAGGTACTGTTGCTTGAGGATGCGATGCAAGGGATTCGCCCTCTTCCCTGGGCCCTTCCTCCGGTGTCGCCCCGCTGGGTCTGGGGGATGCCCTCCCAGACCTCTCTCCCGATCCTCCCCCAGTCCTCTCCTCACTACTGCCGCCACTCTCCCTGGATAACCTTACCAGGAGCTGCATCGCAAGTTCCTGGTTCAGCGGCGACTCTCCTTCCAGAGTCCTCCTCACCGCACTCAACAGCCTCTCCCCACTCGCATCCTTCAGCACATAGCCAGCAGCCCCCGCCTTCACAGCCTCAAACAAGTAGTCGGGGTTCTCGTGCATGGTCACCATCATCACGGATGTCTTTGGCATCTCGTCCTTGATCCTCTTTGTGGCTTCTAGCCCGTCCATGACTGGCATCCTCACGTCCATGAGGACTAGATCGGGTTTGAGTTCTCTGCAGACATCTAGTGCTTGTTGACCGTCATTGGCTTCAGCGATGACTTCGAGGCCATCTTCGCCTGAGAGCATGGTTCTTAAGCCCTCTCTGACCAGGGCGTGGTCGTCTGCGATTAGAAGACGTGCCCCCTGTGAAGGCGTTGCTCCCCTGGAAGTCTCCCCCACTCCTCCTCTCTCCTCAAAAAGCACCCTGCCCCCCTATGCATCTCACAAGTGACTAGACCTAACAAGAAAAACCGGAAATCTCTGCTAGCAATCTCCCTTTGGCGACCCGGCTACCTTCTCTTTCGATAGGCCCTTGGGTTTTGCGCCCCTACCTCGCGGCAAGTTTGCCTTTGTCCAGGACGCTCGCAAGTATACATGAGTCAAGTA
>DASSCV010000100.1:0-3073 GCA_035697505.1 Rubrobacter sp.
TTGTTGAGCGGTGAGTTCACCCTCACCGAGAGTGCGCTGAGCATTCTCATAAAGGATGTGGATCTTGCCCTAAAAGCCGCAGAAGCGCAGGGCTTTTATGCGCCTCTAGGTTCTTCAGCTCATCAGCTATATCAAAAAGCATCCTCGCTCGGGTTCGGTGGCGAAGAAGATGCCGGAATAGTGCGTGTCTTCGAACAGTAACGATCCATCCGGACGAGAGCAGTGGAAACGTGGAGGTACGCTTATCAGCAGTCTCTAAGGCTGGTGTGCTGGTGGTCGGGCGTTCTCCGACAGATTCCCGCCCAATGAACTTCGAGTGCTGCTTGAGCCGGAGAAGGGTACTCGCGAGGGAGCAGTAGAGATCCGCAGTCGAACGCATAAGCCACCACTAGATGGAGGGTTCGAGTCTCGATGTTGCCACTTGAGAAGCTGAAGGTTCTGGACCTCACGCAGGTGATGGCCGGTCCGTTCTGCTGCCAGGTTCTCGCGGACATGGGAGCAGCCGTCACCAAGGTCGAGCCCCCGGAGACCGGGGAGCAGAGCCGGAGATCCATGGGCTTCAGCATGAAGAAGGGCGAGGACACCGCCGCCTTCGTCGCCATAAACCGCAACAAGAAGAGCATGACGCTCAACCTCAAGGAGGACGAGGCGCGTGAGATCTTCTACCGCCTCGCCCGCGAGGCGGACGTGGTCGTCGAGAACTATCGTCCCAAGGTTACGAAGAAGCTCGGCGTGGACTACGAAACACTTAGGGAGGTAAACCCGCGCATTATCTACGCCAGCGTCTCCGGCTTCGGGCAGACCGGTCCTTACGCCATGCGTTCCGGCTACGACCTGATCGCGCAGGGAATGTCCGGGGTGATGAGCGTTACCGGCGAGCCGGACGGAACTCCCGCCAAGTGCGGCATACCCGTCGGCGACCTCTCGGCGGGGCTGTTCTGCGCCTTCGGCATCCTCACCGCCTACATCGCCCGCGAGGAGACCGGGCGCGGGCAGTACATAGACACCTCGCTCTTCGAGGGCGCCCTGGCGTTCTCCATCTGGGAGACGGCCGAGCTGTGGGCAGCGGGCCGCATCCCGAAGCCCTTCGGCTCCGCCCACCGTCTGACCGCCCCCTACCAGGCGCTAAAGACCCGCGACGGCTACATCAACGTCGGCGCGAACAACCAGCGGCTCTGGGCGCGACTGTGCAACGCCCTCGGGCCCGAGGACCTAGTCGAGGACGAGCGCTTCGCCACCAACGATAACCGGATGAAAAACCGCACGGAGCTGGTCGAAGAGCTGGAGAAGTACCTCGTGGAGAAGAACACGGACGAGTGGATGGAGATCCTGCTGGAGGCCGGTATCCCCGCGGGGCCCATCTACAACTACAAGGAGGTCTTCGAGGATCCGCACACATTAGCTCGCGAGATGATGGTAGAGATGGATCACCCGGTCGAGGGGACTGTAAAGGGGCTCGGCATTCCCGTCAAGTTGAGCGAGACGCCAGGGAAGATCCAGCGCGCCGCACCGCTGCTCGGAGAGCACACCGAGGAAGCGCTCATAGGACTTGGGTATTCTAGAGAAGAAATAGCGGACCTCCGGGAGCGGAAAGTCATATGATCGAGACCGACCAACTTCTGTTCGAGCGCCGGGAATCGGTGGCCTCCATTACCTTCAACCGGCCCGAGGCGCGCAACGCGATGACCTGGGAGATGTACAACGCGCTCTATGAGTGCTGCGAGGCAGTCGACGCCGACGACGATATTCGTGTGCTCGTGCTGCGTGGGGCGGGGGACAAGGCGTTCGTGGCCGGCACGGACATCAAGCAGTTCCTGGAGTTCGAGTCGGGCGAGGACGGCATCGCTTACGAGAAGCGGATGGAGCGCGTCATCGGGCGGCTGGAAGCGGTACGCAAGCCAACCGTCGCCGTGATCGACGGCTACGCCATTGGGGGAGGCCTGAGCATCGCCGCCGTGAGCGACCTGCGCATCTGCACCCCGGAAGCGAAATTCGGGATGCCCATAGCCCGAACTTTGGGAAACTGCCTCTCCATCGAGAACTACGCGCGCCTCATGGCGCTCATCGGGCTGGCGCGCACGAAGGCCCTCATCTTCACTGCCCGGATGTTCTCTGCCGAGGAGGCGCTGGCGGCGGGCCTCGCGACGGAGATCGTGGTGCGCGAGGAACTGGATCGACGGGTGAGCGAGTTGTGCGCGGCGCTTGAGACGCACGCCCCGATCACCATGCGGGTCACCAAGGAGGCCTTGCGCCGCCTCACCCTCGCCGGGATACCCAACTCCAACGACCTGGTCCGGGAGACCTATGGCAGCCACGACTTCCACGAGGGCGTCGCCGCCTTCGCCGAGAAGCGCCGCCCGGACTGGCAGGGCCGCTAGCTAAGGCTGTCCAGCTTAGTGATCCTGCTCAATACTTATGGGACAAGTTGTAACAGCGACAGTACCTAACCGTGATTGTCCCTAATTTGACACTAACCCGCACGCAATACCCTGCAATAGTGGGCAATCGAGGGAACATAAGACCGCTTACTTATGCAGGATTTGCAAGCCTCTGCAACCCCCTGCAACGCCTGATCGATCACTCGTAATGAGATGAGGAAAGCGGTTCGAGTCCGCTCGTCGGCTCTCATTGGGAGCTTGAGTTCTTAAGTTATGTAGAGCTCACGCCCAGAAGGCAAACACATGGAGCTACTTCAGGCGCTCGTCCGGCGCGGGAAGCTGACGGCGGTGGAGGCGGCGCTTGAGACGCGGCTAATAATAAGCGGGATCCCAGTCAAAGTGATCGTAGGCGTTGACCACACCATCCCCATCATTATCCGGGTCGCTCGTGTACCACTCACCATCCCCATCCATATCAGGATCGAACCCTTTATAGCTCGCGTTGAGTACACCATCCCCATCCATATCACTGTCGCAAGCATCGCCGCGGTTGTCTCTGTCAAGGTTCACCTGGCTTGAGTTCGATATCGTAGGGCAGTTGTCGATGCTATCTACTCTCGAATCGCTGTCGGGATTCTCATCAAAATCGGAATGCAAATCCAAATCGCAAGCGTCGCCGTAGCTGTCTGCATCCG
>DASSCV010000101.1:0-8163 GCA_035697505.1 Rubrobacter sp.
ACTTCGGCTTCGACATGGTCGTCTTTATTCTCTCGGGCGGCGTGGAAGGGGAACTGGCGCTAGGACGCGCCTCCGGATTCGATCACATCCATGGCGGGCCATTCGAGATCCTGGTGGATAAGGAGGGGATTCTGGAGGGGCGCGTCTTTCCCTTGCACGAGCCGTCTCAGGTGGAGCAAAGGAGGACGCTGCGGTGGCTTATCTACTGGTTCTGGCGCGACCTCTCGGAGTTCAACAGGGCGATGGTGCGCGGTAGGCTCTGGACGGCCCATGGTCTGCTGGAGGGTATGCGGCTCAAGTGCGTCAACGTGGCTCGCTTGAAGCACGAGTTCTTCTCGGTGGGTATGGCCGGCTACGAGGGGCTGGAGCAGGCCGCGGACGCGCAGGATCTCGAGTCCCTGCGCGCGACCTTGTGTCCGCTGGAGCGGGAGGCCATGCTCGAAGCCGCTGGTCGTCTGGTTGGGTTCTACCTACGCACAGCCCCGCCACTCGCCATCCAGCAGGGAATAGCTTACCCTGCGGATCTCGAGGCGGTGGTCATCGACAAACTGCAGCGCTGGTGTGGCCTGCACCTGGATGCCAGGACCACTGAGTGTTGACGATCTCTAATTACTTGGGCAGCTTCCTTAGAGCAGGGGCGCGACATGGTGTCGAATCCACGGTCTGTAGCGTTTCGCCGCGAAGACGCTACGCGTAAGGGCGTCGGCATCATCTGGTGTCGCGGGCAGTATATCGACCCTGCTATTCAAAACGATGCTGAACCGCTGATAAGCCTAAGAGCTACCCCCAGCGTGTTCCGAGAAGCCGCCTGCTCTAGTGGGCAGAGCCATTACTTCTTCCACTCGCGGGAGACTTCTACTTCGACCTCGACAGGTACCTTCTTGAGCAGCTTCTCACCCGCCCTGATCATGGCCTGTCTCGTCCTCTCCGAGACCTCGGGGGCCAGCTCCTCGGCGCATTCCACAACGAACTCATCGTGGATAGAGTTTATGAGACGGGCGTCCGTGCCATCGAGTTCCCTGTGGATATAGGAGAGGGCGAGCTTGGCTATGTCAGCACTTGCCCCCTGGATCGGATAGTTCATCGCCTCACGGCGCATCGCGCCGCGGTCGTTTGCAACAGGGTCGTTGCCGAACTTCCTGACCCTGCCCGCGAGCGTCCTGAGGGTCCTGTCCCTGGTTGCCCGGTTGGCGGTACGCTGCAAGAAGCGCTGCACCTTAGGGTAGTTGGCGAAGTATTCATCTATGAGCTGGCGACCACGTTCCTCGTCCGTGCCGAGCTGGGCAGAGAGACTTCTCGCGCCGCGACCGTACATCAGGCCGAAGTTTATGCGCTTGGCCGCCGTACGCTGGGCCTTGGTGACCTCATCCATGGACACGTTGTACATCGTGGCCGCCGTAAGGCGGTGGAGGTCTACGCCTCTCTGGAAAGCCCCGACGAAGGCTGGGTCTTCTGAGACCTCGGCTAGGATCCTGAGCTCTATCTGCGAGTAGTCCGCTATGACGAGCGTGTTGCCGTCCTCGGCCACGAAGCAGCGGCGGAACTCGTCCTCGTGCGGTATCTGCTGGATATTCGGTGCCGCGCAGGCGAGACGCCCGGTCGGGACGCGGCACTGCAGGAAGTTCGCGTGGATGCGTCCCGTCCTTTCGTGGATGAACTTGGGGTAGGTTTCGAGGTAAGTGCCGAGCTTCTTCTGGAGCTCTCGGTAGCGGAGGAGGGCCTCGGCAGCCGGGTGCTCCACCTTGAGGAGCGTCCAGACCTTCGTGTCGGGCAGCTCTATCCCTAGAGACCTGAAAACGTCCGTGATCTGCTGTGGGCTGTTGAGGTTGAGACGCGGCCCGAGTCCTTCCAGCGGCAGCACGCCTTCAGGCTCCGGAAAATGCGACTCTAGCTCCAGGGCCGCCCTGTCGCGTCTCTCGCGCACTACCTTCTCAAGTTCCTTCCACCTCTGCAGGTCGAGCTTGATGCCTGCTAGCTCCATCTCGGCTATAGAGGCGACAGCGGCGAACTCTATCTTCGAGACCAACCCCAGCTCCTCCGCCTCCAGCGCCTCCGCGAGATGCTCGCGCACAGGGAGAAGGATGGCCGCGTCGCGGGCGGCATACTCCAGCTGTGCAGCGCTCAACTCCCCAGACCAGTCGCTCCTCTGCTGGGACTTGTCGAGCGACTCGTCGAGGTAACGCTCCGCCACGGCTTCCAGAGAGTAGGACGTCGCGTAGTTGCCGCCATCCAGGACCTGGGCGGCGAGCATGGTGTCGAAGAGGGGTGAGAGAGAGATCCCGTACATGGCGTGCAGGAACTGATAGTCGAACTTCAGGTTGTGCCCCACCTTGACCGGCCCGCCTTCCAGCGCCTCTGTGAGTAGCGAGAGGTCGCTGACCTCGAAGGCGTCTATGACGAACGTCTCCTCTGGGGTGGCGAGCTGGAGGAGTCGCACCCCTCCGTCGCGGGGGGAGAGGGCCGTGGTCTCGATGTCCACACCGATGGCTTCGGCGCTTTGCAGAGTCTTCGCGACGGCGGCAAGGTCTTCTGTGGTCGTAACGAGACGGTAGCTCTGGGTACTTTCCTCCACCCCTGGATTCTAGCAGGGAGAGGGGTTTCGGATCACATCACCGGCCGGCGGGTGGGGTAAACTCAACGTGATGGGTGGATCTTTCAAGATCGGTCGCGCTTTTGGTATAGACGTGAAGGTCCACTGGAGCTTCTTCCTGCTGCTGGCCTTCTTCGGCTATCTCGCTTTCGGGGATTCCGGCAGCTTTGTGGACGCGCTCGTCACCGTCGGCATAGTGGTCGCGCTGTTCTTCTGCGTCTTGCTTCACGAGTTCGGCCACTCTCTGGTGGCCATACGTCTCGGGAGCGAGGTTCAGGACATCACGCTCCTGCCCATCGGCGGGCTCGCCAGGATGAAGTCGCTCCCGGAGAGACCCATCGACGAGGTCAAGGTCGCCGTAGCCGGGCCGCTCGTCAACATCGTGCTAGCCCCTATATTCTTCGGACTTGCCCTGCTCTTCGGGGGCAACCTCTCGGTTCCGACGGACATACTCTCGGGGGTAGGGTCTCTGGGCCAGGTCTTCGCCACGCTGGGCGTGATCAACGTCGCCCTCGTGGTCTTCAATATGATCCCGGCCTTCCCGATGGATGGCGGCCGTGTGTTGCGCGGCCTGCTCGCCACGCGCCTCGGATCCTTGCGTGCCACGGATATCTCCGCCACCGTAGGGCAGGTCTTCGCGGTGCTCTTCATCCTCTTCGGGTTCTTTACCAACAACTTCCTGCTGGCCATCGTCGGCTTCTTCGTCTTCCTCGGCGCGGGCGGCGAGGCCCAGCTGGTCCGCCAGCGGGAGCAGATGCGCGGGCTCACGGTCTCAGACGTAATGGGTACCAAGGGCCGAACCGAGACGGTAACGCCCTATCACAACTTCGGCCAGATCCTCGACTCCGTTATCCACGGCTACCAGGAGGATTTTCCTGTCCTCGACGAGGAAGGAAATCTGGTCGGCATTATCACGCGCAACGAGATCATGGCCGCAGCCCACTCCCCCGACCGTTACTCTACCGTCCGCGACCTGATGAAGACGGAGTTTCCGACCATCTCGCCCGAGGCCGACCTCTTCACAGAAGGTAACCGTATCCTGCAGGAGAGTGACCTCAGGGCACTACCCGTCGTAAAGGATGGAAACCTCGTAGGGATGCTCACCGTAGACGATGTGGGCGAAGCCGCCCTGCTTCGCGACCTTCGCAAACAGCGGTAAGGCGCCCTCGCGGCTCCGGGCGAAGCCACGCTCGCACCGGTGGGAGCTATTCGCTAGACTCTCTGCCATGAAAACAGTGGTAGAAGAGATCGAGGCGCATATCGCCAGGGTCGGGACGCATCCTGTTTACGGGTACGCCCACTGCCTGAGGGTCTTCGCTCTGGCCGAGGAGCTAGCGGCCTCGGAAGGAGTCTCTTACGACGTTGAGATACTACGCGCGGCCGCCCTGCTGCACGACGTGGGGCTCTACAAAGCCTACGCTTTGCGGGAGCCGCCTGACCACGCGAAGCGCTCGGCGGTGGTGGCCAGCCGTATCCTCAAGGACTGGGATTTCCCCCCGCAGGCGAGCCAGGCGGTCATAGAGGCGATCGAACACCACCCGCCCGGCGCGCCCACAGGCACGGCTTCTGAGACTATCCTCCTCAAGGACGCGGTCGGCCTCGACTACCTGGGCGCCATAGGCGTCTCCCGCATGCTGGCCATGGTCGGCACGGAAGACGATGTGCCTGATATACCGACGGCGATCTGGAACGCGGAGAGTCTGCGACAGAAAATCCCCGACCTCCTCGTCCTGCAAAGCAGCAAGGATCTGGCCGCCAGGCGTATCCGCGAGATGGAAGATTTTCTCGAAGACCTGAGGGACTCCACGGCGAAGCTGAAGCTTCTCTAGCACATCAGCACGCTCCGGCCTTACGGCCTCCTCTTTCAGCGAGTAAGCCAGTGCTCGTATGCAAAATGCCGACAAGCTGAAATGCTGACAAGCGCCAGGCAGGGCGCGTGCTGACAGGCTAGCTCGAAAGCAAGTAGAGACCGGCGGCGAGGCAGAGTGCTCCGACCAGGAGCATTCTCGCCCCGGCGATGAGGTGGACGCCGCGTTCTGGTATGGGGCCGATCCTACCCTGTTGGTTCCTTCCACCCCGCAGCAGGGCGTAGGTGCCGAAGGCGAGGCCCGCGAGCCCGGTGAGGATCGACAGTATCCCGAAAGCCGTCAAGGCCGGCATCCTAGCCCTGTCCGTTGCTGCTGTCGCCGACCATGCGGGAGAGGAGGGTGCGAAAGCGTGGGTCGGCGTGCAGGGGCGCGAACTCCAGCGCGCTCCTGAAGTGCTCGACGTCGCTTTCACCGGCATCGACGGCCTTCTCTATATAGTCGAGCGCGTCGCCGTATTCGCCGCGGCGGGCCTGGATGCTGGCGAGCGCGGAGAGGGCGGGGGAGTATCTCGCATCAGCGGCTATGGCCCGCTCCAGGATCTCCTCCGCTACCTCCAGGTCGTCCGCCGTGTAGTAGAGGCTAGCGTACGAGTAGAGGGCGCGGGGGTTCGCGGGGTCTACCTTGAGTGACTCCACAAAGTGCTCTTCTGCCCGCTCCATCTCCCCCTTGCGCTCCTTGAGGATGCCGAGTTCGAGGTGGGCCTCTGGGTTCTCAGGGTCCAGAGCCAGTACAGCGTCGTAGGCTTCGGCAGCCCCGGCTTCGTCTCCCAGGGCCAGCCTGGCCTCCCCGAGGGTTATGAGGTGCCGGATCTCATCCCGCCCCAGCGCCACGGCCTCCTCCGAGAGCCTCAAGGCCTCGGACAGATTCTTCCTCAGGGCCAGCAGATGGGCGGCCAGTTCGTCCCTGATCTCCGGCGAGCCAGGACAGTCTTCGAGGCCCCGCCTGAAGGCGGTCTCCGCCTTCTCCAGGTCGCCGTTGCGGGCGTGGCAGATCCCCAGGTTCGCGTGGGCCTCCCACCAGTCGGACGCCCCTGCTATGACCTCCTCGTAGGCCCCTACGGCCTCGGCGTAGCGGCCCAGCATATCCAGAGCGTTGGCCCTGAAGGTCTGCGCGCCGCACCTCTGCACCTCGTCTGCGGCGGCCTCTATGGCCTTCTCGAAGAACTCGAGGGCCTCGGCGTAGTCGGCGGCGTCGAAGAGTGTCAGGCCCGCGTTTATGAGCATGTCGGCGTCTTCGGGCACGCGGTTCGTCCAGCGCTCGAAGGTGGCCTTCGCCAGCGCGGGCTCCCCCATATAGCCGTAGTAGCGGCCAAGCTCCACGTACGCGTCGGGGTATCCCGAGTCCGCCTCTATGGCACGCTCGAGGTGGTGCACGATCTTGAACGGTTCGTCGCGCGAGAGCGCCACCATCGCGAGCCCCATCCGTGGCGCGACCCACTCGGGGTCCAGCTCCAGGGCGTCGAGGAAGCTGGCCTCTGCCTCCTCGAGCCTGCCCAGATTCAGTAGGGCGCGTCCCACGGCCTCGATGACCTCGGGGTTCTCGGGGGCTGCCTCGAGGGCCTGCTCGAAGCGCGAGAGCGCCTCCTCTACAAGGCCCTCACTCGCCAGGGTCTCGCCCTGCTCCAGGTACTCGTCGTAGCCCATCGCCCTCATTAAATCAGATGGGACGCGAAGAGGATGTGTACAATCTTCTGCGGAAACCGATAGGAAGGGGACGCCTCGGTGAAGAACCCTCCGGCCCTCACGCGGCTCGAGATCCGCTACGGGGATCTCGACCCTTACGGCCACGTCAACAACGCCGTCTACCTGGAGTTCTTCGAGAAGGTTCGCATCTGCTACTGGCGCGCACTTGCGGATAAGGCAGGCATCGAGAAGCTCGAAGCAGGCGACGTCCCCGGCGCCAGGTATGTGATCGCCGAGACCACCGTACGCTACAAAGCCCCGATCTTCTTCGAGGACACCCTCCACGGCGCTGCGCGAATGCGCACGGTCGGCAACCGCTCCTACGCGATGGAGTTCGAACTGCGCACCGGCGAGACCTTCGAGGACGGAGCCATCGTCGCCGAAGGCTCCGCGGCCCACGTCTTCTTCGACCCTCTGGAGAATACGGTGCAACAGCGCCCTGACTGGTTCTTACCCACCGTAGCGGAGCTTGAAGGTCGCCCCGAAGCGTCATTCTCCCCGGAGGACAGCTAGAACATGTTACGGTGCAACAACACTGCCTGGCTCTAGAGGAGGTCATGATGGAGTATCTGACGATAAAGGTTGAGAAGGTTCCTTCGCTAGGACTTGGCACGTACAGGCTCACGGGAGGGGCATGCGTACGGACCGTCGGGCGCGCCCTTTCCATGGGCTACAGGCACGTGGACACGGCCCAGATGTACGGCAACGAGGCTGAGGTCGGGCGTGGCGTCGAGGATGCGGGGCTAGAGAGGGAGGAGATCTTCCTGACTACAAAGGTCTGGCCGAGCGACTTCGCCCACGACCGCGTGATAAGGAAGACCAGGGAGAGCTTGAAGAAGCTCCGTACGGAATACGTCGACCTCTTGCTTATGCACTGGCCAGGCGATGGCGTGTCTCTCGGCGAGACCCTGGGTGCCATGCGGGAACTGCAGGAAGAGAGCAGCGTATTGCACGTCGGGGTGAGCAATTTCTCCCCTTCGCTGGTCGAAGAGGCGGCAGAGCACGCCCAGATCTTCTGCAACCAGGTCCAGTATCATCCCTACAGGAGCCAGGACTCTCTCCTCGAACAAGCACAGGAGATGGACTACCTGCTGACCTCCTACACGCCCCTCTCCCGCGGCGGAGTCCAACGGGATAAGACCCTCAGGGAGATAGGAGAGGCGCACAACAAGACGGCGACGCAGGTGGCCCTGCGCTGGCTACTGCAACAGGACAAAGTCTGTGCCATCCCCAAGGCGACTGGCGAGGACCACCTCAGGGAGAACCTCAACGTCTTCGACTTCGAGCTCTCCGACGAGGAGATGGATCGTATCTTCTCCCTGGGCCGCTGAGGTCGCGGTGAAGGGCCGCTCGGCCCACGGCCTCACGCCGGAGCTCCTGCTCGGCGCGCTCGAGGAGGTCCACACTCCTGGCACATGAAATGCTCAACTATCGCTAAAGTCGTCGGACGCCGCTGCCTAAAATGGTAGTGTGGAATTAAGGGACTTCCAGGCGTTCGGCGAGCCGGGGGCCATAGTGTACCTCGCAGACTGTGTGGATCTCATGAAGATCATACCCTCGGGCAGCGTGGACGTGATCTTCGCCGACCCTCCTTACAGGCTCTCCAGGGGTGGCGTCACGGTCAAGAGTGGAAGGCTCGCTCCGGTGGACAAGGGCACCTGGGACAGGTCCATGGGCTTCGCTGAGGATCACCGGTTCAACCTCAGGTGGCTGAAGGAGGCGTGCCGCATCCTCAAGCCTGATGGCACCATCTGGGTGACGGGCACACACCACATCATCTTCAGCCTCGGTTTCGCCCTGCAGACGATGAGATTCAAGATCATAAACCAGATTACCTGGGCCAAGCCAGATCCGCCCCCGAACGCCCTCCACACCGCCTTCACCCACGCCCACGAGACACTGCTGTGGGCGAGCAAGGGAGGCGGCTCTGGCTACACTTTCAACTACGACCTCATCAACAGCAGAAACCCTAAAGCACAGATCTCTTCCGTCTGGCACATCCCTTCAGTTCCCAAAAGGGAGA
>DASSCV010000102.1:0-11371 GCA_035697505.1 Rubrobacter sp.
CCCTACAGCATCAGTTACCGTTATTTGGGCGCCGGTCCCGGTAACGCCTCTTCTCCCAACGCTTCGAGGATGCGCTGCCACAGACCCTGCTTTAACCACAACTCGTAGCGTCGATAGGCGGTTTCCCACTTGCCGAACTCCTCCGGCATCTCTCGCCAAGAGGAGCCGGTGCGCGCCACCCAAAGTATGCCGCCCAGCACCCTGCGGTGGTCGTGGTAGCGCCGTCCCGCGGGCGGCTTGTTGGGCAAGAGAGGCTCGACGTGCTCCCACTCTTTGTCGGTGAGCGGTGCTCCTTCGTCGGCGCGGAGCGTCGTGGTACTCGGCCCAGCGCGATCCTCGAGTGCTGCCTCTCCGCTGAGGGCACGTTTGGCAGCCCGACTCGCCTTTCGGTAGCGGGCGGAGAGTGCCTGGTGCGCCCGTCTCCATGTCGACCATGCGAGTCGGAAGGCCCTCTTCTGTTGTTCCGGCTCGGCCATCGCGAGTACCAGCCGGCGAACCTCCGGCACGGTGAGTGGGATCAGGCCGGAGTCCAGACCCCCTTTTTACCTACGTCCTCTTCACGTCGGGCCCCGAGGCGCACGACCGTCAGGAAGGCGTGCGCGAGCAGGCAGAGCGTGACGTAGCGGTGCCAAGCGTCCCAGCGCCTCACCTCATAGTGATCGAGACCGACCTCCCCCTTTGCTTCCGCGAAACAATCCTCTATGGCCCAGCGATCTTGGCAGACCTCGATCAGTTCCTCGACGGACGTCCCCTCGGGGCCGTAGGCTTGGTAGAAACCGAGGTCGTCCGGGTCTTCGGGGTCACGGCGGAGCAATAGCCATCGACGCATGTCCTTGGCCGGATGGGCGGATAGCTCCAGGCAAGCCCACTCCCAGGAGCGTCGATCGCCGGCATCTGCCGCCGGAAGAACCTCAGACCACGCTCTTTCGGGTAAGCGTTCGGCGAGCCGCTCGATCTTCTTCCGGCGTCCCCCGATTCGGACGGCGTTCGTCTTTGGGACCCCCACCACGTGGGGGCGACCGTGCTCCTCCAGCCATTTGCGGAACTGGTGGGAGCGGCCGTAGAAGGAGTCCGCCGCTACCCACCGGGCGGGGATGCCAGCCGCAAAGGCTCTCTGGAGCATGCGTTTTGCCAGCTCGATCTTGTTCGCGAAGGTCACCTCCTCCGGAACGCCGGCCTCAGCCCTCCGGCTGGGGTCGTTGGTCCATTCTCGCGGGAGGTACAGCGACCGGTCCACAAAGCCGGCGCCCCTCTCGGAAGCATAGGCAAGGAACACCCCGACCTGGCAATTTACCGTCTCACCCGCCGTTCCAGTGTACTGGCGGGCCACCCCAACCGACTTCTTGCCCTTCTTCAAAAAGCCCGTCTCGTCGACGACGAGCACGCCGCTGTCTTCGTCACCGAGGTGCTCCACGACGTAGTTGCCTAGGTCGTCACGCACTGCCTCGGGATCCCATCTGGCCGAGTTCAGGAGGCGCTGGACGCCCTGCGGGTCCGTCTCACCCATGGCCTCGGCCAGCTGCCAGCCGTTCTTGCGCTCCACCCTGCCGAGCAAGCCCACAAAGTAGCGCTTTACCCGCTCTCTAGCCTCCGAACGGGCGAAACGGCTCGCGATCCGGGCGTGCAATTCTTCCAACCTCTCCGACCACTGGCCGATGGCACTCGGCTGCTCCGTGATCCCATCCCGCACGACTATCCCCTCCCTTCCTCGCCTTACCGGAAGGATAGCCGACGCATGGCCTAACTGATGCTGTAGGGTGAATTCTGCGAACTTCGCCTTTTGGGCATTCTCGGAAGTTGATGGTCCTGTGGACTGGAGCGTGTACCATGTGCGCGGGGCTCGGCCGTATGACATCATACGTTTCGCACACAGACGGCGCCGAGCGAGGGGGGCGAGATGAGCATCTTTCCGACCAAAATCCTGCTAGCCACGGACGGGTCCACTGAGGCCGAGTTGGCCGCCCGCACTGCGGTGGACCTGAGCCAGAAAACCGACTCCGAACTGCACGTGATCCATGTCTTGGACGTCGCCAAGGTCGGTCTGTCGATGGCTGTGCTTTACTCAGAAACAACCGACCCTGAGTTAGTAAAGCTACCGGATCCTGTCCTGGAGGAGGAACTCGAACAGCGCGCAAAGCAGGCGGGCAGGGAGGTTCTAGACGCGGAAGTGCAACGGGTACGTTCGGCTGGTGGGACAGTCGCACACTCGCATCTGATGATGGGAGAGGTAGAACGAGAGATTGTGCACCTAGCGGAGGATCTAGGGGCTGGTCTGATAGTGATGGGATGCAGGGGGCGCAGGGGGATGAGGAGAGCCTTGATGGGCAGCGTCTCTGAGTCTGTAGTTAGGCATGCCCACTGCCCGGTTATGGTGGTGCGTCACTAAGCACGCCACCCAGGAGCTATGCACCCGAGGACGTGGAATGACCAACGACGCGCTCATCGAAGAGATCAACGCAGCCTACCGGTGGCTGAGCGCCGCTACGGAAGACCTAGTACGAGCCGACCGCGAGCTCGCCGAGGAAATCAGGAGGGTCCGCCTGGACAATGCAGAGGCTATCTTGGAGGCCAAGAACGAGAGGACGGCGAGCCTCTACCTGGACGGCCTGCTCGACACCGATGAGCATCGCCGCCTGGAGGCCGACCGAGCGAGAGCTGATCTCGACCACCAGCACGCGAGGCGCGAGGTCGAGCGGCTGCACCTGATCGTTCGGCTGCTAGGGACCCAATCCAGCGAGAAGATACAGGGATGAGTGGAAGAGGGATACGCGGGAGGGTCGGTACCCTTGCCTGGGCTTGAGGCCCACGCCTACACCGACGGAGCATCCACCGGCTCCCGCGGCACCGGAGGCTACAGTACCGTAATCCATTGGGAGGGGAAGACTAAGGAGATCAGCGGCGGTGAGCAGGACACCACCAACCTGAGGATGGAGATAACCGCCGCGTGCGTCGCCCTTGAGACGATAGACGAGGGGCACCTCGTGAGCGTCTACTCAGACTCCTCCTACCTCGTCAACTGCATGCGGAGAGGCTGGTACAAGAAGTGGCGAGAGAACGGATGGCTCAACTACCGCGATGAGCCTGTGGCGAACAGGGACTTGTGGGAGAGACTCCTGGAAGCGACGCAGCGTCACCAAGAGGTGAGATGGAGAAAGGTCAAGGGGCACCAAAAGACCCAAGGCCCACACAAGAGCGGGAACGATCGTGCCGACGAGCTCGCCGTTGCCGCCAAGAAGGAGGCAACGAGATCGCTGTCAACACCGTCGTCACCATAACGAAATGGCTCCTGCAGTGGCACCCCTTAGCGAGCGTTTCCTGATCTCAGGTGCAAGGGGATCTGTGCGGTACCATCCTCCTGCTTCTGAGACCTTCCGCCCGCTGCTGCCCTCGCGCTCTTGCCCTTTGAGGCCGCGAGCGGAAGTACCTCACAACCGCAGGCCGGGCAGTGGAACACCCCGTCAGGCAGGAGTCGCATCTCGGGGTGGCCGCACTCGCAGGCGTGGCTGCCCACGGCGTTCTGTAGAATGGCTATCTCGCTGAGTGCTTCCAACATCGCTCCGCTCAGGGGGCCTAAGCAGGAATCACAGCGCGCCTGGTCGTGACCGAGGGTGTGTAGCCTGCCTGCTTCACAGAGCGGACAGACCAGTGAGCAAGGCTTCGAGGCCATAGACGAACGTTTCACATTTACCTCCTTTCCTCTCTGCTTCTGTGGTTCTGCACTAACTGCGCGCCTATCACTCACAAACCGGCGGCTCACTAGCCGCTTCACGCCGCCCTATGCTCTGGTTGCTCGCCTTCGATAAGCCCGGCTCGCGCGACAGGATCCTTAACTAGGACCCTTTCTGGGTCCATAGGGAACTTCATCTTGCAGTCCTTACCCGGGTTCTGCCCCCGCACGATCTCCATAGCCCTCTCGATGCTCCGAGCCAGCACCGACACCCTGAAACGGGCTGCACCGCTACTAACTTCTACCGAGATCCTCACCATCTTAGTAGCTCCTTTGATACGGAGAGTTGTCCAGTATTACGGAATGGAGGGGCGGATCAGATCACCGTCTCATACCCCTCGCCCCTTGGACAGCGCTGGTGGTGTTCGCCCTCCTGGCGCGCGGCCAGCGCTGGTGGCCCCTCGCGGTGGTGATGCTCTGCCTGTTGGGGGTGCACTTGACCATCGGAGGACTCTCACACCCTGCGTCGGTGTGGAGGCCCGCGTAGTTACTGCAACCGTACTGCAACCGAGCTGATACGCACTGGTACACAATGGACAAAGCGACTCCATCAGACCAACGAAAACCGGCCAAATAAGCGCAATATCCGGATGCACCGGTACGGGCTAGAACGTGTTCAAGCAAACTCGTAGCTGGAGATTAGGTCAGCGGTTCGAGTCCGCTCGTCGGCTCTATACTCTTTGCACTAGCACTAAGTCACCGAGGTGGGAAGGCCTCGACATACCACCTTCGCCCAAGAAATCGACCTTAAGCACGATCTCTAATCCGCGCGAAACCGCAAAATCAGGGGAAGTCAGGTTCTCTGCCTTGCATACCGAGGACGGCGTTGAGCGCTTAGAATTGACCACAGCATGACGAACGCTCGCGTCGAATCCCAAGTACCGACATATTCACCGGAGTACGCGGAAGATAGCTGTTCTCGGAGGATTGAGCCGCGCCCTAGTTGGAAAGCTCCCCGGTGGTGGCGCGGGGACGGCGTCTTGGCCGCCGCTCCCGTCTCGGGAAAGGGTTGGGAAAGCGGCCCGGTACACGATGGTCACGTCGATGAGGAGGTTCGGGGGAGTTCGAGAGGGCGTGGGAGCAGTTCATGATCGTCGAGCGCGAGGCGCTCCCCAGGTTTTCGTGTACGCACCCTCAGCCCGAGATATATTAATAGCCGTAGCAGTTTAGTAGTTCTCAATATAGTAGGTAGTCAACATGGCTATGAGGCTAGGGCATGGAGTAGGATCCTGGTGATGGGAGCCGACGATTCCACGTGGAGCATCGCAGCCGAGCGTTGGGAGGAGCTACGAAAGTTCCGAGCCACACACCAACCAAAGCACATCACCGTCAAAGGGGTGAACTGGGACTACATCGTAAGCGGCGAGGGTGGCCAGGCGCTCCTGCTCTTGCCGGGCGGGGCGATGGTCGGCGAGGCTGGCTTCACGCGCATCCCGGCCTTCGAGGATCGCTACCGGGTCGTCGCGCCAGACTATCCTTACGTGTCTACCGCGGCTCTTCTCCTCGACGGACTGGCGGGCGTCCTGGACGCCGAGGGGGTGCGGGTCACGCACGTGCTCGGGCCTTCTTACGGCGGGCTCGTGGCGCAGTGCTTCGTGCGACGCCATCCCGAGCGGGTGCGATCGTTGATTCTGACGAACACCGCCGTGCCGCCGAAATGGTTCCTGTGGCCGGCGAGTATATTTCTGAGGCTATTGCCTTTCGTCCCGCTCGGATGGCTGCAGGCGCATAGGGAGCGCACGCTCGCGCGGGCCTTCTCTGGTGTGCCCAGCGTGCCACCGGAGGACCAGATATTCTGGCGCGACTACCAGCACGAGCTCGTGTCGCGCCTCTCGAAAGAGGACCTTCGCGGCATGTGCCGACTCGGGATCGACCTCGTGGAGAGCTTCCGATTCGCGCCGGACGAACTCGCCTCTTGGGCAGGACGGATCCTGATCCTGGAGTCGGACGAGGACATTGTGACGCCGGAGCAGCGCGCCGAGCTCAGGCGGCGCTATCCGCAGGCTCGGGTGCATACGTTCCACGGGGCAGGACACACTCCCTGGATGAGCCACAAGGAAGAGTACCTTTCCGTCATAAACGAATTCCTGGACCAAGAGTAAAGGATGCGGGACATGACCTACACAGCCTGGTTCGATGAGATACGCAAAGACGACATCGCGCTAGCAGGCGGCAAGGGTGCCAACCTTGGCGAATTGAGCCACGCGGGGCTTCCCGTACCAGCTGGATTCGTCCTAACCACCACAGCCTACGACGCCTTCGTCGAGGCAAACAGTATCGAAGAGGCGATCCTCGGGCGCGCCTCGGTGACCCGGGCGGACGACCCGGCCGTCTTCGAGGAGATCGCGGAGGCGATCCGCGCGCTATTCTCCGGCGGCAAGGTTCCCGAGGAGATGGCCGATGAGATACTTGCCGCCTACCAAAAGTTGAGCGAAGACGCAGTAGGGACGCCAGTCGCCGCCCGTTCATCAGCCACCGCAGAAGATCTGCCCGGGATGAGTTTCGCCGGCCAGCAGGAGACCTACCTGAACATTCGCGGAGCGGAGGCGCTGCTCGATGGGGTCAAGAACTGCTGGGCTTCTCTGTGGACGGCGCGAGCGATGGCTTACCGGGCACGCCAGAGCGTAGATCCGGCAACCGTGAGCCTCGCGGTGGTGGTCCAAAGGATGGTAGAGTCGGAGGCCGCGGGCGTGATGTTCACCGCCAACCCCGCCAATGGTCGCCGGGATCAGGCGACGATTAGCGCCGCGTGGGGACTGGGGGAATCGGTGGTAAGCGGCTCGGTGACGCCGGATTCCATCGTCGTGGAGAAGCAGAGCGGACGTGTGCTCTCGCGCGAGACTTCCGACAAACAAGTCATGACCGTCTACTCTGAAAGCGGGACCGAGGAGAGACCCGTGCCCGAAGCGCGGCGCTGCCAGCCGGTCCTGGATGATGGGGCAGCGGCGGAGCTGGCGCGTTATGGTAAGCGGATCGAGGTCCACTACGGAATCCCGCAGGACATCGAGTGGGCGCTGGCGGGCGGTGAGTTCTTTATCGTGCAGTCCCGTCCTATAACCGCCCTTCCCGAACCGATGGCCGATCCGCCGACCGACTGGAGCGTACCGGACCCGAAAGGCTTCTACGTTCGCGCCAGCATCGTCGAGCAGATGCCAGACCCGCTCTCGCCGTTGTTCGCCGACCTGGCGAACCGATCGGTACCCCGCTCTCTCGACAAGCTCATGAACGAGCTCCTCGGTTCCGGCACTCTCAGAGAGGGCGAGCTCGCATTCCCCACGGTCAACGGGTACGCCTACTATTACTATAAGATGGCGGCCATCCTGAGGATCAGCGCCAAGGCTCTCGCGGTTCTTCCGTCCCTGTACGGAAGGGGAAAGGCAAGCGGTGTAAAACGCTGGCGCGAGTTCTCTCACCCCCGCTACGCGACGATTGTGAAAGAGTGGGAAGCCAAGCCGCCAGAAGACCTACCGGCGGTCGGACTCCTCGCGGGCGCGCGGGAGCTACTGGACGCAGGGACGGAGTACTACACTTCGGTACAGACCATCATCCCGATCGCGGCAACCAGCGAGATGTTGTTCACCGGTTTTTACGATCGGCTCATCAGGCGAGAGGGGGATCCTCCGGGACAGATCTTCCTTCTGGGCTTCGATAGCATGCCCATCCGGGCCGAGAAATCACTATACGACCTGGCGATGTGGTGCGGCGAGCATCCCGAGCTCGCTGCCACGCTCCTGGATACACCGTCGCACAGAGCGCTGGAACTGCTGCGCATGGAAGTACCACCCGCCGGTATGGACGAAAGGGTGTGGACTGATTGGCGGTCGCGATTCCAGACTCACCTGGACCGCTACGGGCACGCCGTCTACAACCTGGACTTCGTGAACCCCGTTCCGGCCGACGACCCTGCGCCCCTCTTCGACACGCTCAAATTCTACTTACGGGGCCAGGGACAGAACCCCCACCAGCGCCAGCGAACGATGGTCAGGCGCCGCGAGGAAGGCACGAGGGCTTTACTGGAGCGGCTGGACCCTGCGCGAGGAAGGCTCATCGGTTGGCTACTCAGGTGGGCGCAGGCCGCGGCTCCAGTGCGAGAGGACGCCCTGGCCGATACGGGTCTGGCTTGGCCCCTGATGCGCGGGATGCTCCTCGAGCTGGGCCGCCGCCTGGTAGAGGCCGGAGCCTTGGAAATACCTGCAGACGTGTTCTGGCTGCGCTGGGACGAGCTAGAGGACAGGGCCGGGTCATTGGACGCGGGCGAGACGCAACTCGCAAGCTTGGCTGACCCCGTGGAGCAGCGCAAGATGCTCTGGCGGGGACAGAGACGAGTCACGCCCCCGCAGCTACTCCCCAAGAGAACCTGGTTCAAGGTCTTTGAAGGTCTTATGCCGGCAGCATCCGAGGACCAGACGGGTGACACCATCAAGGGCATAGCCGCTAGCGGAGGTCAGGTTACGGCCGCCGCCCGCGTGCTCGGCGGCCCAGGGGACTTCGGCCAGATGCGACCAGGGGAGGTGCTGGTGGCGGCCATCACCACCCCGGCATGGACCTCACTCTTCGCCATGGCCTCCGCGGTCGTCACGGACGTGGGCGGGCCCTTGAGCCACAGCTCCATCGTGGCGCGAGAGTACGGCATCCCGGCCGTGCTCGGGACCGGGGTTGCGACCCGCCGCATCCGTAGCGAACAGAACATCAGCGTTGACGGGGATGCGGGGACCGTCACGCTCCTGGACGGGATGGGTCGCGACGACGGGGGACGTCCGGCTGAAGTCGCGTCCGAGCCTGCCGCATCCTCAATGGCGGGAAAGCTGGTGCTCGCGGCCCTCGCCGTGGTGGTACTCATTGCGGCTTTCGCGCGTCGGAGAAGGCGCAAACGAACCTAGACGACGTAGCTCTTCAACCCGATCACACACCTGGTAACCGCGGTTCGCGGCCTGATGTCCGGGACCGTGTTAATGGGCCAGATCGGCTGGCTACTAGCCGCCTGCGCCGGACTCGTCGTCGTCTTCGCCCCGATCACGATGTATCTGTACCGGAATAAGGAATGAAGGCAACCAGAAGACCAAATTGAAAGGAGCGGATCAGCACGGCGGAAATCTACGGCAAGGATTGGAGAAACCGATCACTTTGGGTGTTAACTGAGGTGATCTCGCCGACCAGAAAGGCGCAGGTATCGGCGCTTGCCAAGAACTCGTGCCGGAAGTACGTTTCCGGTGCGCGTTTCGTAGATAATGGCTCCCGATAAGCTCTCAGAAGTGCGAAATGAGAGTCGAAAATCCGGAACGGAAAAGGACCGGAATTGGATGGAACGAGGGAACAGTAGGTTCTGGGAGGGTGGCGGTGTCGGATCGGAGGCACTTTCAACTTACTGCAACCGGGCTAGTACAAGCTAGTACGCACTGGACAAAGTGAGGCTGCCGAATCGTCGAAAACCGACCTCGTCGGCCGCCGTATGTTCGGCGAGCTCCTCGATTCTTGTTCGTACGGTCTGAGGGGCACCTACGACCTGTATCGAGCGGTAGGTGTCGGCTAACCGGCGTTCGGCTGGCGTGTACGGATAGCCGAGGGCCTCTTCAGAGCTCTGCAGCGGCCCGGCCTTTCCGCTACGCATTCGAACCCAGGCCAGCTCCATGGTAAACCGGAATGCTAGGCAAACTTTCGTTGACACAGCAAGTTTCGCATTTATACTTGCGCTATCAAGTAAATTTAGAGGTGACTACGAGATGCTAGATAACGAACATGCGGAGAAGAAGGGCGAGATGCTGGCGGAGAAGGCGGCGGGCGACGGCCCGTTGATGCCCCTTTTGGGTCTCGCCTTTTGGAGGATGAAGCACGCCTTCGAGCGCGAGGTGGGCCTGAGTGCGGCGACGTGGTTCCTCCTGACTATGCTCATCGAGGAGGACGGGATAAGCCAGGGAGAGGTAAGTCATCGGTTCGAGGTCGACCCCTCGCGAATCACGCGCCTTGCGCAGAGGCTTGAGGGGGAGGGTTTGTTGCGCAGGAAGCGAGATCCGGAGGACAACCGGGTGGTGAGATTGCACATCTCTCCGGAGGGACGGCTCCTGATCGAGAGCCGCCAGGAGCGTCGTGAGGGGTTCGAGGAGCGTCTCCGGCAGGAGTTTGCACAAGAGGAGCTGGCGGAATTCCGGCGGGCGCTTGGTGTCGTCTCCCGGCTGATGAAGGACTGAGGGGAGTAGATGACAAAAAACGGAACCGGCTACAAGAATGTGATCTTCGTCGGGCTGATGCTCGGCATGCTGGTGGCAGCGGTCAGCCAAACTATAGTCGCTCCTGCGATGCCCGTCATAGTCTCGGAGTTGGGTGGCATAGAGCATTACTCCTGGATCGCCACCTCGGCACTCCTCGCCTCCGCCGTGACCGTCCCGGTCATCGGCAAACTCTCCGACATTTACGGTAGGCGCGGTTTCTACATCGCGGGGATAGCGGTTTTCATGCTGGGGTCCATTCTCGCCGGAGTGGCACAGGGCTTCTGGTGGCTGGTCGCCGCCCGCGCCGTGCAGGGCTTTGGGATGGGCACTATCATGCCCCTCTCCCAGACCATTATCGGCGACATCATAAGCGCCCGCGAGCGCGGAAGGTACATGGGCTACATAGGAGCCGTCTTTGGGATCGCCTCCATCGCGGGACCGCTAGTCGGTGGTTGGATCACCGACAACTTCTCCTGGCGGTGGCTCTTCTACGTGAACCTGCCTTTCGGCGTCGCGGCGCTCGTCTTCATCGTCGCCTACCTCCACGTTCCGCACACGCCCAGGAGGCACAAGCTGGACTACGTCGGCTTCGCCGCCCTTCCGCTCGCGCTAGTTGCGGTACTGCTCGCGACCACCTGGGGAGGCACCACCTACTCGTGGGACTCCTGGCGGATCGTCTCGCTGTACGTTGTCGGCGCGCTCATCCTGATCGGGTTCCTTATCAACGAGTACTACACCGAGGAGCCGGTGCTGCCCTTGAGGCTGTGGAAGAACTCCATCTTCACCCTCTCGAACATCTCTAACCTGGCTATCGCTATGTGCATGTTCGGGGCGATCTTCTTCATCCCCGTCTATGCTCAGGGTGTCATCGGGGTGAACGTTACCAACTCGGGCGCTGTTCTCATCCCCCTGACGGCGTCGATCATCGTGGTGAGCATCGTGGTGGGAAGGCTCATCACCCGCACGGGGCGCTACAAGGGGTTCATGCTTGCGGGGCTGCTCATCATGGTGGCCGGCTACTATCTGCTCACGCGTCTGGTGTACGGCTCGACGCAGACCGAGCTCACGCTAGACATGGTCGTTGTCGGCTTGGGGCTCGGGGCCGTCCTGCAGACCTACACTCTTGTGGTGCAGAACGCCACCTCGCGTGAGGACCTCGGTGTCGCCACCTCCACCACACAGCTCTCGCGCTCGCTGGGGGCTACCCTGGGCACGGCGATCTTCGGGACCATCATGACCAACGGCATAAAGACCGAGATCCCCAAGCACCTGCCGCCGCAGGCGCTCGAGGGCCCACAGGCGGCGAAGCTCTCCGAAGGGGGCGGAGTCGGGACGGTGCTCGACCCCAACACCCTGGGTCAGCTCCCGGAGGCCGTGGCGACGGGCATCAGGGAGGGGCTTGCCGCTGCGATGCACCCCGTGTTCGTCGCCGGGCTGC
>DASSCV010000103.1:0-8515 GCA_035697505.1 Rubrobacter sp.
CAACCGCATCAGGTGTGCCACCCTCGCCTGGGATGCCATGAGGCGCGCTCTCCCCACTGTGTAAGTACCACCGGCACGGTACATTGCCACGTCGCGGGACCATCATTCGTCGACGTGAGCGTAGCGACGGGGTAGAGTTAGGCCGTACCCTTCGCGAGGAGGCCGGGGTTGGTGACGGAAGAGCGAGAATCTGTGGGAAGACCGGCGCCGGGCGAGTTCCAGCCCGAGAGACTGGACCGCGCCCTGGCGCGTGCCAGCGACGCGCCGCTTCGGGAGGGCAACCGGTTGGAGCTTCTCAGGAACGGCCCCGACACCTATGAAGACTGGCTCGCGGCCATCTCCGGGGCTGAGCGCTGGGTGCACCTGGACAACTACATCTTCAGCGACGACGAGGTCGGGGAGAGGTTCGCGAGAGCTTTGATCCGGAAGGCCGAGGAGGGCGTAAGCGTCCGTGTGCTCTACGACTGGTTCGGCTGCCTCGATGTGGCCCGCTCATTCTGGCGGCGGATGAGGGAGGCCGGAGTGGATGTCAGGGCGGTCAACCCGCCGACGCTCGGTGGTCCGCTAGGCGCGATCCGGCGCGACCACCGCAAGCTGCTCGCCGTTGACGGCGAGTACGCCTCGACGGGCGGCGTTTGCATCTCCGATGGCTGGCTCGTGACCTCCCCCGAGACGGGGCTCCCCTACAGGGATACGGCCGTCGGCATCCGCGGCCCGGCCGTGGCCGATGTGGAGCGGGCCTTCGCGGGGCTGTGGAGCGTCGCCGGTGAATCCCTACCCGAAGACGAACTCCCTGACCCTGGGAGCATCCCACAGGCCGGCGAAGAGGCGGCGCGCGTAGTCGTCCAGGAACCGCGCAGGATGCGGACCCTGCGCATGCTGCAGTTGCTCACCGCAGGGGTCGAGCGCCGGCTCTGGATCACCGACGCCTACTTCCTCTCTATGGCGATCCTCTCCCAATCCCTGATCTCCGTGGCCCGTGACGGGGTGGACGTACGCGTACTCGTGCCTGCGACCAACGATCTGCCCTGGATCGGGGCGCTCTCCCGCACGGGCTACCGGCAGTTCCTCGAGGCGGGGGTCCGCATCTTCGAGTACGGCGGCCCGATGATCCACGCCAAGACCCTGGTCGCCGACGGCTGGTGGTCGAAGGTCGGCTCGACGAACCTGAACGTCGCCAGCCTCGTCGCCAACTGGGAGATAGACCTGGTGGCCGAGGACATCGGCTTCGCCGCCCAGATGGAAGGGCTGTTCGAGGAGGACCTCTCCAACGCCCGCGAGGTCCTCCTCGCCGGATCTGCCGCACACCCCAGAGTGCGTCCGGAGCGCCCGATCCAGTCCTCCGACCGCGATGCCCGCAGGGGTGCGGTGGGGAGCGGGTCCGGCGGATCGGCCACCATTCTGCGTGTGGGCAGCACGGCCGTCCAGAAGAGCGGCTATCCGCTGGAGACCCACGAACAGGCCCTGGCTGCCGCGGCCAGCGGTGCTTTGCTCGGAGCCTCCCTCCTCGGCCTCCGCTTCCCGCGCTTCCTCGCCTGGCCCCTGGCCGCGGTCGGCGCCCTCTACGGAGGCCTCGGGGTGCTGCGCGCCGCCCGCTCGGCCATCTCTGAGCGGGTTAGGGAAGGATTGACCCTTCCCTAACTCACGCCTGTCAGCAAGGGCTTGGGAACGCTGAGGCAGATTAGCTGAAATGCTCGTGGTGCATGAGGCTTGCCTCATGCACCACGCTGTACCCAGGTGTCCTTCATCTTGCCTCCGCTGGAGATGTTGACCAGCTTGCTGCCTGGTGCGGCTACCCTCGACATGGCGCCTGGAATGACCTGGATATTCTGGGCGTCTGGGGCGAGGGCGTGGATGCGGTAGTCAGCGTGGGCGTCACGCAGAACAAAGCCATAATTAGCCTCGTCTGCCTCGCAGAGGACGTGGGTGGAGAAGTCTATCGTCTCCTGGGCCACGTATTCGACAGGGTTTTCTTCCACTTGCTTGCGGAATTCCTCGATGTCCTCTCTCGACTCTTCAGGAGCGATGAGGACATCCTTGCCGCCCCAGCCACTGCGGCTCTTTATTACCAGCTCGTCGAAGTGGTCGATGACGTAGCGGCGGTCCTCCTCGACGACGAGCGAGTAAGTCTCCACGTTGCTCAGCACAGGCTCCTCTCCGAGGTAGGTCCGGATCATCTCGGGGATAAAGGGATAGACGCCCTTATCGTCGGCGATGCCCAGGTTGGGGGCGAAGACGGCGTCGATGAGGCCCCTGGCCTGAGATTCGATCAAGCCCTTTATATCGTCGTAGATCCTGCCGTCCTCGATGCGCTCGTAGATTATGTCGATCCTACGCCCGCTCTTCTTGTGGACGAGCCTTCCGTCGCGGTCCAGCTCGACGTCGTGCCGCTCGGCCAGGATCGCCCCGAGCTCGTTGGCGAAGACCTTGTGGTCGAGGTAGTACTGGTCATGAGGCCCTGTGGAGAGGAGCGCAATAGTGGGGTCGGGTTCGGGCGAAGCGGCCCGCACGATCTCGCCCAAGCGCTCCATTAACCCGTCGAGCGGTCTCACCCGGAGCGCCGTGTACGACTCGGGTAGCACATTGGGTGTGCTCGCCCTGAGGATGTTCATCGGCTCGATACCGACCGGCATCTTGGCGTTGTCCTCGATGACGAGGTATTCCCACTCGCCGGTCCGGCCGGGACGCTCGACGGCGACGATGTCGAAGCCCATCTGCCGGTTTGGGACGTCTCCGAATCGGGTTGGGATCGAAGCGTCGAAGAGGGTACTGCTCTCGATGACCTCCTCTGGGACGACCTCAACTTTTCTTGCCTCGAGGCGTCTTAGCCACTCGTTGATGGCAAGCATCCGCTGCGCCAGCCCCCGCTCCAACACAGCCCAGTCCGCCGCCGGCAAGATGCGGGGCACGTAGTCAGTCGGATGGACCTCATCGTCAGGGACCATGCCCAACCCTCGCTGCTGCTCGAGCCGCTCCCTGTGCGCCCTGTGGATCCTCCGTCTCCATTCCCCGGGACCCATCCGCCCCATCTCTTCTAGCACAGGCCGGTAGTGAGAAAGAGGCTCGCCAGCAAGACCGAAGACCTCGTTGGGAGAAGACAAACCGCGCTCGAAGCGTATGTAGCCGTCAGGCATCAGCAAAACGGTTCGAAGACGGCAGTCGGCTGGATAACGAGCCCAACCTGACACCCCCCACCTGATATCTGTAGCCTACTATCCGAATATCCCCGTGAGCACGCAGGGGGAGCCCAGCAAGAAGGAGAGCGAGAAGGTGACGGCGAAGAAGATGTTCTCGTCAGAGGTATAGGAGTAGAGGCGTTTGTAGTGGAACATCAGGAGCGCCGAGGGGATAGCTATACCGGTCATCAAGACGGCCGTCACGCGCACGGTGTTGAGAGGACCGATCCTCTGGAAGACGCCTTCTGAGTTCAAGAGCAGCAACCCGAACCAGTCGGCGGTCAGCATGAGGAAGATGCCGAAGACGGCCAGGAGCGCGTAGAACACAGGGGTCGAAAACAGTGGCCCCTTGACAGGCGCCTCGAACGCTTCGTAGCGCGGGTCGTCGAACAGCGTCCTCGGCGGTTCGCGGAAGAGTCTGGGGACCTTTCTGGAAACCCTCATGTAAGCCGTAATGGTAGCGTAAGGAGGGCGAACATGCCGCTCAAGAACGCAAGAAACCGCCCTCGGAATGGATGACCTGGCCCGTGATCCAGGCCCCCTCATCACAGGCCAGGAACGCCACTAGCCTCGCCGCGTCCTCGGGCTGTCCGATCCTCCCCGAAGAGAACATCGGTGCGATCTCACGCTTCAACTCCTCGGTCATCCAGCCCGTGTCCGTGGGACCAGGGTTGATGGCATTCACCGTGATCCCCTTGTGCCCGACTTCGGCAGCGAGGGTCCTGGTGAATGCCTCGACGGCGCCCTTGGTCGCGACGTAGGCGAGCTCACCCGGCATCGGCCCGAGCGACTGTCCTGAACTGAAGTTGACGATCCTGCCCCCAGGACCGCCGGGATACCGCCTTGCGAAGCCTACGCTGAGGAGCGCCATGGCCCGCACGTTGACAGCATAGTGGGCGTCCAGCGCCTCTGCGTCGAGCGTTTCGAAGCCGTCGCGGGTGGAGTATGCGGCGGTGTTGACGAGGATCGAGGGCCTCCCTAGTCTCTCCTGGGCCGCATCTAGCAGAGACCCGGGGGAATCGGGGCGCGAGAGGTCGACCTCGACCCCCTCTGCCCGAACTCCTGCGGCACGCAACTTCCCTAGCAGCGCCTCAGGCTCGTCCTGGTCCGACCCCCAGGGCATCTCGCGGTCGTAAGCTTTCCAGTAGGAGAGAACGACGTCGGCGCCGCGGGAGGCGAGCGCCAGGCAGACCGCGGAGCCTATCCCTCTCCTCCTCCCGACACCGGTCACGAGCGCCACGCGGCCTCCCAAATCTCTGGTCACCGGCACTGCAGAAGAGCGAGCCGGGTTGGTGGAGCTGGAATCGGACATGGGCTTCTCCTCGACATAGAGCCCGCCGGGCGGGAGTGACGGATGAAGGGAAAGCTAGCACGCCCCCGAGCGCGTCACAAGCCGCCACGCAGCCGAGATCCCAAGTCGGACCTGGGGCATCTCCCCGGCTCAGATGGTCGGCTCCTGGGTTGTACGGCTGGCGGCTTTGCGGAGCGCTTCGAGGGACTCGGTCGAGTCCATACCCGACGCCCGCAGGAGATCCACGGCGGTCGACCTGATCTGGCCCACCAGCATGCTGGTCCTGAGGTCGTTGCGCTCCAAGAGTACTGCGGTGGCCCCTACCGCGGCTTGGAGGGCGAACCTGCGGGTCTCCACGGGATGCTCCGGTTCTTCAATGTAGGCTGAGAGGGTTTCGACGGCACGGGCGAGGTCGCGGATGGTCTCGGAGAGCGCCTCTGGGGCGGGCTCTCCCTCGCGTACCGCCGCCGCAGCGGCCCGCGCGAGCACCCTGACGTTGCGAACCGCGAGGTCCAACTGGTCGGCCGCCGTAGCGTAGAGCCCGAGCTGTCCGAGCGCCCGCCTGCGCGGCGGGGAGAGCCTGACGGTATCGTAGCCGGCGTCGAGCGCCTCCCTGAAAGCGCCCATACGTCCATCCATCTCACGTGCCTTCTGCAAAGCGCGCTCTGCTCGGCCGAGGTCACACTCCCGCAGGGCCGCTGCCGTCTCTTCGAGGGCGCCGACGAGGTCATCGAAGATGGGATGTGCGGCCCGCTCTACGAGGTGCCTCGGGTCGCTGGGGAACACCGCCCTGACCGCGAGGGCCAGCCCGCTCCCGACCAACGCGTCGACAAACCTGTCAGGCGAAAGACCCGCGGTGGAAGGCTCGAGCGTGATCGCCAATAGCGCCGAAACCCCAGCCTCGGTGATGAGCAACGTCCCACCACCGAGCATCATGGCGGCACCCATAGCCAGGGCCACCACGATCCCGATCTGGATCGTCCCCGTCCCGATGGCGAGCACGAGGAGGTCGGCGACCGCAAGTCCGCAAGCGATCCCGAACACCAGCTCGACCGACCGCCGCCCCTCCTGACCGACGACGACGCCGGTGGAGATGACAGCGGCTATAGCGGCGAAGAAGGGCTGGTCGTGCCCGAGCGCAGCAGAAGCCAGAAACCACGCCAGACTCGCCGCCACCGCCGTCTGCAAGATAGGCCATACCCCGACCCCCAAACGGCCGAATGCCTCCTCAAACCGGCGTCGTACCGCCCAGAACCCGCCATCAGGCACAACCCGCGTAAGCACACTCAGGTTCACAACCAAACACCTCCTTCGAATTCACTAAGTACCTATATGCGCTCTGCATACAAGCGACATTAACACGAGGAACCTGGCGGTTAAAGCGTTTCGGGGATGTTTGGACAAATTGTTATCGTGCTGTTACTTGGATGTTACTTTCACCAGACTCGACCCTTGCTGGGGAGGGTTGGAATCTGGGAGGTGCTGATCATCTGCGCCTCGTGAATTACGTGCCCGCGGAACTCTTCTGCGTGATCCCCGGCGTGTCTGAAACCGTGGACCTCAGCGATCGTCGAGGTTCGCTGTTTCGAGATTCAGGGGTCGGGCGACCAGATCAGTACCTGGGGAGCGGTCCTCCGGCGTCTTCCAGGACGTAGTCGTCGAACATACGTCTGGCGATGTCGGGAAGATCTCCCGCGACGTCCTCGTACATGCCGGGGTCTTCTCTCAGATCGTAGAGCCTGGCCTCCGTCCCGTCGTTGCGGCTCATCATGGCGTACTCCTCGTCCCTGGTAAAGACGTGGTCGTGGTATCCGAGCGTGAAGTGGGGTCTGGCCTCGGGCTCTCCACCTTCCAGCATCACGGAGAGGTCCTGGCCATCCAGCGGTTGCTGAGGATGGATCCCGAGGAAGCCCAGGATCGTCGGCGCGACGTCGTGGGTGGAGGCGTAGTAGTCGCTCGTTGTCCCCGCTCCCTTACCCTCCGGATGGCGGATCAGGAAAGGAATGTCCGTAACCTCAGGCCAGAGAGTGTAGGGGAGCTTACCGACGACGCCGTGTTCCCCGTGGGCGATACCGTGGTCGGAGAGGAGTATGAGGAGGGTGTTTTCGAAGAGGTCTAGCTCTTCCATCTTGTCCAGAAAGCGGCCGAGCCAGCGGTCCGTCATCGTCACCTCGCCCGAGTAGAGGGCACTCATCCGCCGGATCTGCCGCCCGCTAAGGTACTCGCTGCCTCCGTCGACGGGCGCGAAAGGCTCGGGGCCGTCGTAACCCTCGTCGTACATATCTACGTACTCTTCCGGAGGGTCCCACGGCGCGTGAGGGTCGTAGCAGTCCACCACAAGGAAGAACGGTCTCTCGGATCTGGTGGTCTCCAGGAACTCGGAGGCT
Organism: Rubrobacter sp.; assembly: GCA_035697505.1. GTDB lineage: Bacteria > Actinomycetota > Rubrobacteria > Rubrobacterales > Rubrobacteraceae > Rubrobacter_D. Next base: position 6,855 of record DASSCV010000103.1, read on the forward strand.
CGGTTGAAGACTTGAGGGGCGAACCAGTCCTCTTCCGATCTGCGGTACGCCGTATTGGCGAAGTACCGCTGGAAGTACGTTCTGCTCCCCGTCCCCATAACGGCTCTATTCACCAGCGCCTGCTCGACCTTCCCGGGGGGGCACGTATAGAGTGGTCTGTAGCTGTCTGTGGTCTGCCCCCGGATAAAATCGAAGGCGTCGAAGCCGCGGTGGAAGTTCATGGAGGCGTCGTACTGCTGCAGGTTATCGGTGACGAACAGCGTCTCGTAGTCCGCGCTCCGCATAGTCTCTGCGAGGGTGATCTGGTCGTTGGGGATAGGCTGCCAGCCTTGAAGACCGACATCTATGCCCCTGTAACGTCGCCAGTCCTCGAAAGGCCAAGTCCTGAGGCCCGTGTGTATGGCCCTCCTCGCGCAGATCGTCGGTGCGGACTCGGGATAAGCCCTACTAAAGCGCAGGCTCTCCTCGGAGAGAGCGTCCAGGTTGGGGGTCTGGATCTGATCGTTACCGTAGACGCCGACGTGATCCTTCCTCAGGCTGTCCATGATGATCAGCACCACGTTGGCAGCCCTGTCAGCAGACGGGGTATTGCCTGGGATGTCAGGGAGCACACCCGGGCGTTCGCACCCGGCGAGCAACGATGCCCCGGCTACGCCCGCGGCAGACATCTTCAGAAACTCTCTTCGCGTTAACGTCCGCCTCAGTCTCTCCTCCTGCGTACCGCTTGCACAGACAATCATAGGGCAAGTCCAGCGGGAAGCCTTATCGTACCCGAAATCGCTCCGGGCGAAGCATCCGGCTGAGCGATGTGATTCAGGTCAAGCCGGTGTACAATCTGTGCATGACGGTCTTTCGTTACGGGCGGCAGCACTTCGAGGAAGGGGAGTACGTACGCCACTTGGAAGCAACGCCGGGCGACGACCTCGACCCCGTGGTTCGCATCGTGGAGGACCTGGGGACCGTCGAGATCCCATGCGGCAAAGTAGATTGCCGCAGTAATTGCCTGGAATACCTGGTCAGCGCCACCGGCAGACGCAACGACTACACCCTGGCCGAGTGCAAGATCTCCGCACTGGTAAGCATAATTTAAGCTAGGCAGCACGCTTCCCACCTTCGCCAGGCGGCTTGTCAGCAATGCAACTGTGCAGCTTTCGCGTGCGCAAGAGCGCTGGCTGACTTGCCGAAAGGGCGGTGGAGCCGCCGTGCTGACGACCGAAGGCCGCTAGGCCTGGGCGTGTTGAAAGGCTACTCCTCCCAGGAGTAACCTTTCTGTTCCGGTGGTCTTTCGGAAGCGTAGAGTCGTTGGAGCGCGCCTCCGGCCAGGGGGGAGAGGAAGAGCCCGGCGAGGCCTGCTGGCAGCAGGTCGCGGGCGATGGTCCAGGCCACGAGGAGCGGCACACCCGGCGGATGGTTGGAACCTTCTATTAGGCGTAGAGGATCCAGGACGCCGCCGCCAGGGAGGATGCCCGTCGCGTAGACGATGAGGGTCAAGATGCCGGAGATGAGCCCTGTCAGCAGCGCAAGCGCTAGGCTGAGAACCAAGCGGGGACCCGAACCTTCCGAACGGCCACGCCGCAGAAGCAAGGCGCCGCCGAACAAGGGGCCTGCGATGAGCCCCGCGAGCAATCCGACGCCCATGTAGACGAGGGCCAGCGTGGTCA
>DASSCV010000104.1:0-3140 GCA_035697505.1 Rubrobacter sp.
GAGTGCGTGGAATAGGAATTCTGCGAAGTTGCGCCAGACCTTGTAACCCACCACACTTGACCTCGTGGTGCAACACAGCGTGGCTGACGAGCCCCGCCCTCTACAGGAGGTGACTCATGGCTCAGGCGAGAGAGGGCCCCACAGGGGCCGCAGCAGATGTGGTGGATGACTACGACGCGATCTGCCGGGTGCTGCAGCTGTACACCGAGGGGGAGGCCAAGGGCGACCTCACCAAGCTGCGCCAAGCCTTCCATGCGGACGCGCGGATGTTCGGGTCCATAGCCGGAGAGCGCGAGGACGTGCCGATCGAGGAACTCTTCGCAGAGGCGGAGAGCAAGCCTGGCGACACTGGCAGCTACCGCTCGCGCGTGCTCTCGGTGCAGCAGACAGGAGATGCCGCGGTTGGCGTAGTGGCAGAGGAGGGCTACTGGGGGACGATGTCCTTCATCAGCTACTTCCTGCTCGCGCGTATCGAGGGCACCTGGAAGATCGTGTGTAAGCTGTACGCCCACACCGGTGGGGAGCCGCCCGAGGGAGTCTAAGAGCAACGTTAGTCGGGTCGGGGCGTCGAGAGCAGCCCCGGCCCTCCTTCATGCCTTTATTCACCGGAGTGCGTGGAATATGAATTCTACGAAGTTCACTTGCAGGATCCTGCATCGTTCCGCCCTGATAGGGTCTGAAACTATCGATTGCCCCGGCCCTCTGCCTTGAAGTCAACACTACATATTGTGGTTCTGCATAAACATGCGCGGAGTTGGATGTGCTGGGTGCCTATGGCTGCTACCTTTTCGGGGCTCGGGAAAGAAAGGATGAGATTGTTGGGACAATGGCCGAGCCCCGAACTCAGAAAGAGGCGCACCTCTTGAGATACCTATACCACTGCACCACGATCTCAAAACAGCCAGGGGGCTGCTTTTGGGGCGAACTTCTGAGAACTCCGTTAAGGCGAAGTTCGCAGAATTACCCTTCTGCGAGGTTAGGTGTATAAGGGCAAAAAGAAGGGCCGGAGCTACGATTCCCGGACCGTTTAACTCCGCTTGTACGGGGTCATAATGGGGGGCCTGAATGCCCCTCATGCACAGCCCCTACGCGAAGAGCCCACCGAGCTCGACCTTAAGATCGTTGTTGTGTTGCGTGAGGCCACCCAAAGCGCCCGACTCCTGGCCGAGACGCTCTCCCAAAGCGACGAGCAAGTCGGGGTAGATGACGTACGGCTGCGCTTGGTGGGTCTGGCATCTCGTGGGCTGGCACGCCCTTCTGGAAGAGTCTCACATCAGGCCGAGATGGATGCCGACGAACCCACTCTCCTAGCGGATGAAGCCGCTCCGCTGTGGGAGATCACCGAGGAGGGCCGAGCCTTCGTCGAGGCGCATGCCGGGGTAGCACTCGCCCCTTACGATCACGGCGCTGGCCACGAGGAGGTGGACGCCGAGAGGGACGTAGCTGAGTTGGTGGTCCTGTTGGTGATAGCGCTCCTGACCGCGGTGTGCGCAGCCTATAGCCTATTGATGGCAGGCGGTGTGCTAGGCGGCTAGGGTATCCGTATTTCGCAGAATTCCCTTTCTAAGCTGGACTTTGGCCATTCACGCTGCGTAGCAGATCGCATCGGTTAGCCGTTCCATGAACTCTCGTGGGACTTTTACCGTGTCGCTTTCCCGCGATAACCTGTAAAAAGTCTCCTCCCGCGCCCACAACTGCCTTCTCACCAACGCCAGAGCGTCGGAGAATGTCGGGTGAGCCTTCTGGTACCAAGCTGCTTTTCGGACGATCTGCGCGCCCTCGGCCATATGCCGGTGAGCCAGTAGCGTCACCAGCGAGAACAGCCCCAACAGCGCTGGAGCAGTTCTCCGGAGCGCCTTTTCCGACCACTGCCGCTGGGTCTCGAAGCCAAGGCGCTGGCGGACCTCCTGGAAGGTAGTCTCCATCTGAGAGGCGTCTCACAAACCAGCAGATGATCTGCTCCGGCTCGGCAGCGAGGTCGGTGCACACCAAAGCCTGAGTCTCAAACTCCTCTTGCGGGTCGCGGATCAGGACCCAACGCAGGGGCCCGGCGGGCAAACCCGTGCTGTGTACCAGAGCGCCGTCCCGGAAACGATCTCTATGGTGCGCTTGCTGTTGCCGTACCAGTTGTTGAGCGTGACCGGCGCCCACTCAGTGGTTGGGTCTTCCGCGAGGACCGAGAGGTTTGGTAAGCGATCGCCTTTCAGACGAGGCCGTCCTATCTGACCACAGTGGCGTGGCGGAGCTGGCTTGTAGAGAGCAGCGTCCAGCCTCAGGCGGGTGATGAAGGTGATCGGCTCGGAGAGGCTCCGACAGCGATCCAAGAGCTTCAAGGGCGCATACCCGCCGTCGGCCACCGCCACGATCTCGCGCTCGGGATACCAGCGCCTCACCAAGAGCAGCAACTGCCCCGCCCACTCAGTGAGCGTCTTGTGGCGCTTGCCCTGCTCTTGGGCGTAACGCTCGGAGTAGGCCAGAGCGCTCAAGAACGGCAAGGACCAAACCCGAGAGGCCCAGGGAACCGGCACCAAGAGTGCTAGACATACCCATCTGAGAGCACTCCTCTTGACGAAGTGCTGACGGCTTGAGCGCACCGGGTCTCGGTAGATGCCTTTGGCAGAAATCTTCTTTCCCCGCCGCCTCTCCAACGTATCGTCGATGCCCAAAACCAGCGGTCCTTCAGGCACGAAGGCTTCCACGAGCAGCCCCAACAGGACGCGGCTTGCCTCCCGGCTCGACCAGACGGCACGGTTGAGCACACGGTGGTAGCGGCAGAAGCGCCGTTCATCCTCTAGGCTCACCGCTCGCAGCGCGGAGGCTACGGTTCTTTTGCCCGGAGCTGCGGAAAAGCGCCCACAAGCAGCAGCTGGACATGCTCGAAGACGCTTTTGGAGAACAGTGGCGCGAACGGGGCCAGCACTTGTATCATCGACTTCGGTAGGGTGTGCATCGATCACCTCTCTTTGAGCGGACTGGTGACGAGCGTACCCTACCCTTTTCGCTCACAAATGGCCAAAGTCCAGCTAAGCACTTCGGTGGATAGAGGACGGAGCACGAGATAAGGGCCGATGTTGTTCTCAGTTAGCGGACGGCGTAGAGGTCATAGCCCACCTTCAGGTTCGGCACGTCGAACTCCCCGA
>DASSCV010000105.1:0-2975 GCA_035697505.1 Rubrobacter sp.
CAGCGACCTCTTCGGGGTGGGGGCGCTAGGGGGCCTGATCGCGGCCATGCTCGCCTCCCGCTCCAGCGCCGTGCGGCGAAGGGGGTCGGAGAGAGTGCTCCTCGCCCAGGTCGCAGGCCTCGCCGTCGCCTGCTACGACCTCCTCGGCTACAGCGCCCGGTGGCTCGCCGGCCTGGGAGTACCGCAGCTTGGCGAATATGCCGTAGTCGGGGTGCTTCCCGACGCCCTCATCAACGCCCTGCTCGCCTTCCTGGTCGGCGGGTGGCTGCTGAACCTCGTAAACGTCAAAACCCCCCACGGCTAGGCAGCACTTCAGCAAGGACTTGCACAAGTTGAAGTACTGCTATGCTATTACGCGCGAGGATTCCCCTCGGACTTGAGCCTCGCCTGGATCACGATACTCTGGACCAGCCCGACCGACATCATGCTGACGAGCAAATTGCTGCGACCGTAGCTCACAAAGGGTAGTGGCAGACCGGTAACAGGCATCATGCCCATCGCCATCCCGACGTTTATGAGCGCGTGAAATGTCAGCATCGTCGCCACCCCAACTGCGATAAGCACGCCGAAGCGGTCCCGCGAAACGGTCGCGGCGTGCAACACGCGCCAGACCAGCAAGAAGAAAAGGATCAGTACGACCAGGGACCCTACGAAGCCGACCTTCTCCGCTAGGTTGGAGAAGATGAAGTCTGTGCGATCCTCCGGCAGATAGCCAAGGTCGCCGAGCGTCCCAGACGATCGGAGGCCTTTGCCCGTAAGCCCCCCTGAACCTATGGCCATCTTCGAGTTCTCGACTTGATAGCTCACCCCTGCCGGAACGCTCTGGGGGTCGAGGAACGACGTAAGGCGTGCTATCTGGTAGTCCTCCAGGATTCTGAGCTTGATGGCGAGGTAGACTGCCACGCACCCCGCCGCGAAAAGTCCCCCAAGCTGGTACCACCTGGCTCCGCCCACGAAGACCACAGCAACGAAGATGGCCCCGAACACCATCGCTGTCCCGAGGTCTGGTTGCGCGAGCACGAGCAATACTGGCACGGACATGATGCCAAGCGCCTTCAGGAAAGTCATGTTGTGCGCAAAACTGCTCTCGGCCACGTAACCGGCGAGCACCACGATCGAAAGCGGCTTGGCGAACTCCGAAGGCTGTACCTCGATGGGCCCGACCCCGATCCAACTCTGCGCCCCGTTGACCGAGAAGCCTGCGGCGAGCACGGCCACCAGCATCACGATCGTCGCCCCGTAGACGAACCTGAGGCGTCGCCCAAGCCACCTGTAATCCACCAGCGCCAGCACGATGGCGCCGACAAGACCGGCAACGAGTCCGAGGGCCTGGTTGACGGCGTAGAGTTGCCTGTAGTCCGCCTCGGCAGCATAGATGGCGAGGACCCCGATCCCGCCCAGCGCCACAGCGATGAGGAAAAGGAGCACATCTGAGCGGCGTAGACGATGCGCGATGCTTACCTTCTCTTGGTTCTTGCCCCTGGAGGCGGGGACCGCTGGACTGGTCCTTACGGCACGCATAACCCAAAGATACAGAATCTTAGCGCGTTCGGCAACGCAGCCGCTACCAGGCCTTGACCGACACGTGCAGCCCGCACGGGAAGCGAGTCCTAGCATGTGGTCGACGCGGAGCGTGGCGGGTATACTGTTGCCTCGTGGGGTGCATCTTGCACGCCCCGCGTAGCCTGAAAAATTCAAGGAGATCGAGATGTTTGCGGTTGTAAAGAGCGGTGGAAAGCAGTACAGGGTGAAACAGGGCCAGGAACTCGTCGTCGACCGCCTAAAGGGTGAGGTAGGGGACTCCGTAGAGCTACCTGTCGGCTTCGCAGTCGACGAAGGTGGGTTCGACCTCGGCGAGAAGAAGGCCAGGGTCGAGATCCTGGACCATCTGCGGGGAGATAAGATCCACGTCTACAAGTACAAGGCGAAAAAGGATTACAGGAAGAAGACCGGGCACAGGCAAGAATTGACCAGGGTAAAGGTGTTGGAGGTATCTGATGGCTCATAAGAAGGGCGGGGGCTCCTCGCGTAACGGCCGCGACTCGGCCGGCAGGAGGCTAGGAGTAAAGGCGTACGGTGGCCAGGTGGTTACCGCAGGGAGCATCATCGTGCGCCAGCGCGGCTCGAAGGTGCACCCGGGAAAGAACGTCGGCAAGGGCTCGGATGATACACTTTTCGCCAGGGTCTCGGGCAGGGTCGACTTCGACCGGTCTCGGGGCAAGAGCGTAGTTAGCGTGATCGAGGAACCCGTTCTCCAGGAGGCCACGGCCTGACCATCGTCCGTTACGGGGGTCTTTAGCCCCTTTGCAGTTCGTAGATGAAGCCAGCCTCATCGTCCGTGCGGGTCGCGGGGGCGACGGCAGCGTCTCTTTCAACCGCGAGAAGTACAAGCCGCGTGGCGGCCCCGACGGTGGTCGCGGAGGCGACGGCGGGGACGTGATCCTGCGCTCCACTGAAGACCTCTCAACCCTCGAGCCGCACGCCTACCGCAACGTCGTGAATGCGGGCCGTGGCGGGCACGGTTCATCCAACAACAGGGCGGGCGAGCGCGGCAAGGACGCGGTGCTAGAGGTCCCCGTCGGAACCCAGGCCTTCGATGGAGACGGCCTCCTGGCCGACCTCTCGGAACCGGGAGAGACTTTCGTCGTTGCCACCGGCGGCGAGGGCGGACGCGGCAATGGGTCCTTCGCGACTTCCACCCGCCAGGCGCCGGCATTCAGAGAGAGGGGACTGCCAGGCAAGGAGCGTGAGATCCGTCTCGAGCTCAAGGTCCTCTCGGACGTCGGCCTCGTCGGCCTGCCCAACGCGGGGAAGTCTTCGCTGCTCCGAGCGCTAAGCGCCGCCCGTCCGAGGGTGGGCGACTATCCTTTCACCACCCTCTCGCCCCAGCTCGGGGTCGTGGACGAGAAGGCTTACCGCGGACGGTTCGTGGTAGCAGACATCCCTGGCCTCATCTCGGGGGCCAGCGAGGGCAG
>DASSCV010000106.1:0-4447 GCA_035697505.1 Rubrobacter sp.
CTCGCGCGTCATCACGATGAGCTCGTTCAGCAAGCTCCTCAGCCCTGGCATAAGGGTTGGGTTCATGATCTCACCCGAGGACCTTACGAGGGGGGTTACGGCGCTTGGCGAAGAAACGTACCTCTCGCCAGTCCTCCCCACACAAGCCGCCGTCGCCGAGTACCTGCGCCGCGGGCTCCTCGGTCCAAATGTAGAGCAGTTGAAGGATCTGTACACACCCCGGTGGAAGGCGATGTCAGGTGCGGTACGCCGCGAGTTGCCCGGGGCCCGGGCCTTCATCCCTTCGGGCGGTTTCTTCGTCAGCGTGATGCTGCCCGAGGACGCGAACACCGAGGACCTCGTGGGCCGGGCAGAGGACATCGGGCTCGTGCTCACGCCAGGCGCGGCGTTCTTCGCAGATCCGGTGGAAGGGGGAGAGGCGGGCGGCGACAGGTTCGTGCGACTGCCTTTCTGCGCCGTGACCCCGGAACAGATAGAAGAGGGCGTGCGGCGTCTGGCAAGCCTGCTCTGAAGATGTCTAGAGCGGCGCGAAGAGGTCGACCTGGTTGCCGTCAGGGTCCTTGACGGAAGCGTACCGCTGTCCCCAGAACGCGTCCCAGGGATCTTTGTGCCCGAAGCCTAGGGCGGCAAGTTCCTGGTACTTCGCGTCGACACCCGCGGGGTCTGGGCAGAGAAAGGCGAGCGCCACGCGGTATCCTCCCGAGGGATCGGTCCACTCGGGATCTATCCGCCTTATGAGCTCGGCGGCGTCCCAGGCGACGCGCAGGCCTGACGGTGTTGTCACCTCGGCGTGTGGCTCATCTTCGGCACCCTCAGGAATGTCCAGCCCGAGCCTGCGGTAGAACTCCAGCGAGGCCCTCATGTCGCGGGCGACGATGCCAACGAGGTCAAGTCGTAGCTCCACATCTTCCTCCTTATCGGTCCTCCCCAGAGTACATGACAATGCGCACCATACCAACGGGCGATCTGGCATCGACGCTGCACGAGGAGATCTACACCATGGCCGTGAAGAGCACACGTCGTTCATGTAACATGGGAGCCGGAATGGTAAAGGAAGGCCTCAAGCTTTCGGCTAGTGGGCAGGGGAGGTAGGGCAGATGGACGAACATGTATCTCACGCGAGGGAGCACGCCGATCTAAAACGCGGCATCGGCCCATGGTTGCTGTTCTTCTTCGTCCTCGGCGATATCGTGGGGGCTGGGATCTACGCGCTTGTAGGCGAGGTCGGTGCCGTTATCGGCGGCGCGATCTGGGTTGCGTTTCTGTGTGCCTTCATACTCGCGATCTTCACGGCGGCTTCCTACGCCGAGCTGGTCACCAAGTATCCTCGGGCCGGTGGCTCTGCAACCTACGTCAACAACGCCTTTCAGAACCCCTTCGTTAGCTTCATGGTTGCGTTCGCAGTGGCGACGTCCAGCATCACTTCGGCGAGTGTTCTGAGCCTGGCCTTCTCAGGCGACTACCTCCTGCAGTTCATAACCGTTCCGAGCGTTCTCGCGGCGCTCGTTTTCGTGGTGGTGATCGGGTTCATCAACTTCTACGGCATCTCCGAGTCAGTCAGGCTCAACCTGGTCTTCACTTGCATCGAGATCACCGGCCTGTTGCTTATAGTCGTGATCGGGATCGTGACACTCGGCGCCGGCACGGGTGAGCCGGCCAGGGCCTTCGAGTTCAAGGAAGGCGCGAGCATAATTCCGGCCATCCTGACAGGCACGGTGCTGTCGTTCTACGCCCTGATCGGCTTCGACGACTCGGTCAACGTGGCCGAGGAGGTACGCCATCCGAGCAGGATCTACCCCCGCGCGATCTTCGGCGGCCTGCTCGCCGCCGGTTTCATCTACCTGCTCGTTACTTTCACCGCCTCGATGGTGGTGCCGACGGCCCAGCTTGCCGCGTCCAGCGGACCCCTGCTCGAGATCGTAGAGAGAGCACCTTTTGCGATCCCGTCCCAACTGTTCGCGCTCATCGCGCTCATCGCGGTCTCCAACGGGGCGCTCATCAACCTGATCATGGCTTCGAGGGTCATCTATGGCATGGGTGACCAGGATGTCTTGCCTGAGGTTTTCTCCAGGGTCCACCCTAGCCGCCGTACGCCCTGGGTCGCCATCCTCTTCGCCACCCTCGTGGTCCTTACGCTCCTCGCCACGGTCGGCCGCAACCCCGACGCGATCGACACCCTCTCGAGCACAACCGTGGTGCTCCTCCTCCTGGCTTTCATAATGGTGAACGTCTCCGTCCTCGCCTTGCGGAGCGACGAGGTGGATCACGAGCATTTCCGTACCCCGAGCGTCTTCCCCATCCTCGGCATCGTGGTTTCGGCGTCCCTCCTCATATTTACTGCAATAAACGACTGGACCGTGCTCGGACTGGCCGGCCTGTTGCTTGGGATTGGCCTCATCCTCTTTGGCGTGAACGTCCTGGTGAAGAGAAGCCTAGGGGAACCTCTGGAGCGCGGGGAATAGCCCGACACCCAAAAGCTTCCCTGATGGCCAAAGAGGGCTGTCGCCTGGGCCGAGATCTTGCGCCGCCGGGCCAATTACTACCGGCGGCGCTTCCTCTATTTTAAGGTGGGCCTACGAGAGCCGCCAACGGGAAGGACCCTGGCTGAGACCTTCGTACTTCAACGAAATCTTTGACGAAACCGGCTCGCTCCGTAGGTCGTACGAACCACTCCGCGACCTCTACCAGAGCCTGGGCGAAGACGAGCTCGCATTGAGGACAGCGCGTGTCAGGGAGACGCTCGGGGAACTGGGGGCCACCTTCCCCGTCGACGGGGCTGGAGATTCAGAGCGTCTGCTGCCCGTAGACTGGACACCCCGGATCATCGCCGCGCAAGAATGGCAGACGTTATCCGAAGGTCTCTTGCAGCGGGGAAAGGCGATCAACGCCTGGCTGCAGGACGTGTACGGCCCGGGCCAGGACCTCGTTCCCGAGGAGATCTTGCGCGGCAGCGTCTTCTACTGGCCCCACGAGCTGTCTGGTGGCTCCCCTCCTGTCCATATCTACGGGCCTGACGTTGTCCATCTCGCTTCGGGCGAATACGTCGTGCTCGAGGACAACGTGCGTGTGCCGAGCGGTGTAGCCTACTCCGAGGCCATCAGGCGGGCAGGGAGGGAGGCGATGCCTGAGCTCTACGGCGCCTACAGGGTTATGGAGATCTACTCTTACTACGACCGGCTTCGGGAGACCTTCGAGCTCGCGGCCCCTGAGGGGGTGGAAGAGCCAGGCGTGGCCGTGGTGACCCGCGGGGCCGGCGACCCTGCGTTCTTCGAGCACCGTAGGATCGCAGAGGCTTGCGGTATAGCGATCATGACGCTCGCTGAATGCCTGGTCTCGGAAGGGTTCCTCTACGCGCGCGCAGACGGCCGGAGGATCGACGTGATCTACCGCCGCTTCGACGAGGACTACGTCGATACGGATCTTCCCGGGCTAAAGCGGGCCTACCTGGAAGGAAACGTTGGCTTCGTCAACGCTCCGGGTGTGGGTGTCGCAGACGATAAGGCCATCTTCCCCTACGTGCCAGCCATGATCGAACACTACCTGGAAGAGGCTCCTCTCCTTTCTAATGCGCCTACCTACTCGCTCGCGGAGGAGGAGACCCGCGCCGAGGTCTTCGAGCGGTTGCCCGAGATGGTCGTCAAACCCCGCGAAGGCTACGGGGCACAGGGACTCCTCGTCGGTCCGGAGGCGACGCCAGCCGATGTGGATACCGCCCGCCGGAATATACGCAAGGACCCGACACAGTTCGTCGCCCAGGAGACGCTGGACTTCTCGACCCACGTGCTCAAGGATGGTGCAAGCGACCGAAACGATGAGGTGTTCGTAGATCTGCGGGCTTTCGTGTTGCCAGCCATCGACTACCTCATGCCGGGTGGCCTCACCCGAGTTGCTCAGCCTGGTACCCGCGTCGTCAACTCCACGGCAGGCGGCAGCTCCAAGGATACGCTGGTGCTGGAGGAATAGAGCGGTTTCAGGCAACAGGCTTGCGATTCCTGATGCCTGGCGTGCGGAAGGTCCTGTGATCTCATATCAATTCAGGTTGTAGAGTTCTCCGAACTTGGCCTTGAGGTAGCGGAGGTATGGAGCTGTGTCAGGGGGACTGCCCGTGGCGTGTTCGATCAGGTGGTCTGGCTCGTGCTTCTTCCCGTAGCGGTGGACATTCTGCCGAAGCCATCCGAGGAGTGTGCCGAACTCGCCTTGCTCCATCTCGGGGAGGATCTGGGGCTGCTCCCCGACAGCGGTTTCGAAGAACTGGACCGAGAGCACGTTACCGACGGTGTAGGCCGGGAAATACCCGAAGTATCCGAGGGCCCAGTGGGTGTCTTGCAGAACGCCGAGCGCATCGTTCTTGGGAACGAGGCCCAAATACTCAGCCATCTTCGCGTTCCACGCTTCAGGGAGGTCGGCGACGGCGAGGCCGTCCTCGAAGAGATCCACCTCGAGCTCG
>DASSCV010000107.1:0-4637 GCA_035697505.1 Rubrobacter sp.
CGAGACATCCTAGCTTGGCGGCTGAACCATAGCCTACGACAGGGTCACGGTGGTTAGCGAGTTTGGCACGACAGTAGAGACGACGTGGGCAAGGATAGACGGACTGCGCGTACGCTGCCTTGCCGCTGGGACAGGAAGGGCGCCCCCGCTGCTGCTTCTCCACGGCGGTGGGTTTGATGCCGCCGACTTTTCGTACCGGTACGCCATCGAACCTTTAGCTCGCCGTCGCCCTGTACTCGCTTTCGACTGGCCCGGATACGGAGGGAGCGACAAGCCGAACCACCGGTATGATCTCGCCTACTACGCACGCTTCCTCTCGCACCTAATGGACTCTTTAGGGATTCAGCGCGCGGCCCTTGTCGGTACATCTATGGGAGGTGGAGCGGCGCTCTCCTTCGCGCTGTGTGAGCCGGAGCGGGTTGAGAAGTTAGTCTTGGTAGCCAGCTACGGGCTTGGCAAGGATATCCCTCACGGAAGGATCGGGTACTTCCTTGTGCATGCTCCGTTGGCTACGGACCTGCTCTACACGCTCTTACGCCGGAGCCGGCGCGCGCTGCGTTCTGGGTTGCGTAGAATGGTTTGCGACCCGCGGGTGGTGAGCGACGAACTCGTCGATGAAGCCCGTCGCCTTCTGGACCAGCCCGCATCGGGTCGAGCGTTCCGCTCGTTTCGCAAGAGCGAGGTAGGGTGGAGCGGGCTGAAAACCGATCTCTCGAACCGCTTGGGCGAAGTAGCCGCGCCAACCCTCCTGGTTCACGGCGATCGCGACCGCGTGGTGCCTGTAGAGTGGGCACGACGAGCGCACGGACGACTTCCGGACTCGGAGCTGCGCGTTCTGCGGGGATGTGGCCATTGGCCGCCGCGCGAGTACCCGGATACGTTCAACCGAGTGGTTACGGACTTTCTGGCTCGCTGAACGGGGGAATAGTTTCCGGCTGCGGCCGGAGTGGCTTCGGGTCGGGGCACGTCACAGCCGCCAATGAGAACCGGTAACCTTGAGGCCCAGCGCTGGAGTTAGCTTCCCCGCGAGCGCGCCACCAAGGTCATCCGTATTCCTTCCTTCGGTCTTAGCGTGATGGAGGCGTAAGGCTCGACCCTCTGGCCAGGAACGAGCTCCATCCTCAACCGCTGGGCCACCGTGGCCAGAACCAGGCGGGCCTCGGTCATCGCGAAGGCCGCGCCGATGCACTGTCTGGGTCCCCCGCCGAAAGGGAAGTACGCGAAGCGCGGCAACCCCTTCTCGTACCCCGCGGTCCAGCGGTCCGGGTCAAACCTCTGTGGGTCGCGGTGGTAGCGCGGGTCACGGTGTACTACCCACTGGCTCATCAGCGCGGTGGTGCCGGCAGGCATCCGGTAGCCACCGACCTCGCACTCCCCGACAGACTCCCTACCCATCACCCAGGCAGGTGGATAGAGGCGCATCGATTCCTTGATGACGCACTCCACGTAGGGCAGCCGAGGCAGGTCGGCCACGGTTGGGGTCCTGCCGCCGAGCACGCGTTCGAGCTCTTCGGCCAACTTGGCCTCGGCCGCGACGTTCGAGGATAGAAGCCAGAAGGTCCAGGCCAGGGCGTTGGCGGTGGTCTCGTGGCCGGCCAGGAACAAGGTCATCACCTCGTCCCTGAGCTGCTTGTCCGTCATCCGCTCACCGCTCTCGTCCTCGGCCAGCATCAGCATGGAGAGGAGATCACCCCTATCCTCATCTCCGCTCTTGCGGCGCTCCTCGATGATGGCGTGAACGATCGTGTCGAGCCTGCGGGCCGCCCTCTCGAAGCGGAGGTTGTGCGGGGTGGGGATGCTCTTGGGGATCCGGATAAGACGCCGCTGCGAAGAGAAATCCTCCAGAGCCACCTTCATGGCTCTCCCCACGTCCTTGGCCTCTGCCCCGACGTCGGCATCGAAGAGACACTTGGCCACTATCTCGAGCGTCAAGCGCGTCATCTCTTCGTGGACGTCGAAGGTTCGGCCATCTCGCCAGCCTTCAAGCGAGCGCTTGGCGAAGTTAGCCATCACTTCTCCGTTAGCAGTTATTCTCTTGCGGTGGAAGGCCGGCTGGGCGAGCCGGCGCTGGCGTCGCCAGAACTCGCCCTGGCTCGTCAAGAGCCCTTCGCCGAGCAGGCGGCCGTTCCTCTTGAGGATTTTCGTCTTGGTGAAGTTACGGTTGTTCTCGACGAGCACGTACTCGATTAGGTCCGGATGCGAGAGCAGGTAGAACGTCTGACCCATGAAACGCAGCTGTACTATGTCCCCGTACTCTCGGGCGCAGCGAGAAAGAAAGCCTAAAGGGTCCCTCGCGTACTCCCGCAGATTATCCCCGAGGAGGTGACCCTTGGGGCCGGATGGACCGCTCAGTGTCCTCACCAGTTCGTTTGCTCCTGAAGGTTGCAGGGATCCATGATCAAAGTGATGCTTGCGAAGGTCGGCTCATGACCGAGTATACCGCGCCGAGTTGACAGAGAACGGCATCCAGGTGCCCTTCTATCGCTGGGACTGCCTAGATAAGGTGTTTGCGTAGCGACCGCCTTGGCCCGAACTGTGCAATCGCCACAATAGTCTCGCCAGCGCCTCCCCGCGCACCCACAGTGTGCTGTGTCGACGGGTGGAGTTATCGAGGACACGTGAGATACTGTTGGTTTATTCATCAGCGACGCTGCATACTCCCCAGGAGGTAGTCCAAAACAGCCTTCTGGAGAACACAGCTATGTCGATGCATCCACAACCGATCGCTCCCGTCCCCGAAGATACCGCCCGTGTGGCCAGAGCCGCCTTCCCCAAAGGGAGCGTCTACATGCAGATGCCCAACGTGCTTGGGAGTATCTACCGACGATGAGGACTTCTTATCCATCACTCGGCGGTCCCGATTGGCGACACTTGCCCCGGCGAGTTGATGGTGACCCTTCAGCTAACAAACCAACAGTATCGGTTTCTTAAAGGAATTCTCCGAAGTTGCCATGGCCCCGGTTCTAGCAAAGCTGGGACAGGACCGGGGCTGTGCAGAGTTTTACGCCAATGTGCCTTCGATACCCTAGACGTCCCTGCCAACTTTATGCTCTGGTCATAGGTAACGAAGTCGGCGAGGGTAGCGCCGAGCACAACGCCGACAACCCCGCCGAGCTCGCTTCGACCGTGCCCGCATCTACCACCGCTTCAAGTCCCGGGACCTTCTGCTTGCCCGGCTCTGGATCCGCACCGTCAAGCGTTTCCAGGTCGGCTTTCTTAGAGCGCTGGAAGCCGACGATCTCGACGAGGCCGCGCTCGGGGCGGCCCTCTACAACGTCGAGTGGACGCGGAGGCATGTAGACGAGGCGCGGGTATTGCTCCTCTACCGCCGCGAGGATCTGGCGGAGAGGTGGCCCGAGGAGCTGGGGGAGGAGCTGGCCGCCCTCAACACCGACGTGGAGAGGGCCGTGAGAGACCACGTTCTCAGGCGCTACGGCGAGGGGGGCGGCGCGGAGGCCGTACGGCGGGTGGTTTTCGCGCTCGTGGACGTGCCCTACGCGGCCGGGCGCCGGCACCTCGTAAACGGCGAGCCCCCGCCGCCGCTGGTCGACGAGCTCGTCACCCAGACGCTGCAGCGCGTCCTCTTCGACCGCCCGGAGACCTGACGCCTCCCGTAGCTCGACCTAGTGCCTGGTAGGAGTGCGTCCCGGGACGATGGAGCGGCCGGACAACGTGGAGGAGGTCGTCGGAGAGCCTGCCTGTCGCTCCCTCGCCAGGATACACGCTCACGCGTAGCCCTCACGTTCGGCGCTCGATATCTCGGAGGCCACCCTGCGCAGGAGTGCCGGATAGGCTGGGTGGGCAAGCGCGAGGCGGCAGGCATCCTCGACGGCGAACCAGGAGACCTCGGCGTGCTCCTCGGGTGAGTGATTGCGCGGGACACCGGTCCAGTCGGTCACCGCGTAAAGACGCAGGACCAGGGACCCGTCCCCGTCGAGAAGGGGTTCGCGAAACTCGCCGAGGGAGTGCCACGCGGTCGGGGTCACGCCTGCCTCCTCCCGGAGTTCTCGGACCAGTGCCTGCTCGGTGGTCTCCCCCGGCTCGAGATGCCCGCCGAGCACGTCCCACACGCCCGGGTAGAATGCTCGTCCCGCTTCGCGTCTGCCGAGCAGGACAAGGGGCGAAGCGTCGCGTCGATCATCGTCGCGTTCGCGGACCAGCACAGCGCCCTCGCAGATTCGACCCTCAGTTCTCTTCACGCCCATCCTTAGTTCTTAGGAGAAGGCCCGATCCGGCTGGTTCGACAGGCTCGCTCCTGGGACGTCGCACACCCGCCCGCGCGTGAGACATGGCCCGGGCCTCGGGTGGCGGTGTTGAGCTGCCAGGCTGGTCACAGCTCACCTCGCCAGGACCCAAGTGTCCCGCCCACGAACGCCCGAGAGAAGCCCGCCCGGAAGGTGTGGATAGCAACTCGACCAATAGCTTCGGGTTGACCTCACCGTTCGTGCCTCCACAACCCCTGCGAGGGCACGCGCAGGGCGCGGTTGAACTTGCTCGACGAGTTCTCCCAAGCGATGACCGCAGTAAGCTCTACCAGGGCGTCGTCGCCGACGTGTTCGCGCACGCGTTCGAAAAGGTTATCTCCGACGTCCCTGTCCGAGAGCGTGACGGCGTCCGCGTACTCCAGCGCTGCCCTC
>DASSCV010000108.1:0-2740 GCA_035697505.1 Rubrobacter sp.
CCTTAGGGGCGGCGGAATAAAACCAGCCTCTGCTCACGCTGATTCGCCAGACCACATAATTTACTTCTTAACGTGACCGTTGGGTGGAATCCTACGAGCGCACCTAACAGGTGTGCAATCCATCGAAGGGAGGAGCCGCCCTGGCGCACTCACGCTTCATCCGATCGTCGACCGGTTCGCAAGCACGTGGAGGATTATGCCCCCGAGAGACTGAACCCCAATCGGGAGATACCGCTCACAGGCCGGACGGTCCGAGACTTCTGGGCGTGGGGATTTTCAGATGTACTCACCAACATCTCTCGTGCGGTCTTTGCGGAATGGATCGTAGGGAGCGCCCTGGATGCCGTGAACGGCATCCGGCCCGTCTGGGAATATTACGATCTGGACTACGCCGGGGCCAAGATAGAGGTAAAGAGCATGGCCCACCTTCAGAACTGGAAGAGGCCAGAGAGGGTCCAGAACAGCTTCGACATCACGGCTACAGGAGCCAGCTTTCCGGTAGAGCCAGAAGCAGCCCCCGGACCCGATACTCAGTACTATTACGAGGCCGAGAAGAAGCGCCGGGCGGGAGTGTATGTGTTCGCCATCTATGCCGAGCGAGAGCCAACTCGCCTGGACCCGCTAGACTTAGAGGCCTGGGAATTTCTGGTGTTGAGCACACCGGAGTTGGAGCGACACTTCGGCAGCCAGGATTCGGTGGCCTTGAGTCGTATTGAGGCTGTTACCAAAGCCGTAGGATACGAGGACTTGAGAGCACGCGTGGATGAAGCTCTAGAGCACCAGTCGAGTAATAGTTGAAGGGCGAGGCCGGAGCGTGGTTTGCTACCGAGCGGGTAATGTTCGAGGCCAAGCGGGAGGTAGGAAACATGCGTCCACAGCACTGGTGTCCGCCCGTCGAGCCCTCGCCGGCCGAAGCGGCGGTGATGCGGCGGGTGAAAAGGGCCAAGCTGTTCGTGTTCTTGCGCGAGCGTCGCCACGAGATCTTCGACGAGGGTTTCCAGCAAGAGCTTGGCACGCTCTACGGCGACAGCCGCCTCGGTCACCCTCCGGTCCCTCCTGCCAAGCTCGCCCTGGCTAGCGTCCTGCAAGCCTAAACAGGCGCCTCTGACGAGGAGGCCATAGAAGCGATGGTGATGGACCGTAGATGGCAGCTGGTGCTCGGATGCCTGGAGACGCCGAAGAGCCACCCTTCTCCAAGAGCACCCTCGTCGCTTTTCGCAAGAGGCTAATCGAGCACGAGATGGACCGGCGGCTGGTGGAACGCACCGTGGAGGTTGCGGCTAGGAGGCGCTCTTTCGGGCACAAGGCGCTCAGGGCGGCCTTGGACTCTTCGCCCTTGTGGGGAGCGGGAAGGGTGGAGGACACCTACAACCTCTTGGGACACGCCCTGAAGAAAGCGTTGGGCGTGATCGCCCGCCAGCAGGGGCGGGGGCTGGCGGAAGTAGCTAAGGAAGCCGGAGCATCAGTGGTCTGTGGCACGAGCCTGAAAGCGGCGCTGGATCTCGACTGGGACGATCCGGGCGAGCGGGCGCTTGTTGGGGTGCTCGATGCGCTTGGTGCGGTGGAAGGGTATCTGGACGGGGGCACGGGGGAGCAGAAGGCTACGCCAGTGGGCATCGAGACCGCCCGGCGCGTGCGAGCGCAGGAGGTGGAACAACGGGCCGCCGAGGGACCGCCCGTCCTGCGCCGTGGGGTGGCACGCGAGCGGCTAGTGTCGGTGGAGGACCCCCAGATGCGCCACGGCAGGAAGAGCAGGAGCGTCCGTTTCTCGGGCTACAAGCGCCACGTCTTGCGCGATCTGGATACGGGGCTGGTCAAGGTGGTGGGAGTGACGCCGGCCAACGCTCCGGAAGCCTCCGTCACAGAGGGCATCTGCCGGGATCTCGCCCGCCAGCCCGCCCATCTCGAGGAGTTGCACATAGATCGGGCCTATCTTTCGAGCGAACTGGTAAGGGAGCGCCCACCGGAGTTCAAGGTGTACTGTAAAGCCTGGCGGGTCACCAACGGCGAGCGCTTCCCCAAGACGGAGTTCGCCTTGGACTGGCGGAGGGGGCTGATGCGCTGTCAGGCGGGTGCGCTTATGCCGTTTGAGGCTGGCGGGGTTGTGCGCTTCCCGAAGAAGACGTGCGCCGCGTGTCCCTTACGAGAACGCTGTACGAAAAGCAGGAGCGTGAGTGTGCATCCCGACGAGCGGCTGCTTGAGGAGCTTCGGGAGCGACAGCGCACCTCAGCGGGCAGGAAGAAGCTACGCGAGCGGGTGGGAGTGGAGCATTCATTGGCACACATCGGGCACTGGCAGGGCGACCGAGCCCGCTACAGGGGCGTGCGCAAGAACCTCTTGGACCTCAGACGCTCAGCGGTGGTGCACAACCTGCACGTGATCGCCCGCACGATACCCGCCGACGAGCGGAAGGCCACCGCCGCGTGACTACTCGACTGGCGCTCTAGTGGAAGCTGGTCGGAAAGGAGGATACACCTATGTCCGCCGAAGAAGAGAACAAGGCCGTAGTGCGTCGGGAGGTCGAGGAGCTTTACAACTACACGGGCAACCTCGACGCCGTCGAGGAGATCTTCTCCCCCGACTACGTTAGCCATGAGTCTACCTCCGGAGAGGTTCGAGGCATAGAAGGGGCCAGGCAGTTCGCAGCCACCTTCCGCGAAGCCTTCCCCGATCTGGAGAACACCATAGAGGACATGGTGGCCGAAGGGGACACGGTCGTGATGCGCTTTAGGGGCAGTG
>DASSCV010000109.1:0-27279 GCA_035697505.1 Rubrobacter sp.
CGTCTGGCGTGCCCGGCTCGATTCGAGTCGTACCTTCCGTTGTGAGCCCTCAGGGGGAGCCCGTACAATTTTCAAGTGGGAAAGGAGTCAAGCAGCGCCCACTACTACACGCAAGCCACCATAGCACCGGGACGTTGCGGAAGCGTTGCGTGGGAGAGTCGAGACGGAGTTCCAAGAAACAAAGCGGCTGAGCATCAGGCTGCTTGGGCCGCCCGAGCTAAGCCTTCGGGGACACCCCCTGCGCTTCGGGATAAAGAAGGTGCTTGCGCTTTTGTGCTACCTGGCCGCTGAGGGTGGGAGGCGCCCAAGGGGGGAGCTAGCAGAGCTCTTATGGCCGGGGAGCGAGGAGCGCCACGCCCGCGGGGACCTGCGCTCTGTCTTGTCCAAGCTCAGGAAGCGGCTGAGGGAAGAGAGCGCCCGTGACGGACAATATGAGGAGACCCACTTCCTCCTTATCGACGGCGACATTTTGGGAGTAGAGCCCACGCAAGTTGAGGTCGACACAGAGGCGCTCGAAGCCGCTGTTTCTCTGGCAAGGAGGGAAACCTCGCCGGCAACCAGCAGCGCCGCCGTAGGACGCAAGGAGCTCATCGGCCGCCTGCGAGGTGATCTGGGGGTCTACCGGGGCGAGTTTATGGAGGGTTTCTCCATCGAGGACGCCGCTGGATTCGAGCTGTGGGTCGAGGGGGAGCGCACGAAGTGGCGCGCTCTTTTCGGGGAGCTTTGCGAGAGGCTCTCTAGGCTTGAAGCGGAGGAGGGGTTAATGGCGGAGGCTATAGCTACCGCCCGGCTTTGGGCGAGGCACGCCCCCTTAGAGGAGGCCGCCCCCAGGCGGCTCATGGAGTTACTCTCCAGTGTGGGCGAGAGCGAGAGCGCTCTTCTTGCCTATGAGGGCTTTAAGAACATTCTCAACAGGGAACTCGGAATGGAGCCCTCTCCCCCGTTGCAGAAGCTGGTCGCTAGCCTGCACGAGGAGGTCGAACAGAGGGCCTCTCTGGACGTGATCCTGGCTCGCGCCTCTGAGGGCGCTCCTGCTACTACTAGTCCGCCTTCGGGCTTGGAAGCGCCGCTGGTTGGACGCCAGGAGGAGTTCGGTGCGCTCGTCTCCGAGTACCAGGCCGCCAGCACCGGGCAAATGCGCGTCGTGGCGATCCTGGGGGAGGCGGGGATAGGAAAGACTCGCCTGGCAGAGGAGTTCCTCCTATGGGCCAGAGCCAGGGGAGTCGACGTCCTCAAAGGAGAGGCCTCGGAGAGAGCAGGGTTGCCTTACGGGCCGCTCATAGAGGCCATAAGGCCTCGCATGGAGCGAGAGAGGGCTCCAGAAGACCTCTTGGAGGATGTGTGGCTCTCTGAGCTTTCTAGGCTTCTGCCGGAGCTCAAGGAGAGGTACCCTGACCTTCCTTCGCCCCTCTCCGGGGAGAGGGAGACGGCCAAAGGGGCTCTCTTCGAGGCGATTGCCAGGATGGTGGAGGCTTTGGCCTCGCGTGCCCCTGTGATCCTTTACCTGGATGATTTGCATTGGGCAGATAGCGCGACGCTGGAGATGCTGGATTACGCGGGGAAGCGCTGGGCGGAGCAGCAAGCGCCCGTGCTTGTGCTGATCGCTGCGCGTACGGAGGAACCGGAGGTGAGCCCCGCCTTCGAGAGGTGGCTCTTGTCGTTGAGGAGAAGGTTGCCCGTAAGAAGCCTGAGCCCTGGGCCCTTGGCAGAGGA
Source organism: Rubrobacter sp. (assembly GCA_035697505.1). Lineage (GTDB taxonomy): Bacteria > Actinomycetota > Rubrobacteria > Rubrobacterales > Rubrobacteraceae > Rubrobacter_D. Next base: position 1,714 of record DASSCV010000109.1, read on the forward strand.
AGACGTCGAGGTTCTCCTTCGGTGGCTTGCTAATGCAGGCTCATCTTCTAAGCCCCCTGACGGGGCTCTGGAGGAGGTGGGGGGCTCAGACGGGGCTGACCCCGGGCTCAAGCGATTGGGGGAATGGCTAGCTGCGGAGACGGAAGGGCATCCCTTCTACCTGGTGGAGATGATAAAGGTTCTCTTCGAAGAGGGCATGCTCCTCATACGAAGCGGCGCGGACGGGGAGACGGTCGTAGATGTGGGCCCTGCCTTACGGGCCGAGAGGAGCGCCCTGAGAGGGCTGCTGCCCAAGAGCGTGAGGGAGGTGATCCACGTGCGCCTCTCACACGTGTCGCCTGCTGGCTCGGAGCTTTTGGGGGCAGGAGCGGTTCTGGAGCGGGGCTTTAGCTTCGAGACGCTTGTGAGCGTGGCGGACCTAGGGGAGGCAGAGGGCCTGAGAGGGCTAGACGAGCTCATCGAGCGCCACCTACTGAGGAAGGAGGGCGGTGCTCCAGAAGTGGAGATGCCCCTGGAGCCGACTCCCACCTACACCTTCACGCACGAAAAGATAAGGCAGGTTGCCTACACCGAGGCTGGGTCTGCTAGGCGTAGGCTGTTGCACCGCAGGGCTTTTGAGCTGCTCGAGGAGGGGGGTGCTTCTCCTGCTGCGGAGCTGGCGCGTCATGCGCTTGCGGCAGGTCTTGCAGAGCCGGCCTTCAGGTATTCGGTGGCGGCAGGGGATCAGGCGGTGGAGGTATTTGCCGCACGGGACGCCATCGAGCACTACCAAAGGGCGCGCTCCCTGGTGGCCGAAGTATTGAGAACCGGCGGTGGGCAACCGACCGAGCGGTCGATTCTGGACCTCGAGCACCTGTACATCAGGCTGGGTCGGGCCTACGAGATGACCGATGAGCGGGAAAAGGCCCGAGCGGCCTACGAGGCGCTACTTGCTGTTGGGCGGCGGTTGGGGGAAGCGAGGCTCGAAGTGCTCTCCCTCAACCTCCTGGCGGTCTTCGACTACCATCAGGGCGACGACCAGAAGACCATGGCGCTCCTGGAGGAGGCTAGACGGATGGCCGAGGATGTGGGCCTCTTAGAGGCACTGGTAGAGACCGAGTGCAACTTCGCGGAGGTCATGGCTATTCACCCGCGGGATCACGAGCACTCCGGCCCACTCGCCCGGAAGGCTCTGGCCTCCGCTCGGACCCTGCAGGAGCGCCCTGACCTGGTAGCGCGGGCATTGGCCACGCTGGCACGAGTGGAGGTGCTCGCGGGGAGGTTCGAGCAGTCGGCGGCCTACGCCGAGGAGGGCGCTCAGCTAAGCCGAGAGCTGGCTGATCGTCCGGCGCCGCGGATAGAGTTGCCCACCACGATAATGCCAGCGATGGGACTCTCGGCGTCCTGGAGAGCGGGCCACAGGGTTAGGGAGATTCATTGTCTCACCTATCTCGCGAACGCCAGGATTCTCCAGGGCAGGCCGCAAGAGGGGATCGCGATCGGGCGGGAGGCGCAGGCCATCTCCGGAGGGCTGCCCGACCGTGTCGGGGCGATGAGCACGTGGGCAATCGACTTGGGGCTTGTGGAGATCGGCGTGTACGAGGAGGTGCTGGAGCACTGCCTACGAGGGACCGAGCTGGCGCGCAAGACCCAAAACGCGTTCTTGCTATGGCTGAACCTCGATCACCTCGGTCGGGCGCACGAGGTACTGCTGGACCTCGAGGAGGCGCGTAGGGTACATGAGGAGGCGCTAGAGCTAAGAGGGTCGCTGGGGCCGCAGTACGAAGTGTTTTCCTCTATCAGGCTCTGTGGGGTGGCCGCCCTCTCTGAGGACTGGCAGGACGCCTGCACCCACGCCAGGAAGGTACACGAGGATAGGACTTCCTTCAATGTGCTGGATGTTTTCTACCTCCATCATGTCGTCGAAGCGTTGCTCAGGGGAGGAGATGAGAGTAGCGCCCGAGAAGAGGCCCTCCGTTTCGCCAAGCGCGCCGAGGCTAACGAGCGGGAACGGATAGCCTACCTGCGCTCCCTGGCAGTACTGAGCGAGTTCGAAGGCGACACAGGAAGGACTATTGAGCACCTGCACGAAGCATACAGCCTGGCTCAGAAGATCGGATTGCCGGGGGAAGTCTGGCAGATCCAGGCCAGGCTCGCCGAGCTTCACGAGCGGCGCGGGGAGGAAGGCGAGGCGCAAGGGGCGTTCTCGGAGTCGGCGCGGACCCTGAGCGAGCTCGCCCGTAAGATCGGAGACGAAGGTCTCAGGGAGCGATTCCTTTCGGCCCCTCGGGTACGACGCGTACTCGGGCACACCTCCAGATAGCAGGGGGCGTGCTTCGGCGCTACTCGGATTCCGCACCAGAGAGAAACGGCGGGCTGCACGGTCTCGCAACGTTCTCATGACGCCCCGGTGCTAGGCTTCCGAGACGCAGACCGACTCGGATAGCGGGGGTGAACGAGGGATCCATCATTCTTCTTCGGCCATCACGAGCAACAATGCCCCCAATATGGCCAGGTTCTTCATGAAGTGGGTCTGTTGCGCGGCGCGGGCTTCTCCTTTCTCGCTCCAGAACGGGTGGCCAACGAGCGTTGTCGGGACTAGGGACACGGCCAGAACCGTGGCGGCCGCCCGTGGTGCGATCCCGAGTCCCAACATCCCGCCCGCGATCGTCATCGCTACGCCGTTGGCGCGTACCGCCAGCGCCGAGCTCGGTAACCCCGCTTCTTCGAGGCGCTTTACCCGTTGCGTTGGCTTCGTCGCGGCGGCAGAGCCGCCGATTACGAAGAGGGCCGCAAGAGCCGCGCGGCCAACGGCCTTCGTGATCGACAAGACTAGCTCCTTCCTACAGTCTTCTTGCAGAGCCCTGATCTCGAGCAATTGCTGATCGCACTTCCGAGTTCCACATCAGCACGGACCCATTCTCACGAACGTCCCTGAGAGGCAGCTATTCGAGGTCGAGCTCGTAAGCCGCAGCGTACCGGCCCAACACCCCGACGATCTCCTCCTTTACCACCTCCTTGTTGTATCCGGGATCCGCCTTCACGCTCACGCGCACCAAGGTCCCGTACGACTTGTCGGGGACGGCCTCCACGCGAGCCTCATGGACGCCATCGATGTCGACCAGCTCCCGCCCGTAGGCATCCTCCAACTCGCCCCACACCAGCCGCGGTTTGAAGATCTTGCCCACGTCTGTGACGGGAATCCGGTCAACAACACGGACGGCTTTGGGGACGGCCGCCCGCTCGCCGATCGTATCGCGCGCGTACGACAGCAGTTCGTCTTCCGTCGCCGTCGCCCCTTGCGCAAGCTGGACGTAAGCCACCGGCACCTCTCCCAGGCGCGCGTCGGGGCGCCCCACGGCGGCCACCAGCGCCACCGCCTCGTGCCGGTGCAGGGGGTCTTCGATCAGCTTGGGGTCTATGTTATGCCCGCCGCGGATGATGATCTCCTTTTTGCGGCCGGTCAGCCAGAAATAACCGTCCACGTCCTGGCGGCCGAGGTCGCCCGTGTTGAGCCACCGGCCGTCTCCGGTCTCCACAAAGGCGGCAAGATTATGGACCTCCTCCTTGTAGCCGGGGAACACGTTGGGGCCGCGTACGATGAGCGCGCCGATCTCTTCCGGCTCGCAGAAGTGCTCAAAGTTTCCGTCACCATCGAGCACGGCCGTCCTCATCTCCTCATAAGGCAGGCGCAGCCCGATCGAACCGACGCGCCTCTCTCCGTGGGCGGGGTTCATCGAGCTGACGCAGGCGCCCTCCGTCAGGCCGTAACCCTCCAGGATACGCACCCCAGTGCGCCGCTCGAACTCGCGGAATACTTCGGCTGGCATCGGCGCCGCCCCGCACAGCGCGAACTCCAACGAGCCGACGTCGCTGTCCTCCAGGGGCACGTCCAGCAGCGAGCCGTACACCGTGGGCACGCCGCTGAAGAAGTTGATGCGGTAGTGCTCCACCATCTTCCAGAAGTTCTGGATCACGCCGGTGTTCCGGTACCCCTGGGGCGTGCCGAGCACCACGGTGGACCCCCTCCCCCACGGAAGCAGTCCCGTGACCGTCACGCCGTTGACGTGGAAGAGGGGCAGGCCGCAGAACATGACCGTGTCCAGGCCAGGGGCGATGTTCTGCGCTGCGGCCCAGGCGTCGTACACCTCGTTGAAGTGGGTGTGCTGCGCCAGTTTGGGCGTGCCCGTCGTGCCGCCCGTGTGGAAGTAGGAGGCGATCTCGTCAGGCCGGATGTCGCGCCCGCTTGAGAGCTTATCGTCTGGGTACCCGGCGGCGGTGCCATCGAAGTCGAGCACACTGGCCTGGGCGTTAGCGGGCCTTGCCGGCCCTACCGCGCCCTCCTCGAACCCGATCACGAACGGGCCCGGATCGACATGGAGCACCGTCTCCAGGGACGGCACCCTATTCAAGATCGACTCGACCTTCTCCCAGATGTCGACGCCCGGGAACGGGGCCAGCGTCACCAGGACCCTGGTCCCTGCGGCGTTCATGATCTCGGCCATGGTTTCCGGCTCCAGCAGGGGATTGATGGGGTTAGCAATGCCCGCCGCCTCGCCGCCCAAAAACGCGAAGTAGGTCTGCGGCAAGTTTGGCAGCACGATGGACACCACCTCGTCTTGACCCAGCCCCAACCCGTTAAGCATGTTGGCCGTGCGCGTGATCGAGCCGACCAGGTCCGAGTAGGTGTAGGAGAAGGGCCTCTCGTACGCCGCCGCGTCGAACACAAAATGCAGTGCCGGGTGATCGGGCAGATCCGCGGCCACGGCCCGGATGGACTCGTAGTTGTTCCTGGGCAGGTCGCGCTCCTGTAGCGGGACGCGCTCGAACGCTTCGATGTCGGCCAGGTCAGCAATCGTCTTCATGTTTCCTCCTAAGCGCGTTCGCTCCCCTTGCGCTCTCCGTAGCGGGCGCGGTAGTTGTGTATGGTGTCCATGTCGTAGAAAATCTCCACGTAATGCCCGTCCGGGTCGTAGGTGTACACCGCCACATTCCCGCCGGATTCGCCGTCCCCGCCGGGTTCGCTGTTGTGCTTGACGGGGCCGTACACGATCCGTTGCCCGAGCGCCTTGAAGCGGGCCGCCATCTCGAACGAGGTGCGCACCTCCGGAAGCTCCAGCGCGAAGTGGAAGTGGCTGTTGTTGCTGACAGGCACGACCTTGCCGTTCACCTCGCGGCGTTGGATCAGGACGATGCCGCCCGGTTGGTCAGGGAGGTCCAGGGTGAGGGTGCGCATGGTCTGGCCCGGCATCGTGGGATGCGGAAAGGGGCCCGCCTCACCCGCGTAGGTGGCGCCGATCACGCGCTCGTACCATTCTTGGGAATGCTCCAGGTCGGTGACGTAGATCATGACCCGTTCCAGGTGCGAGAGGCGGGAGGGCTCGAACACGCCGTAGTCCTCGGTCTTGTTGCTGGTGCGCCGCCCGCTAAGGGTGGGGCCCAGCAGGATCAGCTCCCTTACGGCCTTGAGCTTCAACAGGGGCGCTATCTTGCTTTCCAGTGGGGTCATCTGCTTAGCCATGCGCGGCCTCCACAACTTCGATCAGGTGCCCGTCAGGGTCACGGAAGTACAGGGCATCACGGGCGTCGCCAGGGACGGGCAGGACCCGCCCGTCGGTGAAGCTCCACCGCCGGGAGCGCAACTGCTCCCTTAGGTCCGCGAGGGTTTGGCCGGTTCGCAGAGCCACGGTGAATCCGAGCCACGCGTCGTTGTCCACCTGCACGTTCGGGTTCTGGACGAAGCAGATGTCGTGATGCATCTCTCCGAAGGAGAAGAACATCATGTTCTGCCCGACCACCCGCATGGCGGCGCTGCTGTCCTGGTGATTGCGGGCGCTGAACTGCACGTCGAAGAGGTCCTGGTAGAACTGTCGGGAGCGGTCCAGGTCGCGCACGTAGAAGACGGCGTGTTGCAGCCTGGCGGGAACGGGCGCGTCCAGGCCGGGCTTGATCGCCAGCGGTTCGGCGGGCCGGACACTCCAGCGGATGGCAGCGCCGCCCACGACGGCGCCGAGCACTCCGAGGATCGACAGCGGTTTGAGTATCTTCATGCCTTACCTCCTTGCACGACGGTGTTGAGTTGAGCTCCCAGGTTCACGCGGCCGTCGTTGCTGTAGATGCTCGCCCGTATCAGGTCTCCGGACTTCAGGTACCTGGGATTCTTGAGCTGGCCCTTGACGAACAGTTCAGAACGTCTCTCCGGTGTGAGAATCAGCGCCGTAGCTTTCTGCACGGCCTTGGGAGGCGGCGCGATCGCGACGCCGGCGGGCGTTCCTGTGAGGATGAGGTCGCCGGGGTCCAAGTCCATAACGCCCGACAATTCCTGGAGGGTCTCGGCGGGTTTGTAGAGCATGTCGTCGGTGCTGGCGCTCTGGCGCAGTTCACCGTTCACCCAGAGGCGCAGCTCGAGGTGGTCCAGGAGAGACACGTCCTCGGCATCCAGCAGGTACAGGTAGGGCCCGGTGGGGCAGAAGGTGCGGTAGCTCTTGCCCTTGTCCCACTGCTCCTGCGGGATCTGAACGTCCCGCGCGGAGATGTCGTTGGCGATGGTCAGTCCTGCCACGTACTGGTGCAGGTTCTCCGGTGTGACCTCGACCGGTCCGGTGATGTGCCGACCGACCACCAGGCCCAGTTCGACCTCGTAGTCAAGCAGTCTGACGTGCGGCGGGCAGACCACCGCGTCCTGCGGCCCGCACAGGCTGCTGTCGGCCTTCGTGAAGATCATGTTGTACGGCGGCTTGGCGGCGCCGTACCCCCCTTCCTTGCGGTGATCGGCGTAATTCACGCCCTGGGCGATCAGACGCGCGGGCCGGGTCACGGGGCTGAGCAGGCGCACGTCAGCGAGCGGGATGCCGTGGCCCTCGGGGCTACCGACCTTCGGGCGGCCTCGTTCCAGAAAGTCGCTGGTGCCGGCGTACTCGCCCACCGGGACGACCTCATCTGCCCGCACCACCCCCCAGAGGGTACGGTCCTCGTGCTCGAAGCGTGCGGCGAGTGTTCCCACTGGTTACCCCTTTCTCCTCCGTTTGGACCCCCGGTGGCCCGTCAGGGCAACCGCGGCCCGGGTGGCACCGGCCAGCCACCGCGGTTTGGCGACGCTCCGTCGCCCAAACGAGGTGCTTCGGGCGGGGCGCAGGGCGTCGCGCAGGGCGCGGGTCACCGGGGTCTTCGCCTCGAACGTGCCGAAGACGTAGCGGTCGGGCCGCACCACCACCGCGGTGCGGCGGTGACGGGCGAACCACGCGGACAGTTCCCCGCTGTCGTCCCGAACGACGCCCAGACCCCCCGGCACGCGCTCCGGGAAGGGCCGCCCCGCGGGCAGCACGCGAACGAAACGGGTGCCAAGGTGCTGCCAGTAGTCCGCCATGCCCACTTCCAGCCGTGCCCGGGGGTCGGTATCCATGGCCAGGATGGCGAACCCGTCGCCCAGCTCTTCGTCTAGCCGCACCGGGGCCGTTCCTCCCGGCACGCTCACGCGAGGCTGGATGAACCGCGTCCCGGCTGCGGGCGTGTCGCGCAGCAGCAGGCCGCCGCGCAAACCGGGCAGCTTCAACTCCCGGTTCAGCAGCGGGGTCTTGCTGAGGCGGCTGAGGCCGCGGTCCCGCAACCGGTGCAGCGTCGGGCGGCGTGCCATGATGAACTGCCCCAACAGAACCGCCAGGCGGGTCACGGCCCTGACGTGTGGGCTGCGTTCCCGCTCGTAGCTGTCCAGCAAGGCCGGGTCGGCCAAGCCGCGCAGCACCAGGTCGAGTTTCCAGGCGACGTTGTGCGCGTCCCTGGCCCCGGAACTCAGGCCCTGACCCAGGAAGGGCGGCATCAGGTGCGCGGCGTCGCCCACCAGCAGCACGCGTCCGTCGCGCCATCGCTCGGCGATCATGGCGCGGAACGTGTAGACCGCCGTGCGTTCGATGGTAACGCGGTCGGGGTCGATCCAGGGTCGCAGCAGCTCCCGGATACGCTCCGGTTGCTGCATGTCCTCGGGGGTCTCCCCCTCCAGCAGGAAGAACTCCCAGCGGCGTTCGAGGGTGCCCGTGCGGGGGACGTAGGTGGTGGGCCGGGCGGGGTCGCACACCTGGGTCACGACCTTGGGCAGCGGGGCGTCCTCGGCGTCGATAAAGGTGTCCACGACCAGCCAGGGTTGCCTGAATTCCGCCATCTGGCGGTACTGGATGCCGCTCAGCCGCCGCATGACGCTCCACGCGCCGTCGCAGCCAAGCGCGTAGCGGGCGCGCGCCTCCCGCGTGGAGCCATCTCCCGCGCCCCCCATGGTCAGGGTGACGCCGGTCTCGTCTTGCGTGAAGGAAGTGACCTGTTGCCCCAGCCGCACGGTCACGTTCGGATACCGGGCGACGCCCTCACGCAGTTGCGCCTCCAGTTCGGGTTGCCGGAACAGCAGGCGTTCCGGCCAGCCGTGGGGTTCCAGGGCGGGGTCGTTGACCACGCGGAACAGCAGCTCGCCCTTCGCCGTGACGAACCGGACCTCGTTGGCGGAGACGAGCGTCGGGGCGATCAGTCCGTCGAGACCGGCAGCCTGGTAGACGCGCATGATCTCCGCGTCGAAGTGGATCGCACGCGGCAACGGATAGACGCCGGTCTCCATGTCCAGCACCAGAACGCGGTGGCCCCGTCTTCCAAGGAAATTGGCGACCAGCGCACCCGCCGGCCCGTAACCGACGATGGCAACGTCAAAGTCTTCGCGCTCTAGATCGGACATGAAACCTCCCGACGACACCCGATAGTACGGGACCATGTTTCCGTATGATGTATTGTGCTTTTTATGACATTTGCCACTAGCTTGCTCGGTGCCCGTACTTCTCCGGCACGAAGCGCGCGGCCAAGCGCGGGAACGCCGAAGAGGAGCCCTGCGGCGTTGGTATGCGTTGGGAACACGAACTTCGGCATCTTTGCTTCCAAACGTCTGCCTCCAGGACACATCAAAACGTCATTACCCATAGGCGCGCCCTTCGCCAGGATCGTCTTTATCGAGGAGGAACCGTTCCACCACGGGGGCCAACTCCTCTGCGCTCGTCAGGAGGGCAAGATGCCCGTCCTCGACGATATGAAGCCGGGAGTCCGGGATCAGCCTGGCGAGTATCCTGGCGTTGACGACGGGAACTATGGGGTCCTCGCTGCCGTGGATCACGAGCGTTGGCTGGTGCAGCTTGCGCAGCCAGGGGAGGCTGGTCCACCCTGTTCCGGCTAGCAACTGGTAGTAGTAGCCTCTGGCCCCGCGGGCCTTTATCGCGCCGGTGTGCTTGCGGACGGCCTCGGGGTCGGAGCCGGCCTTCCCGCCGTAGAGGTCGGGCGCGATGTGCTCCATGCGCGACGGGTTCAGGTACCGGCGCGGGGTTGCCAGCTTGACGAGCACGGACGGCCTGCCCGGCACCATGATGGCCCCGGTCCCGGTGCTCGCCAGGATCAAGCGCCGGCACCTGTGAGGGAATTGGCGGGCGAACTGCTGGGCGAGGGCGCCGCCCCACGACACGCCAAGAACGTCGACCTCGTCGTAGCCCAGAGCGTCGAGCATCCGGGCTGCTAGCCTGGCGAGCCCCGGCAGACGGTAGGGCATGGGGGGCGTGGGGGAACCGCCGACGCCCGGCACGTCGAAGTTGACCACCTCGATCCCCTCATGCACGAGCTCATCGACGAAAGGGTCGGCCAGCTCGATGTTGGCGCCGATGCCGTTCAGCAACAGCAGCGTGGGGCCGCTGCTGGCGCTTCTCGGCCGCACCCCGACACGCAAAAGCTGCCCGCCGACGTTTACGTGCCGGATCTCTATCTCGCTCGTCAGATCCCGTTCGGACATCTTCCTTCAACTCTCGAAGACGTAGGTACCCGGAGCCTTCGCACCCGGCGGGTGCCTCTCGCTGCCGAGTTGCGCCGGCGCGGGCTTGCGCCCGCCGGAGCGCTCCCCGAGCCACTCGATCCAGTGCGGCCACCAGGAGGACGGATGCTCCCGCGCGCTGCCCAGCCACTCCCCGGGATCGTTGGGCGTCCTGTCGTTGGTATAAAACTTCGTTTTGGGGTTACCGGGCGGGTTCACCAGGCTCTGTATGTGGCCGCTGGAGCTAAGGACGAACTCGGTCTCTCCGCCCAGGAGCTGCGTCGTCGCGTAACACGCCTTCCACGGCGTTATGTGGTCGGTGGTGCCGGCGACCACATACGTGTCGCGGTCGACCCTGGACAGGTCAATGGGCGTCCCCAAGACCTCCAGCGCGCCGGCCTTCGCGAGCGGGTTGGAGAGGGACATATCCAATAGATCGTGGTGGAGCCTGGCGGGCAGGCGCGTGGTGTCGTCGTTCCAGTAGAGGATGTCGAAGGCCGGCGGGTCGTTGCCGAGCAAGTAGTTGTTTACCCAGTAGTTCCATACCAGGTCGTTGGGACGCAGCCAGGAGAATACCCGCGCCATCTCCTGTCCCTCCAGGACGCCTCTCGCCTCCGAGACCTGCTTTGCAGTCTCTACGGTCCCTTCGGTCGCGAACATCCCGAGTTGCGACTCCTTTGAGGTGTCGAGCACGGTGACCATCAGGGTTGCGCAGTTGACCCTGTCCTCACGCTTCGCCGCCAGATGGGCGAGCAAGAGCGCCGTGGTGTCCCCACCCAGGCAGGCGCCGGCGATGTTCGCGTCCTCGCTGCCGGAGATCTCGCGTACCGCCTCGTTCGCGTCCAGGAGCGCCTGCACGTAGGTATCGTAGCCCCAGTGGCGGTGGTCTTCGGTAGGGTTGCGCCAGCTGATCGCAAAAGTCTTGAAACCGTTTATCACCAGGTACTCGATGACGCTTCTGCCCGGCGTGATGTCTAGGATGTAGTACTTGTTGACCTGGGGTGGGGCGATGAGGAGCGGGCGCTCGTAGACCTCTTCGGTCTGGGGCTGGTACTGGATGAGCTCGAAGACCTCGTTCTCGAACACCACCACTCCGGGCGTCAGCGCCAGGTTCTCGCCGACCTCGAACGCCTCCTTGTCAACCTGGGAGGGCATGCCGCCGCGGTGCGCGATGTCCCCGACCATGTTCTTGAACCCGCGCGTCAGGCTTTCCCCGCCGCTCTCCAGGAATCTCTTGAGCGCCGCAGGATTTCCCAGCAGGGTGTTCGTCGGGGCGGCTGCGTCGGTCAGCATCATGGTCGCGAATTCGGCCCGCCTGCGGTCCTCGCCCTCCAGTCCGGACTCGCCCACGATTTCCTTCAAGCCCCCTTGCCAGGCCAGGTAGGTCTGCAGGTACGCCCGGTAAAAGGGGTTGTCCTTCCACGCGGCATCCTTGAATCGCCGGTCCTTCTTCTCCGGCTCCAGCCCGGAGCGGCCGGTCCAGATGTTGCCCATCTCGCTCCAGAACGTCACGTACTGCTCCGCGAGCGTCTGTGGCCTCCGGAACGCCTGCAGGGCAATCTCCTGCAAACCCGCGAAGAAGTTCTGCTGCATGCGCCCCACCGACGCCAGACCGGAGAAGGCGTCCGCGGCGCCCGCGCTCTGCGCCGCCTCCGAGGCGACCTCGTCGTGCTCTTCCGTCCGGGCAGCCATAGCGGCCCTCCGCTTCTCTTCTTCGAGCGTCTTCTCCGCGGCGACCCGCCTGCGCCTCTCCTCTTCCAGTCCCCTCAGAGACTGCTCTGCGGCGATGCGCTTATCCCTCTCTTCCTCCAGCGCCTTCTCCATCTCGTCCAGCCTGCCCTTCTCTTCGCCGGGCGTCTGCTCTTGCGCGGGGCTCTCGCGGCCATCGCTTCCTTGGATGGTTTGCTCCTTGCCGCTATCGTGCGCCACCTCGGGTTTCCTCCTTCTCGGGACCTATCAGCAGGGCGAGCAGCTCCGCCACCATAGCGGGTTTCTCTTCGTCCTCGATCTCGACGGTGTTCTTGGTTTTGAGCAGGATGCGCCCCTCGCCCTTCTCCTCCGCAGAGAGCAGCTCCAACCGGTTGCGGATGCGGTCTCCGCTCTTCACCGGCGCGATGAAGCGAACGCGGTCTAAACCGAAGTTCAGCGCCTGGCTGGCGTCGGGCGGCACGACCCCGGCATCGAACTGTAGCTTCGCCAACAGAGAAAGGATCAGGAATCCGTGCGCGATCGTCGTGCCGTAGGGGCTCTCGCGTTTCGCCCGCTCTACGTCCACATGGATCCACTGGTCGTCGCCCGTGGACTCGGCGAACCTGTCTATGGTCTGCTGGTCGACGGTGATCCAATCCGAGACCCCGAACTCGCGTCCGACGAATTCCCCTACCGTATCGAATGCGTAATTGCCGGGGACTGCCATGCGATTACTCCTCTTCTCCTAACTTCAGGTGAAGTCAGCCTATCGACTAACGCGGTGACGGCCTTTCTCCTCCGCGTTCCCTTTCCTCACACGAAGGCGCCGAAGCCGGTTATGGCGCGCCCCACGATGAGGGAGTTGATCTGGCGCGTACCCTCGTAGGAGTAGATCGCCTCGGCATCCGCCACGAACCGGCCCACGTTGTAGTCGATGAGGATGCCGTTGGCGGCCATGAGTTCGCGGGCGAGGCCCACCGTCTCGCGGGTCCTGGCGGTGCAGAAGGCTTTGGCCAGCGAGGCCTGCTCGTCCGTCATCACGCCCGCATCCTGCAACTGCGAGAGGCGTAGCATCATGCACTGCGAGGCCGTGGTGTTACCGAGCATCTGGGCCAGCAGGTCCTGGACCATCTGGAAGCTGCCTATAGGACGCCCGAACTGCCCACGCTGCTGCGAATAGGCGAGGGCGTGCTCGTAGGCGCCCATGCCGCAGCCTACCCCTATCCAACCCACTCCAGCGCGCGTCATGCGCAAGACCTTCGCTGTATCCTTGAAGGAGCGGGCATCGGGCATCCGGTCCTCCTCGCTCACCCGGCAATCTTCGAGGGTGATGAGGGCGTTTTGCACCACGCGCAGCGCCATCTTGTTCGCTATCTTCTCCGCCTTGAAGCCCGGCGTGCCCTTCTCCACGAGGAAGCCCTTGACCTGGTTGTCCTCTACGTCGCGCGCCCAGATGACGGTCACGTCCGCGAAGGTGGCGTTGCCGATCCACATCTTCTGGCCGTTTAGCACCCACTCGTCGCCTTCGCGCCGGGCTGTGGTCATCAGGCCACCCGCCGCGCCAGAGCCCACCTCGGGCTCGGTGAGGCCGAACGCCCCGATCTTCTCCATCCGCTGCATAGCCGGCAACCACTTCTGCTTCTGCTCCTCGGAGGCGCACCTGTAGATGGAGCCCATCGCCAGCCCGCCGTGCACGCCATAGAAGGTGGCGATGGAGCAGTCCACGCGGGCGAGCTCCATCGCGATGATGCCGTCCAGCAGCGTGCTCTTGCCGGGGCAGCCGTAACCCGCGTAAGAGAGACCGGCGATCTCGAGGGCGCTCATCTCAGGGAGGAGCTCGAAGGGGAACTCGTCGCCCATCCAGTACCTGTTGATGATCGGCTGGACCCTCTCCTCCATGAAGGATCGCACCCGGCGGACGATCTCCCTATCCTCCTCGCTCAAGGCGTCGGTGATCCGATAGAAGTCGCCGTCCGGTTCGGGAAGTGCTCGCTCGCGCTCGGTCCGCTGTTGTGTCGTGGTCATCTGAGTCTAGTACTCCTTCCCGTTCTACCGCCCATACTTCTCGCGCAGCACCTTCTTGTCGATCTTGCCCACGCTCGTCTTGTCGATCTCTTCTATGATCCAGATCCGCTCGGGCACGGCGTATTTGGAGATCGCGCCAGCGTCGGCTCTTTCCTTGACGTGGGCCCTGATCTCCTCCTGCGTGATCTCCTGACCCTCCTTGGGCACGACCAGGCACAGAGGTCGCTCCCCCCACTTCTCGTCCGCAACCCCGATGACCGCCGCTTCGCTCACGCCCTCGTGCTGCGAGAGGATATTCTCGATGTCCAGTGAGGAGACCCACTCGCCGCCGGACTTGATGACGTCCTTGATGCGATCGGTGACGCGCAGGTAGCCATGTTGGTCGATGTTCCCGATGTCCCGGGTGTGGAGGTAGCCGCCCTCCCAGAGCTCTTCGGAGGCGTCAGGATTCTCGAGATAGCCTTGCGTGAGCCACGGCGCGCGCACCACTACCTCGCCCGCGGTTTCGCCGTCGTGGGGCACGTCGCGCATCTCCCCGTCTACGATCCGCAGGTCAACTAGGGGGATAGGCCTCCCCGCCTTGGTCCGGATCTCCAGCTGCTCGCCAGCGTCGAGCTCGGGCGTGAGCTGGGCGAGGGTGAGGATGGGGCAGGTCTCCGACATCCCGTACCCGCCGAAGACGTCGATGCCCCGCTCCAAGGCTGCTCGGGCCAGACCTTCTGGCAGCGCCGAGCCACCGATGACCACCGTCCAATGACTCAGGTCCACGTTCTGGCTTTCGGGGCTGTTCAGGAGCATGTGCAGGATGGTCGGCACGCAGTGCGAGAAGGTCACCCCCTCCTTCTGGATCAGGCCGAGCAGCACGTCCGGGGCGTAGCGTCCCGGGTAGACCTGCTTGACGCCCATGACGGTCGCCATGTACGGCATCCCCCACGCGTGCACGTGGAACATCGGCGTAATGGGCATGTACACGTCGGTACGGTGAAACCGTTCACCCACAGATGCCGTGCCCAGGGCCGCCATTCCCGCAAGCGTGTGCAGCACCAGCTGCCGGTGGCTGAAGTACACTCCCTTGGGGTTTCCCGTGGTGCCCGTCGTGTAGAAGGTCGTCGCCCGCGTGTTCTCGTCGAAGTCGGGGAAATCGTGCCCTGGGGAGCCGGACTCCACCAGCTCCTCATACTCCGCCGCGATATCGAGCGAGGTCTGCGGCCACTCGCCGCTATCGGTGATGAGAACGACGCTCTTTACACTCTCGATCCGGTCTTTGATCTCCTCCAGCATGGGGAGGAAGTTGGTGTGGACCAGGAGTATGTCGGCCTCGGCGTGGTTGATGGTGTAGAGGATCTGCTCCGGTGAGAGGCGGATGTTAACCGTTTGGAGGACCGCCCCCATCATCGGCACGGCAAAATAGCACTCGAGGTAGCGGTGGCTGTCCCAGTCCATCACCGCCACGGTGTCGCCGGGCCTCACTCCCAGACCCTCGAGCGCGCTGGCGAGCTGCCCGATGCGTCGGCGCAGCGCCCGGTAATCGTAGCGAACTAGATCGCGGTAGACGATCTCTTGCGCCTGGCCGTGCGCCAAAGGGGTGTGCAGCAGGTGCTTGATGAGCAGCGGGTAGCCGTAGGCGGAAGGGGCGCGTTCAATCAGCTCGACCTCCTCCCCAGTCCGGTTCAGCAATGTGTCAGGACCCTCCGTCGTCATGGGGTTCCTCCTTATCGTGTTGATCAGCGCAGGTGTTTGGGGATCGGGAGGAGAGATAAAGCCCCGAGGACGCTGCAGCTGACCGCATCCACATCCGGGGCAGACTGGATAATGTGCTCTGGACGCGGTAGGCGGTCCTACGCTTGGGGTTCCAACCCTCGGTAGGACCTCCCGTTGCGATCCTCGGCGGGAAGTCTGTACTATGAAATGAGTGTGGGTGATTAGTCGAGCGACACATGGTACGAACCAACGTAGCAGCGTTGCGTTGCGGAAGCGTTGCGCGGAAGATTCGGGACGGAGGTTCAAGAAGAACCGCTGAGCATCGGGCTGCTCAGGCCGCCTGGCGCAAGCTAGGGGCCGGCAGAAGAGGCAAACCTCAAAGAGGCGTTGGCGGAGACCGAGCGCGACCTGGCAGACGCCATAGTCTGGGGGGACTTCGAGCAGCCGCCTCTCTCGCCCAGAAGATCAAAGACGAAGATCTCAGGGAGGATCTCTTTCGGCGCCTCGGGTACGATGCGTGCTAGAGCGCTCCTCCAGAGAGAAGGAGGGCCCTTCAGCACTACTCGGATCACGCGCCAAAGAGAAACGGCCGACCGCAAGGCCTCGCGACGCTCTCACAACGCCCCGGTGCTAGGCTTCCGAGAAGCAGACCGGCATCGGATAGAAGAGGTGATCGAGAGTGCAAGCGATGGCGCTCCGCCGACTACGCCGCCGGCCCGCTCTTAGCGCGTCGAAGAGGCGGGCATCTACCAGGGCACGCGGGCTCGGAGGCGAACTCTGATGCGGGACGTACCCAAGGCGGGACCCGCCGATCATACTCCATGGGGGGGCGCCGGTCTCAAGCAAGATGGCGGTCGTCGCGCGGGGCGGCAACGCGCTGCTTCGTCGTGGCGAACCGCTAGAGGCGGCCAACCAGGCGCTCGCAGATCGAGGGCTGGTGGTTCCTGTTCCTCGTCGGGATCCTCTCTGTCGTCATCGGGCTGGCGATGGCTTTTCTGTCGGGCGTGGGACTACTCTATCGCTTTCTATGCGAGGAGGGCGCGGGTAGCGTGAGCACGAGGGTCACCGTCTACCAGAACGGCAAGAAAGCCGAAGGAAAGTACTCGTTGAGTGACGCCAGCTCGACCGACCGGGACGATCGGGCGGTGGTATGGATATCCCTCGTCGAACCGAGCAAAGAGGAGTTGGACTGCGTGACGCACCAGTTCGGGACGCAAGAGCTGGCGCAGGAGGACGCCGAAACCCGCAAGGGAATTATTCTGAATCACCAGGGGCGAAGGTTGACACTGATGGTGAGCCCCGCCCGGTACCTGGACGGCTCGCGCACGGTGGAGATTGGCGAGCTTGACGTTCTCCTGGAGGAGGGGCTCGCCATCACCGTTTCTCGTGGAGAAGGCCCGGAAATGCGCGACGTGGAGCAGAGCCTCGAAGAGAGCTCGGACCTCTCGCGTCTAGGTGCTGGGGCCATCCTGCACGCCCTCCTCTATCGGGTGGTCAATGACTACGCCCCGGTGGTCGATGGGCTCAGAGGGGACCTCGCGGGCTTGGAGTACGACGTCCTGCAAGCCCGCGAGGTGACCGGCAGGATGACGAACAGGCTCTACGAGCTCTCGAGGCAGGTGCTCAGGTTCCAGCGGGCGACCGAACACCTCGAGGCAGTCTTAGAAAGCCTGGCAGACCCCGACTCGCAGAACCCAGGATTGAACCCGGAGCTCGCCAAGCGCCTGGATGGCGCTCGAGGCCGTGCCCGCAGGATAAACTCGCGGGTGTCGGAGTTCTCGGTGCTCCTACAGAACCTGTTCAGCACCAATCTTACCCTGGTCAGCGTCAAGCAGAACGAGCAGACGCGCAGGATCAGCGCGTGGGCCGCCATAATCGCTGTGCCTACCGTAATCGCGAGCATCTACGGGATGAACTTCCGCTACATGCCGGAGCTCTACTTGAGGTTTGGATACCCGGTGGCGGTGCTCGTCATGGTGGCGAGCTGCGTCGTGCTCTATGCGGTCTTCAAGCGCATCGGATGGCTGTGAGAATCGCCGAACGATGGACAAAGCGCCCTGCAGTGCGCCGAACTCACCTACTCGACCGGGGTCGTTGAGGACCCACGATGTCCGGAGCCATCCTACCGTGAGGATCACCGCTTCCGCTCTCTTGCTCGGCCAGGGTTGGGCGCAGCCACTGTCGCAATGTTCGGGCGGCACGCAGTGCAGCCTCTGGTGGCGACAACCGCCGGTCCTCAGCCACTCCTTCCGGCACGAGCACGCGCAGCGCACCAGGCTCGACCGAGAAGTGCAACGGTGCCTCCAAAGTGATCGGCTCGCCGTCTATCCCGGCACGCACCCTCTCGCCAAGGACGCCCATCTCCAGGTGCTCAGACATCCAGTGGCGTAAAGCGGAACGCATCTCGATGGTTCCGCTCGGTTTGCCCGAAAGCAGCCGCTTGACGAGCTCGTCGAGCGTGCTTGCGTCGAGCACCGAGATCTGCAACTTTCCTGTATCCAAGCGGTGGCGTCGGCCTAGCCTATTCAACCGCGCAATCTCGTAGGGGTTGTTCGAGACGACCAAGGCGAGCACGCCCTCCAGCGGCGCTCCTTCGGGTGGCGTGATACGCAGCGCTCGTCGGAGCTCCGGATCGGAGAGGGCAGCCTGGAGTTTGGTCTTCGCCACGCCGAGCTTGTCCTGCCTGTAGCCTGGATCTCCTACCATCTGCGCGTAGAGGCCTAAAGAGACGTTGTTGATGAACGGGCGGCCGTTGACGCGTCCTACGTCCACGCGCCGCTCGTGGCCGGCGTAGAGCGCGTCCAGGGCGCTAAGCGGGCGCGCGAGATCCAGCCCGAGGTCGCGGGCGAAGTGGTTGAGCGTACCCAGGGGCACGATCACGAGCGCCACCTCGTGCTCGGCGGCTACGGTGGCCACCGCGGATACAGACCCATCACCGCCGGCCACGCCGAGCACTTCAGATCCGCCCTTTGCCGCCGCGATGGCGGCGAGCCTTGCGTCCTCGCCTGGCTTCAGCACGTGCACCCGGATGCCACGCTCACGGGCCGTTTTGGTCAGCCCATCGAGGTATCCTGCCGCGCTACCAGCAGCGGGATTGACGATCAGGTGAGCGGAGGAGTTCTTGACCTCAGCCAAGGTAGGCGGCCGTTCGCTCGTCCGATGGGAAACGATCGATTCCAGCCCGCATCATGCCGCCACGGTGTCGTCGGGGGTCCCGCTTGCTATGCCGGCTCGAAACCGTTTGGTTGGCAGGTAGGTACAGCATCGAGACCGGCAACGGCGCCCGCACGCCCATCGGGTCTGGCTAGCTCACCTGACCCTGCTCTCTCGACGGTGTATCTCTACGGTGGCTCCGTACCCTGAAAGCCAATACGATCTGCGCCACGCCGAAGACGATCGCATAGATCCCGATCAGCCACACCAGCGAGAGCAGCCCAACTCCTGGCAGCGCCGCAAGGACCACCCCGAAGAGCACGGAGAGCACGCCTCCCAACCCCATAAGCCACTCGTTCTCTATCTCCCGCCTCAGCGAAATCGACATGACGATCTCCAGGATGCCGGTAAAGATCGCCCAGAAGGCAATCACGTACAGTAGCACTAACGCGGTTATGTCCGGATAGAAGAAGGCGACCAGCCCCGCCAGCACGCCCAAGACGCCCTCGGCCAACAGCAGCCACCTGCGCCTTCCTGTGCCCCTTATGCCGGCGACGATGGCGAAGACGCCATCCACCAGGGCGTAGGCCCCGAAGAAGATAATAAGCACGTAGAGGGTCGGCCCCGGCCAGAAGAGCGCAGCCAGCCCGAAGAGAACGGCGGCTATACCCCTGATCAAGAGCACCCACCAGTTACCGGCTATTATCGGCAGTATAGGTTGCGGTTGTGTGTAGCTCATCTTTGTCTCTCCTCTCTACTTAACTCGATCCCTACGTAGGATGCGTTCCATCGTATATCTAGCATGGAGTAGCGTTGCTGCCCTGACCAATATTGCTCAATTGGCTGGGAGGCTCAGGCGTTTACCATCCCGACCCTGCCCATACTATCCGCCTTACGCCTCGACCTCATCGATGGCCTTCTCGAGCTCCTCAACCACCACCTAGTCGGCTTGCGCGCTCTCGGTATCGGGGCAAGTCCCGACGAACACGAAGACGCCATCATCAGCTCTTATCTCTCTGCTCGACCTCCTCTAGTAGCGTTGGCGTTTTCTTCTCTTCGTAGTTAGCCAGTGTATTAGGGTAGCGTTGCAAAAGCGTTGCGTGATCGTGAGTGCGGGCATTCCTTCCGCTGAGGCTAGCCTCATAACCCGACCCTACAGCTACGAGCTACCATTGGCCAACTCTGTTGTATGCGCTCTAACCGCTGCCTTTGACACTCCTCGTGGTCTTCTGCTCTTGACCCACAACCGATAGAGCACAAAGGCGATCCCCAGGGCGCTGAGGAGCATGCAAGGTATACCCCGGTACGCTCCAAAGCAAAGTAGGGTGCGGTACCGCTGCTACTGTGCTGCTCATGTACCTCTCCGGGGAGTCGGTTGCGGCCATGAGGTCGTGTCCGGCAAGACCTCACACGGGTTCCCTCTGGCGCACCATCCGCGCCTCCGTTCGGGCCCCGAAGAAGATGAAGACGGCTATCAGGACCAGGATGAAGTCGCCGCCCAAGATTCCGAGCACCAAGAAGCCCAAGGCGAAGAACTGCCCGACCGCCGAGGCGATATCCGTAGCCCGCACGGCTCCCAGGCGGCTCGCGAGCAGCCCCCGCAATACGCGCCCGCCATCCATGGGGAAGGCCGGCAACATGTTGAAGAGCACCAGGGCAATGTTTATGTAGCCGAGGTAGACGAAGAAGCGCCCAACCGAGCCAAAACCCCCGACCGGGCTACCGATGGTAAGCGAATCGGCGCCGAGCGCGATCCCTATACCGAAGAAGATAGGGGCCAGAACCACGTTCACCAGAGGCCCAGCGACGGCTATTTTGACCTCGTCCATGGGCTTCTCGGGCAGGGTCTTGAAGCGGGCGACGCCCCCAATCGGCAGGAGGGTTATGTCAGGGATCTCGATGCCCAGCCGCTGGGCCACGAGGGAGTGCCCGAACTCGTGCAGCAGCACGCAGACGAAGAGCGCCACTATGATGCCGGTGGTGGCGAGCGCGCCGTGCAGGTTACCCGTTCGCTGGTATCCGACAAAGGCGAAGTAGAACAGGAGCAGGAAGAAGGTCCAGTGGACCCTTACGTCTATTCCGAACACGCGCCCTATCTTGAACATCCCGTTCTTCATAATGGTCCCTTCCGGCCGCTTGAGCTCACGTCCCTAATGTGGCACCAAAGGGACGGATTATCTTGAGCAGTTGTGCCATGTGCTGATCAAAATCGACCAAGAATCGCAGGCCCGGCACGGTGCGCTCCTGCAGGACGGCCCTCACCGCCGAGGCGCTCCATCTCACCGTCGATCACCTCAACCGCCGGCTCGGTGATATTTGCGATGAGGGCCTTCGTGCCCGGCTGGATGGCTCTGGCTAGCATGGCGAGATCGCTTTCTACCCATCGCCGTCGGCGTGCGGTTCTCCTTCTGTCTGGACCGGTCCTGGACGCGGCAAAGAAGCGACACGCCGCACACGTCGAGGAGGAGCTTGTCGCGACCCTTCTTCCGGCTCTGATCTCCGGCGGAGATCACCCCGCATGATTCGGCGCGAGAATCGAGGTGCCCGCCTGGGCCTTCAGGTCCAGTAATTTCTGCCGCAGGGCCCGCACCCGCTCTACGCGCGTAGGCGTCGTCTTGCGGCGGGCGAGGCTTTTGGCGAAAGCGAGGTCCACGGCCGTCGAGTGTACCCTGCGCGCCGTGGACCACTCGCGCAGCTGTCCCTTCAGGACAAGCTGGAGATAGTAGCTCCTCCTGCGGAAGACGGTCGGCAGGATAGCGTACTCCTCGGGGCTTATGATCCCCATCTTGACCTCCTCGCGCAGCTCGTCCTTTATCGAGCGCCGCTCGAAGTTGAGCCAGACGATGATCAGCACCAGGTAAACGAGCACGACGATGAACATGAAGAGGTAGGCCACCGGACCCAGCGTGGTTGCCAGGAAGTTGAAGGTGGAGTGCAGGAATATGGCGACGAGGAGCCCGAGCAACGGTGAGACGATCTTCATTCTCGTGCTGTTGGCGAAGGGGATCAGCCCGAACCCGATGCCCGTAGACGAGGTGAACGCGGCGTGACCGAAGCTGCCGAGGATCCGGCGCGCGATGAACGTCTGCGCGCCGAACTGCATCCCGTAGCTGATGTCCTCGTAGAGGGCGAAGCCGAAGCCGACCACCGATCCATATACTATGCCGTCCATAACCCCCGCGAACTCGATCAGGCCGCGCCTGAGCAACGCGGCGAGGAAGGCGATGACGAAGATGATCAGAAGCGCGAGCCCCTTGGCGGACTCCTCGACCACGGGGGCCACGAAGATCGCGGTGAGCGCGTTCGCCCCCCGTTCGCTCACCAAAGAAGCGAAAGCGGTCTTGGCCAGGGTGTTGAAGAAGACCGCGATGGTCGTCGCCACGGCGAAGCCCCAGAGGAAGACGGCCACCACGTAGGGCAGCGGCTCCCGCTCGTAGAGATCTATGGCCCGGACGAAGAACAGGTACAGGATCGCCTGCAGTACGCCCGCCAGGATGAGTTGATCGCTCAGTTGCACGCCAGCCGGCCCCCGCGAATGGACCTCGGAAGGAGTACGAACGCATCGGCGCTCATCTGTGTTCGACCTCCTCTAGTAGTGTTGCTTTCTTCTTCGTAAGGACCATCGTATTAGGGGAGCGTTGCGAAAGCGTTGCACACTCGTGAATCGCTGGCATCATCCGCTGAGACTAGACTTCCGAGACCGCCTGCCTTCTCGGAGGTTCGGTGAATAAGCCTCCGACAGAGACACGGAGTTCCCAACGATGGCATCATGCTCATGGTGTACGAGTTGTCCCGCTTGATCAAGAGTAAAGGGTGCGGCAAAGCCACGATGGCCTGCCTGGCCACGACGCGTCTGAGGGGTACCGGTGGCTGAGGCATTCGCGTGGGGGTTTATCGCCGCCTCCTCGCTCCTGCTCGGAGCACTGATCGCGCTGCGCCGCCCGATCGGGTTACGCCCCCTGGGACTCATCATGGCCTTTGGCTCGGGAGTTCTGATCAGCAGCGTAGCCTACGAACTGGTCGAGGACGCCTTCAGCACATCGAGCGGAAGCGGGGCGGTGGGGCTCGGCTTGTTGGCAGGCGCCATCACGTTCTCCCTCGGAGATCTAGCCATCGACCGCTTCGGAGGGGAAGGGAGAAAGAGCGCTGCCGGAGGGCAAGATGCGGGGTCAGCCTTGGCTATCGTGCTTGGCACGGTGCTGGACGGTATCCCCGAGTCGATCGTGCTCGGCCTATCGTTGATAGGTGGTGAAGGGGTGAGCGTCGCCTTCCTCGCAGCTGTGTTCATCTCCAACCTGCCAGAGGCCCTTTCCTCCACGGCCGGCCTGTCCAAAAGCGGTTGGCAAAGAGGGCGGATCCTGAGCCTCTGGACATCGGTCACCGTGGTGTGCGCGCTCTCTTCGCTGGCCGGCTACGCTCTCTTTGACGGAGCTTCTGCGGCGACGGTCGCCTTCGTCCAGTCCTTCGCTGGCGGCGCCCTGTTGACCATGCTGACCGATACGATGATGCCCGAGGCATTCAAGTACGGGGGCAAGCAGGCTGGTCTCTTCACCACCCTGGGTTTCGCCCTGGCCTTCCTCATCACCACGATCGAGTGAAGGGATCACACTTCCGAGAATGCACGTTTTAGACACTCGGGTGCAAAAGGGCATAAAGAAGGAGGGCCGGAGCAGCATATCTGGACTGGCCGGACGGCATGCTCGGTGGCATCCTCAGCAATGTCGCAGATGGTCTTGCTGGAGGCTGATGCAATTTACAAAGCCCTACCCCGTGTTTGAGCGCTAGGAGAGCTTTGGCGAGCAGGAACACGCACCTGGGGCGCTACCGCCGGATCGCCGACGTGCTCTCGCGGCACGGGCTGGGGTGGCATCAGAAGAGCATTGTTGGGCAGCGTCTCCGAATCTGTGATCAAGCACGCCCACTGCCCTGTCCTAGTAGTATGCGAGTAGGCTCACAATAGCGCAAAGAGGGGAGATCAAAATTTAACGTTTCCCTCATCCAACGGTGGGCGCGAGTAGTAGGCTTGGGGTCGCCTACTCGGTCACTTGCCGGCGACGTGGATGATGGGGCGCTGTTCGGGGTCACGTTCGGCTTCCCTCAGGACTTCGTGGGTGACTGGGGCAGTGTCCCCCTCCCCCAGCAAGACATACTGCAACAGGTACCCAATGGGATTACCCTGCGTCCAATCGAAGTGGCAGTGCGTCTCTTTGCCTGTCGTGTCGCGCAGGTGGAGCAGGAAGGCGGCGATAGCGTTCGGAACCGTCGAGCTCTCGGCGCGCAGCACCCTGTAGCCGTTTACTTCCACGCCCCTTACCTCGAGCACGTCCTCGAACTCGGATGGATCTCCCACCTCTACTTCCAGGAAAAGTATTACGTCCGATGGGATGTGGGTGTACTGGCGCTGCTCCCTCTCCTTCAAATAATAGTCGCGCGCGTCGCCCGACTGGCGCCGATTGGCGACGATGTGGATCTCCTCTCCTCCGCTCGCTTCGTCGATAAACCTCTGGGCCGTCTCATCCACTTCTATCTTCTCCGTGCGCAGCTCGGTGGTGCGCCACACCCGAGAGACGAGCGAGGTGAGCACGATGGTGAGGATGAAGAACGAGGCGATCACGATACCGTCGGGGCGCTGCACCTCGTTCGCCACGAACGCGTAGACGAAGATGATGGTTATCGCTCCGAACCCAAGCGTCCCGAGCCTGGAACCCCGGCGCCAGGCCGAGAGCGAGACGGCAAACGCCGCGGAGGTCATCATAGCCAGAACGCCTGTAGCATAGGCCCCGGCCTGTGCGTCAACGTCGGCTGCGAAGACGATGGTGACGGTAACGGAGATGGCGATGTAGACGAGCACCAGCGGCCGGATGGCTCGCGCCCACTCGGGTGCCATGCCGTAGCGGGGCAGATACCGGGGCACGATGTTCAAGAGCCCCGCTAACGCCGAGGCTCCTGCGAACCAAAGAATGGCGATGGTGCTCAGGTCGTAGACTGTGCCGAAGACGTCGCCCAGTTGGTCGTGCGCCAGGTAGGCAAGAGCGCGCCCGTTGGCGCTTCCTCCCTTCTGGAACTCCGCCGCCGGGATGAGTACGACCGTCACGAAGCTCGTCATAATGAGGTAGAAGCTCATGACGATGGCCGCCACGGTGAGCATCTTGCGCGTGTTGCGGATGCGGCCTGCAGGCCGCTGTGGTTCGTCGTTTGGGTCGCCACGCACCAACGGCATCAAGCTTACGCCAGTTTCGAACCCCGAAAGCCCTAGGGCCAGGCGCGGGAACACCAGCAACGATACACCGACCATCGTCAAGGGGTTGCCGTAGTTGGCGAACAGCTTAGACTGCCAATCGACTACAAAGGATGGGCCCACCACGCACTCGTAGAGTCCTACGGACACGACGACCAGGTTGAGCAGCAGGTACGCCCCTACCACGGCCACCGCGATCCCTATGGCTTCCTTGAAGCCCTTGAGGAAGACCGCCCCCAGCGTCGCAAGCAGCACGAGCGTGATGACGACGTGCTGGCCGCGGAGGAAATCCGGCGTCAAGGGATTCTCCACGATGTGGGCCGTGGCGTCAGCGGCCGAGAGGGTGATCGTGACCAGCCAGCCGGTCGCCACGAAGCCGAGCAGGCCCAAGATAAGCAGCTTGCCTCTCCAGAAAGAGAGAAGGTTCTCCAGCATCGCGATCGAGCCTTGCCCGTGAGGACTCTCTGCGGCGACACGCCTGTACATTGGCAGGGCCCCAAGGAGGGTCAGGAGCACGATGAGCAAGGTGGCTATGGGCGAGAGCACTCCGGCTGCGAGCGCCGCGATGCCCGGGATGTAACCGAGCGTCGAGAAGTAGTCCACGCCGGTGAGACAGATCACCTGCCACCAGGGGTGCTGCTCGGATCTTCCCTCTTTCGCCTCCGGGCCTGGTACGTCCTCGATGCGGTGCTCGAGGAGCCAACGCTTGAGTCGTTCGCCTGGGCGCTTTGATGGGTCCGTAGGTTCGGCTATGGCTACTCCCGCGTTTCTGGTTGCCCTGATGATAATGTAGCCTTGTTGCACTTTACCTGAACTGAGGCAACAAGTGCCTGAGCAGGATAGCGATACACCAGAGGTGTACGAAACCCATGACGTTATCCACAACCTTGCACATCTTCACGTAAAAGAGAGCCGACGAGCGGACTCGAACCGCTTACCCCTGCTCTTTACGAGTGTG